>CAZDLU010000007.1:0-67426 GCA_964506725.1 uncultured Rhizobium sp.
GATGGGAGTAAGAATCGGAGGAGAAAACAGCATCACATTTTTTTAATTATGCCTTGTTTGAGCCGGTCTTACTACTTGTAATTTATTGTGTCCCAAAGGAACGGCAGAGGAAGCAGGGACTGTATTGCTAAGCAAGTCCTCTAATTCAGCAAGAAAAGCGTCTTCATCAGAAGGTATATCACTAGTCTTACTGGTAATATTAAGATTTCCTATTATTTTATCAATTTCATCACAATTACTTGCAATGTTGTTATCATATATTGATAACTTTGCTTCATTAGCGTAATTAAAGGATTGGCCAATATGCTCCCCGCAAGCGTAACAGGTTAGCATCAATAAATTGGGATTTTTTGTTAAATCTGATGATGATAAAGATCTAGAACTTACTGGTATTTCTCGCAATGTCCCAAAATGTTTTTCAAAAACTTCGCTATGTTCAAAAGAAAAATGATCAGAAACATAATTAATTTTATCTTGAGCATCACTATGAAATCGTGGTGATACTAACGAGTTTTCTTCGGGAAGGTCTGAGGTAAATTTAGCTAAATTTATTTCTCCATTAAAATAAGAAAGTATTCCCGCAGCTTTTTTTAATAAATTTTCTTCACCTATTTTTTCAATAAGCTTTAATGTATGCGCTTGTGGCCAAGTTATATTATCAGCTTTTTCCGATCCCGGAAAATATTTTTCAGCTAAGCTTTTATCATAATCACTTCCCTTGATTGGAACGGCTGTTTGTTGTCTAGAAGGAACATAAGCTGCGTCTATATCAAAATCATCATCTTCATCAGGATCAATACTTTCTGCAGTGCGTTGAGGTGGTGTCTTTGGAGGAGAATAAGGCGGTGGCTGTGGAACAGATCTTCTTTCAGATTTTACAGGTCCTCCTGCGCCTCCTGCAGCTGCTGTTGGTAGTGCTGTTGATAGAGGTAAGCGTGGTATTGCCACTCCTTTTGCTCGGGGTAAAGGTGCATCCGTTATTCCTTCATTGCTAAATAATTCTGCCATGAGAGCATCGTTATCTGTAGCATCTGTTGTTGGTAGTGCTGTTGATAGAGGTAAGCGTGGTATTGTTACTCCTTTGGGTAAATGTGCATCCAAAGCATCGTTATCTGTAGCATCTGTTGCTCTCTTTGCTGTAGCGGTAGATGTGGTTAAATGCTTTTTTTTAAAAGGAATTTCCCTTTTTGCATTCTGAAAACCTACCGAATGAGCATGATCGTCTTCTATTGTATTTGCATAAACTTTAGCTATTAGAGCATCCATTCTTATATCTTCATCTATTAAAAATTTTCTTTGCACAACCATAGCAGACCTTGCTGCGGCAGTAGCGCCAGGCATTGGGCTTTCTGCCATCATTACTTCCGCAGTTCTATTGCGGTTATATTGCATTAAACGATTCCAGGTTAAGCGATCGCTTTTATTTACATGAATATATTGATGCGTAATTCCGGCACTGCAATCGCCATAATCTCCACCTATGGCATTTCTTTTATCAAAAAACGTAAAAAGGCGCGATACTTTGCTTATGCTGGTTAATTCGCCATTTTGTATTTGTTCAGAGGTGAATTTTTGTGATTGCAGTTTTTCATCTTTACTTAATGTAAAAACTATACAACCTAATTTATCATTGTCTTGATTAAGCCATGGAAAAACTATGGCATCAGCTTTTTTCTCATTAAAACATCTTCTGGCAATTCTTTGTTGTGTCGCTTCTTTTAAAACAAAATCAGGCACTACATATTGCAATTTAATCGCACCGTCGTCTGGTAAATCAGTAAGATCAGCGTCTTTAGATTTAAATTCTGTTTTTGGATCAAGTTTTTTATAATCCGATCTGTCTAACCGACTTCTTGTTTTTTCATTTCTTCTTTCTGCTAAGCTTTGGTGCTGACGTATTTTTCCTTCAAGTTTATTTTCTCTTCTTTCAAGCGCGGATTTTAATGCCGGTTCGCATTCTGGTTCATTACTCTCTTTTAATCTTGATAATTCTCGTTCTTTCTGTGCTTTGGTTTCCGACAAAAGTTTTTTTATCTCGGTATTTTCTACAATTCGTTTAAATCTTTTAAACGCTGCATAAACAGGAAAAGTTGCTGCCTCTTTTGCACTAGCAGAAGCGCTTTCTTTATTTGTAACAATGCCACTTAGATTTTTCGCAGCTTCAAGAATATCTTCTAATGTTTTATCTCCAGCAATTGATAATACAAGTCCAGGGCTAATGTTGTTAGTTTGAAAAACATCTATAACTTGTTCTACATCCTTGATAAAACTCTTTTGCTTCGTTGTTCTAGATTTTTCATTACTATCATTCCAATATGTAATATCTTTTGCACCAAAGGCATAGTCTAAATATCTGGGTTCAAATATTTTTACAGAATCTTCAAAAGATTGAATAGCCTGTTCAAGAACATCAATTCTTTCTTCTAAAGTATTTAAATCTTTTTGCGCTTCCTCTGTTTTTGTCTTTAATCTCTCAATTTCATAATCTATTTTTTCTAAACTTTCACTAGCGCCAAGCACTATAACATGGGCCCCGCGTTTGCGCAAATTTCTTATCGCAATATTTCTTTGGGTTTGAATATCTTTTTCTGGGGTAGAGGAATCTTGACCAATGCGCAAAAAATAATCGCCATAAAAAAATGCTTCATCAAGCATTATTAATTGACCATTTAATTCTTCAGATCCATTAAAAAGATTTGTTACTATTTGTGGGTTAGAATTTAGATCTAAAGTAGTGATTCCTGCAGGAAAGAGTTCTCCATATTTTTTTTCTATTACCCCGGTTAAAAAAGTTTTCCCTCCTCCCGTTGGAATTCTGATATCTGCTTTTATTCCATAAGTTCTACGTTCTTGCTGATGTTGAAATAATGCATTATCTATAGCTTCAAGTGCGTCTAGCTGGTCTTCGGAAAGTAAAAACTTTCCTTCTTCATCCTTTTCTGCTTTTTCTTCTCCTGTTAAGTCAGTGTTTGCAAAATCAGCATCATCAAGTCTAATGCCAAATTTTGAGATAAATGGCCTAATTGCCGGTGAGGCAAAGGCTGTATTTAATTTTTTATCTCTTACTTTTGTTATTTGTTTATAGCATACTAATATTGGAAAACGACACTCATTATCCATGATCTTTTGAGCTTCTTCGTGCCAAAGAGGAAAATCATTTTCTATTGCTTTAACAGATGAAGGAACTGCTTCAAATGTTCTTGAATATCCGGAAGTTATTCTTGTGCGGTTAAACATATTGACATCAACCCTTGGCACTCTTAGAGAGGCTGCCTGTTTTGCAAGCAAGGCTATTTCACATTTTACTGCATGTTTAAGAAAATTAAAGGGCAGGTTGTTTTTTGTTTCATTATTTTGCGATATAAATTGTCTTAAGAAATAAGTGGCAAAATAGCTTAATTTAGAATGAAAATCTTCTTTTGCTGCTACAGATTCTCCGTAGCGCAATAGATCTTCTAATTGCTCTTCACTATTTATGCCATCAACTTCTTTGCTTAATTGCTTAAAAAATTTTTTAATTTTAGATTTGGTAACCTCTTTATCTCTTTTTAAATCAACAAATTCATCGGTGGATCCGGGTACTTTTATTTCTCTTGGTTTTTGGTAAAAGAGATGAATTAAAGTTCTAAAAGCATTACTATCGTTAGCTATGTTACTACCAATTCCACATAATTTAAACTTAGTTCTATTTCTAAAATCTTTTATCGGAATCGTATCTTCTGTTATAAACTCTGGTTTTTTTGCAAAAGACTCCAACTCATCATAATACGATCCAAAACGTCTATCGCATTTTACGTAATCACTAGAAAATTTTACGGTTAGTTCTTTTACTTCATCTGATTTTAAAGCTGCTCGAGAAGAGGAGCGCGAAAGGGCTGAGGTAGTGACCGCACTCCTTACGCTTCCCGGTGAAGCTCCACCACTCGCCACCATATCTCTATCTCTCGGGGAATTTCCGCCACTTGCCGGTATTAAAGAGGCAGGAGGTTTAGGGCCTCTAGGATTTTTTGGGGGCAAAGCGCCTTTCGGGGCATCAGGTAAAACTGAGCCGCTAGGATTTCTTTTCATTCAATCTAATAAATAATTAAAACTTAAATCCAACCATAACAAAAATTTCACTCAAAATCAAAATAAATTTCTGCTTTTCTTTTTCAAACATTTATTTTACAAATAATTTTCAATTCCAAAAAAATTTCTCTCTTCGAAAAAAATAAATGCAAGATATCCCATTCATAAGACATATCCGCAATTTTACAATAATAACCTTATTGATTTTATTTGTCTTGGCGTTGTGCTTTTATTTGACCGGAACTTTGGTTTTAGTCACTATTACCGGGCGTTGGGACGTTATAAAAGCCTATTCACATTTGTCTTTAGACAAGCAATTTATTTTTCTTTTTCAAACGCTTTTTACTTATTGGAAATTTTATTTTTCTAATTACGGCAAGCTTACTCCCACAAGCTATAACGGCTTCACAACGAAATTATGGATAACCACGATTTTGCCTTATGGAATTTTATTTACTTTAGCCTGGGTTTTCCGCGCGCCCTTGATGGATTGGCGGCCGTTTAAAAAACCGGAATCTATTCACGGTGATGCTAAATGGGCGAGTCCGAAGCAGGTTAAAAAAATGGGATTGCGTTGTAAATCTGGTGTTTTGCTTGGTATGTATAAAAATAAATTGCTCATCACCGATGGCTATCAACACATACTGCTATTCGCGCCAACGGGTTCCGGTAAAGGTGTGGGTTTCGTAATTCCTAATTTATTATTTTGGAAAGAATCGGTAATTGTGCATGATATTAAATTGGAAAACTATGAGCTTACATCCGGTTGGCGTAAAAAACATTTGAAACAAAAGGTCGTATTATGGAATCCGGCCGATCCTGACGGTATTTCTCACTGTTATAATCCGATGGATTGGATTTCCAAAAAGCCCGGACAAATGGTGGATGACGTGCAAAAAATTTGCAACTTCCTCTTGCCGGAACAGGAATTTTGGCAAAACGAAGCGCGTGCTTTGTTAACCGGTGTGATGCTTTATTTGGTGGCGGCTGAAGACAAGCCTTGTACGCTCGGAGAGGTGGTGCGAACTCTGCGTAACGATGACGTTGTTTACAATTTAGCTGTGGTTCTTGACACAATGGGCAAAAAAATTCACCCGGTTTCTTACATGAATATTGCGGCTTATTTACAAAAGCCTGACAAAGAACGTGGTTCGGTGACATCAACGGCGAACTCGTCTCTCGAATTGTGGGCCAACCCATTGATTGATACAACAACGGCGACCAGTGATTTTAATTTGCACGAATTTAAATTGACGCCGCATACTTGCTATGCCGGTCTAACGCCTGATAACATTACACGCTTAAAGCCTTTGATGAATATGTTTTACCAACAGGCCGCGGCGTTTTTTACCGCGCATATGCCGCGCCCGGAAGAAAAATTCGGCGTGTTGATGCTGATGGACGAGTTTCCGACTCTTGGGAAAATGGAGCAATTTCAAGCCGGTATCGCTTATTTTCGTGGTTATAAAGTGCGTTTGTTTTTGATTATTCAAGATACCGAGCAGCTGAAAGGAATCTATGAAGAAAGCGGTATGAACTCGTTTTTATCAAACTCAACTTATCGCGTAACTTTCGCGGCGAACAACATGGAAACGGCGAATTTAATTTCGCAATTAATCGGTAATAAAACTGCGACGCAAATTTCTTATAATAAACCGAAATATTTAGATTTAAATCCCGGTGCGCGTTCATTGCACTTATCTGATACGCAGCGCGCGCTATTGCTTCCGCAAGAGGTTATTCAATTACCTCGCGACGAAGAAATTATTTTGATTGAATCGCAACCGCCGATTCGTTGTAAAAAAATAAAATATTTTGCGGATAAAATGTTTAAGAGCCGCCTATTACCGAAGGTTGATATTCCTAAACAAGAACCTTACATGCCGGATCATACTAAAAATAGCAAAGCTAATAAAGGCGGAGAGGGTGCGAAAAACGCGGGCTCAGGGGCAGCGGATAAAAAAGAAGATGATGCAGGTGGTGGAGTTATTGAAGGATAAAATTTTATTAAAATGTCCGATATAAAAGAAAAAATCATAAAGTTAAAAGCCGAAATAGCCAGGCATGACAAGGCTTATCATACTCTTGATGCACCACTTATTTCTGATGCAAAATATGATGAAATGCGATTGGAATTAGAAAAATATCGTGAAGAATTTCCACAATTTTTTGTTGATGAAAAAGAAAATGTTGGCGCAAAATCACTTGATATTTTTTTCAAGATAAAACACGCCAAGCCAATGCTGTCACTGTCTAACGGCTTTAGTAAAGAAGATATTGAGGATTTTATTGATCGTATAAAACGCTTCTTGGGCCTTGATAAACAAGAGACGGATTTATTTTTTAACGCTTCACCAAAACTTGAATTATTCTGTGAAACCAAGATTGACGGGCTTTCTTACAGCTCGCGCTATGAAAATGGTAAGTTGGTTTTTGTAGCGACGCGTGGTGATGGTTTTGAAGGTGAAGATGTTACTGAAAATGCTAAAACAGTTCAAGGTTTTCCGCTGGAATTAAAAATAAAAAATCCGCCGCAAATCTTGGAAGTGCGCGGGGAAATTTACATGGGAAAAAATGATTTTGAAGAGCTCAACAAAAAACAGGAAGAGCAGGGAGCTAAAATTTTTGCCAATCCCCGGAATGCGGCTGCCGGATCTTTGCGTCAGTTAGACCCGTCAATTACCGCTTCGCGCAAATTGAAATATTTTGCTTATGCTTTAGGTGAATTTTCTGATGATTTTCATTGTAAATCGCAAAGCGAATTAATGCATAAGTTAAAAGAATTCGGATTTGCCACTGAACCTCATTCTAAGCTGTGCCGCGACCTTGATGAAGTGATGTTACTTTACCAAAAAATCAATGACCAAAGATATGAATTTGATTATGATATTGATGGTATGGTTTATAAAATTAATGATTTTGAATTGCAGAGCCGCCTTGGTTTTGTAGCGCGCAGTCCACGTTTTGCCATTGCTCATAAATTTCCTGCGCAAAAAGCTAAAACTGAAATTGAAGATATTGTAATACAGATCGGACGCACGGGAGCCTTGACTCCGGTTGCCATTTTAAAACCGGTAAATATTGGCGGCGTAATTGTTTCGCGCGCCACTTTGCATAATCAAGATGAAATAGCGCGCAAGGATATTCGCATTCACGATGTAGTTTTGATTCAACGCGCCGGTGACGTGATTCCGCAAGTTCTTGAGGTTGATTTAGAAAAAAGAAAAGCACATTCTAAGCCATTTATTTTTCCAAAAAATTGCCCGGTTTGCGGAGCGAAAATTATTGAAAATGCTGAGGATGTGGTGCTGCGTTGCTCCGGGGGCTTGTCGTGCAAAGCGCAGTTAAAAGAAACTTTAAAACATTTTGTGTCAAAAGATGCTTTTGATATTACCGGACTTGGTAAAAAACAAATTGAAAATTTCTTCGAGGAAGGACGAATCACAAGCTTTGCCGATATTTTTAAATTGGAAGAACATGAAAAAACTTCCACAAATCCGCTGCGCGAAAAAATAGGTTGGGGTGATAAATCGGTAGATAATTTATTTTTGGCAATAAATCAAAAAAGAGAAATTCCACTGGGAAAATTGCTTTATGCAATCGGAATAAGGCATGTTGGCGAAACTACGGCCAAGCTGCTTGCGCAGCATTTTGTTTCTTATGAGAATTTTATTCAGGTTATGCTGAGTTTGTCGAAGCTTGACAGAGAAGGATTAATACAAGATCAATCTTATCAAGATCTTGTCGCAATTGACGGTATTGGAGAAAAAATGGCTAATGCGATAATTGATTATTTTACTGATGAAAAGAATGTTAAAATGGTGCGCGATTTAGAACCAGAACTAGCTGTGATTGATGCTGAAATAAAAAATAATGTTTCTGAATATAGCGGAAAATCAATTATTTTTACCGGAAGTTTGACAAAAATGACGCGAATGGAAGCTAAGAAAAAAGCGGAAGATTTGGGAATGAGAGTGATTGGATCGGTTTCAAAAAAAACCGATTTTGTGGTTGCGGGTGAAGATGCGGGATCTAAATTGAAGAAGGCAAAAGAGCTTGGAATTACAGTGCTTGATGAAGATGAATGGTTGAAAATGCTTATATGAAAAAACTATTAATCTTACTAATAAAATTCTATCAAATCGCCATCTCTCCAATGCTTGGCCCGTACAAGTGCCGCTTTACTCCGTCATGCTCGCAATATATGATTGAAGCAATTGAAAAAAAAGGTTTGCTTAAAGGTTTTTTTTGTGGAATATTGCGTGTTTTAAGATGTAATCCATTATCAAAAAAAACTGGTTTCGATCCGGTAAAATAGGCATGTTGACAGCTTTTCGCAAATATTCATTTTTTTTAGTGCTTAGTGCTTGCTGCTTGGCGCTTGGTGAGGCGAGGGCGGATGAGAAACTTCCTTCGTTGGATGAAATTACGGCGGAATTACAGCAAAAAAAAGCTGAAGCTGAGCCATTCGATCCGGCAAAAGTTAAGGTTGATATAGAGTCGTTGGGCCTTGATGCTCTTGACGAGAGAGATAAAGCTGGGGAAATAAAAAAAGAAGAAAAACAAGAAGAGAAGTCCAAGGAGGAAGTAAAAATTGTTCAGCCGAAAGCGCCTGAAAAACCAACGCCAAAGACCAGCAGTGAAACAAAAATAATTGACGATTCCGTTGAAAAAAAGATTGAAGAAAAAAAACAAGTTGAAGTGATAAAGCCTGTTGCTACAACGTCTGCTGACATAAAAAAGCCAACTGAAAAATACATTAATTCTGTAAAAAAACAAAATCTAAAAAAACGTTTAGAACAAGAAAAGAAAAGAGAAAGAAGTGCAAAGGAGAATTTAAAAAAGCTGCAAGAACTACGGGCCCAATACTTGATAAAGATTGACAAAAATAAAGAACAAGAAGAATTTTTTGCTACAGAAGAAAAAATAATTCCGCAGCGAAAAACTTTTAGCCAATTTATTTCTGATGAGGCTCCTGCAATTCCGATTTTAAACCGCTATCGTACGCAGGATAATTTACACATTCCGGTTATTTTAACTCATAAAGAAAAAATTGATATAATGTTTGATGCAATCAGGCAGCGCTATGATACCGAATATTTTAATGCTGCTTATAAAAATGTCGAAAATCCAAATGAGATTAATGAAAACGGTGATACGATTTTAACTTACGCCATTTTAATTCAGAATTATGGCGTGATTGCTTCGGTATTAGCTAAAGGCGCGGATCCAAACATGCCAAATTCTTTGGGCTATACTCCGGTCAATATTGCAATTGAACTTGCCGATAATAGGGCACTTAATTTGCTCGCGGAAAATAAAGCTGATTTAACGAATTATCTTGATGCTTTCGGGCGCAATTATTTGATGTATGCGGTGCGTGTTGGCTTTTTACCGGCTGTGGAATTATTTTTTAAAAAAGGAATTGATATAAATGCTATGGATGATGACGGATTCACTGCTTTAGCCATTGCACACCGTTATAAACGTGATATTATTGTGAAATATTTATTGCAAAATGGTGCTAAAACTTGGATCGAAAAACCTTATGAACCTGAAAAAAAATCTTTAATAAAAGAATTGGAAAATAGATGGAAAAATTAGTGAGTTTAAAATAATTTATTAATGAGTTTTTGGACCCATTAATGCAGGAAGTGACATAGCAGTAATGCTTCCGCCATATTGCATGACGGAGTCCATAATCTCTTTAATTATTATTTAAATTCTGATTTTACTAAACAAAACCAGCTTTATCTGCAGTCAATACGTTTTAAATCAAAAAAACGTAAACCGTATTTTTTTGCTTGTTTTTGCTATTGTATTTTTTTCCATTAAGCCAATCAAAGCACAAATAGAAAGTCTTTATGATAATAATGCTGGTGCGGTTGCGGGCATTAATTCATTGATGTCGGCTGTTGCAAGTAATGATTTAAACGGTGTTAAATTTTTTGCCAAAGCGGGCAGGGTATTGATAAATCAAAAAAATTTGGGAGGTGCTACTTCACTGCATCTGGCATGTCGCGAAGGCAATTTTGAAATTGTGAAAGTTCTAATTGAAAATGGTGCCGATGTTAATGTTGTTGATAATGAAGGCTGGACACCATTGATGCGCGCAGCTTTAGCGGGTAACCAAAATATTACGGCATTGTTACTTGATCAAAAAGCTATAGCAAGCAAAACCAATTTAACCGGCGAATCCGCCATAATTCACGCGGCTTTATCCAATTGCAACGAATGTTTAAATTTCATGTTTGAGAAATTTGATTTTATTCAAAACATGGATATCAGGCTTTTAAAAGAGCAATTGACGGAAGCTTTTGTTATTGCGCGCAACCATGAAAATGAAGTAATGCAAGGTTTGCTTACAAGCTATTTGGATCGTGTTATTAAAGCCGAGCCTTTAATTAAAGAAAAAGACCAATCTACTCCGCCTATTCCGTCTTTAGAAAACAAAGTATTTAAGATTAAGAAGGATGAAACAGAAGAGGAGGTTGTTTACACCAAGCCGATTGTGCCTATAGCTAATCCTAATGCGGTTTTTAATGAATCAATATTGCCGGTAACAAAATCTTCTGCGCAGTCACCAATCCCCATGATTGTTAAAAATAATGAAGGTAATAACACTGTTGTGAAGAAGTTTAAATTTATATCAGGACCCAGTGGACAGGTTGTAACTAGTGTGCCAAAATATAAGAAAAAATATAAAGCAGTGGTGAAGCCTAAAACTGTTTACAAATTTAAAGGCGATTGTTATTGCGATAAAAAACAGTAACTAAAGCGATAGTTTTACGTAATGTATTTTCCCCATAATATATATTATGTAAAATTAAATATTATTTTTTTAAAGGTTATGTCAGCAAAAAATACTAATACTAAAACAATAAAAGTTGCCCCAAGTATGTAAAATTAAATATTATTTTTTTAAAGGTTATGTCAGCAAAAAATACTAATACTAAAACAATAAAAGTTGCCCCAAGAAGTAGTGAAGATAGTGGATTTAGAGGTGTTGACTATATTGTAGAAAATGCCGCTCCACAGCAACCTAGTATTCTTAGAAGAGTATTTGGCCAAGGAGGTGTAAATATAACAACTCGTCTTGTGACAATAATTTCTTCTCTAGCTGGTGCGGGATGCTTTTCGGTGGCAGGTTATTTTGGATCAGGAGGAAGTGTAGAAACTGCTGCAGAGGCTGCTGGACTAGCAACCGAATATGGTGTAGTGGGAGCTATGATGGTAGTAGTTGCATTATCTTCAGAGGCAGGTCGAGCTTACCGTAGATATAGAGTTAATAATCAGACTGTTAGTCCTGATAGTAATGCTTCTGCACAAGGTAAAACTAATGTGCATCAGCAAACTAAGGAGACAGAGGCTGCCATTACGGTTAAAGTTGAAGAAATTGTGGTTGAAGAAAATGCTCACCCTTCCCCAACTTCTAATTTATCTCCAACATCTCCGCTTTCTCAATCAAGCGTAGTTAGTAATAAGCCATTACTTAAAACAAATGATATTAGAAAAACAAATGATATTAGACCCGGTGATAGAATCGGTGCAAGAAGAGTGACCTTTTCATCACCAACCCCGCTTTCTCCTTTGTCAAATTTAGCTTCGACAGATATTCCTGGCTCTGCTCCTCAAATTGATCATGAATCAAAAGATAATGATGATGTGGTTAAAAAGATGTTTGGTGATGTAGAAGAAATTGAATTCAAAAGGTGACGCTTTCCAATTCGCAATCTGTTGTGTTGACTATGCAACAGATTGCCACACTGTTTAAATATTGGTTATTCTATAACCTTTAATTCCCTCCCAACTTTCACAAAACTCGTAATAGCCTTATCCAATTGCTCTTTAGTATGAGCCGCTGAAATTTGTACCCGAATTCTTGCTTCATTTTTTGGCACAACCGGAAAAGAAAATGCGATTACATATATACCCTCTTCTTCCACCATTTTTTTAGCAAACTTCGCGGCCAAAATCGCATCGTAAAGCATTACCGGAACTACCGGATGCACAGCATTTTTATCGCGCAAATCAAAACCGGCTTCTAACATTTTTTTTCTAAAATAAGCGGTATTTTCGGCGGATTTTTTAATTAAATCTTTTGAAGATGAGATCATGTTTAAGATCTCAATTCCAGTTGCTGCAGTCATTGGCAACAAGTTGTTTGAGAATAAATAAGGACGAGCTTTATTTCTTAACTTATCAATTATTTCTTTCTTAGAAGCAATAAATCCGCCGCCTGAGCCACCCAATGCTTTTCCTAAGGTTGAAGTTAAAATATCAACCCTGCCTTCCACGCCACACAACTCTAGTGTTCCACGACCATTAGCACCGATAAAACCAGTGGCATGTGAATCATCCACTAAAACCATTGCCGAATATTTTTCCGCTAAGTCGCAAATTTCTCTCAACTTGGCAATGTCGCCGTCCATTGAAAAAACGCCGTCCGTAACGATTAAAATATTTTTATGCTTTTGTGCTTCTTTTAATTTTTCTTCTAGAGCCTGCATGTCATCAAATTTGTAGAAATAGCGCGCAGCCTTGCAAAGCCTGATTCCATCAATCAAGCTAGCATGATTTAAATCAGCGGAAACGATTGCATCATTTTCGTCTAAAAGAGCGGAGAACACGCCACCATTGGCGGCAAAGCAGGATGAAAAAGTTATAACATCTTCAAATTTTAAAAACTCGGCCAACTTTTTTTCAAATTTTTTATGCAAATCAAAAGTGCCGCAAATGAAACGCACAGAAGCCGTGCCAAGTCCGTATTGATCTAGAGATTTTTTTGCAACTTCAATTAAATGTTCGTTATTGGCAAGACCCAAATAATTATTGGCGCAAAAATTCAGCACATGTTTTTTTAAACCTTGATGATAGATCTCGATATCACAAGATTGCGGGCTGGTAATTTCATATTCGCTTTTGTAAAGCCCGTTTTTTTTCAAATCTTCAAGCTCAAGCTTAATATCGTTTAGGAATTGTGTTTTTAGCATAGGAAAATTATATTGTATTACGATTTGTAGTTTACCGTCACCCTTCGACAGGCTCAGGGTGACTGCTTAGCTTTTCAGCAGTCATCCTGAGCCTGTCGAAGGGTGACGGTAAACTCCGAACAAACATATTCAATAATGCAAGAATTTCAACTAATAAAAAAATACTTCGCCCCCCTCGCCGCAAGTAAAGCTGCGCGCGGTTTAAAAGATGATGCTGCTAGTTTTTCAATCAAATCAAGCGAACAATTAGTTGTAAGCAAAGACATGATGGTTGAAAATCGCCATTTTTTATTTAGCGATGGCGGCTATAAAATTGCTAAAAAACTTTTGTATAGCAATCTTTCAGATCTTGCAGCGTCTGGTGCCAAGCCGCTTTATTACATGCTGGGTTTTTCTAAAAATGATAGATTAAATAAAGAGTTTTTTACGGATTTTTCGCGTGGATTAAAGGAAGTACAAAATGAGTTTAAGCTTGATTTACTCGGTGGCGACACCGTTTTTTCTGATAAATTAGTTTTTTCAATTACGATTTTTGGTGTAACGAAAAAAAATAAAATATTAGCGCGCAACCAAGGAAAAGCCGGTGATTTAGTTTTTGTTTCAGGGTTTATCGGAGATGCTTTTTTAAGATTAGATCGCCATTTTTTTCCAACGCCAAGAGTAAAACTCGGTCAATATTTACTTCAAAAAAATCTGTCAAAATGTGCCATTGACGTTTCTGACGGACTTCTTGCTGATCTGCGCCATATCTGTGAGGGATCGAATTTAGAGGCTGATATTGAAATTGAAAAAATTCCGATTTCCAAGGGCGCAAAAAAAATGGATTTTGATATTATGGATTTGCTAAGTGGTGGTGATGATTATGAGCTGATTTTTACCACCAGCAAAAAAAATTATGAAAAAATAATGAAGTTGAAAAAACTTCTCGATATAAATATTTCCTGCATCGGCGAGCTAAAAAAGAAAAAAAGGGGTCAGACCCCTTTTGTCAATTTACTCGACAAAAACAAGCAAAAAATAACAATTAAAAAATTTGGTTATGAGCATTGAAAAAAAATATAGCGGATCATTTAAGAGAACTACAGCGGCAAGCATTGATGCCATTATTGTATTGTTATTAAGAATTATAGTAATGCAAAGTTTGGCCTTAATTTGGATTAATAAATCTCTGCAAAATTTTGCTACCGATTTTTATAATCATTTCGGCACTGAATCGATAAAAAATACACCGGAACATATTGATTTTATTGTTCATCACCGCATGTTTTATTATGCGATAATTTTTTATTCGATCGTGATTTTTGTCGGTGCGATTTATCATGCTTATTTAAATTCATCCCTCTGGCAGGCAACGATAGGCAAAAGGTTGATGAAAATTATTATGATTAAGGAAGATGGTAACTCACGAATCAGCTTGTGGCGCGGTTTGACACATTATTTCCTTTCGGTGTTGCCATTTGTTTATATAACTTATTTAGTATTTTTCCAAGTAAGAAATAATGTTGATTTTTATCAAGCAATTACTGCTACTAAAGTTAATGTTTTTTTCGGCATAGTTTTTGTATTATGGGCGCAAATTCATCTATTTACCAAGAAAAAAACCACGGCTTATGATTTGATTTGCGATACAACTTTAATTGAAGGAAAAGCCAACGCTAAATTACCTTGGCGCACTTGATTTCTGATAAGAGCTGCCATATTGAGACTGTAAATCTTGCTGATAATATTGTTCGTAGCTCTTATTGTTTTTTGACATATCTTGATGGTAGTAATAATCGATCATATTATTAGGACTATTAGCAGCTCCCATTAGCGGGTCTTTATTTGGAGCCCCAAGAGCATTACCGTTATTTGGAATAATTAAACTATATTCTTTTTGCGTAAAATCGGCACATTTTGTGGTAAAAGCATTAAAGAAAAACACAACAGACATCATATCAAGCCAACATCTTGTGCCGTCGGAAGTTCTATTTCCCATAACATCCGTTCTAACTGCACCCCAGGTTTCAAGCTTTAATTGACCGGTTCCATAGCCTTCTTTGCTTAAAGTTACAATTTGTGGTTTTGGCTCAATATTTACAACAGTTGGAGTTTTTCCATAATTTTTTCCATCAATAAAAATATCAGCTCCGCTTGGATTACTATTAATTGCTATATCAACATTCCTATCGTTAAAAAAAGCACAGGAAGAAATTCCAAATAAACAAAATAATAAAAATAATTTTTTCATAAAATAAATATGATTATTTTTTCCAGCGATTGTGAACCCAAAACCACTGTGAAGGATATTGTTTTATCCATTGTTCCAACTTTTGATTAATTTTTGTTGTAACGGATAATATATCAGCATTAATGTCATCACTCTTTTGAAAAGCAAGCGGTTTTTCCACCTCGACTATAAATTTAAATTTATTATCAATTCGAATTGAACGCGCCGGAATTAAGGGGCAGTTATATTTAAGAGCAATTCTGGCAATTGAGGTAGCGGTTATTGCATCATCATGAAAAAATTTTATCGGCTCGCCTTCACTAACTTTTTGATCGGCTAAAATAATTACAAATTTTTTATTTTTAATAAATTCAACAATTTTGCGATTGCCTTTAGCATTTTTTTCAATCATTTCCGTACCACGAATTGAAGCGGTCATTTTTTCGACGTAGGGATTATTTAAAGGACGATAAACGGTGCCGACAGGCAATCCATAACGTAGAAATGTTTTTGGTCCAACTTCCCAATTACCAATATGCCCGGAAAAAATAATGCCACCCTGCCCTAAATTTTTATAAAATTCTAAATTTTTTTTACTTTCTTCTGATAGCTCGACAAAGCGTTCAATATCTTCAGCGCTGCATTTTGCGATGTGCGGATATTCGCCAACAATGCGGCCCAAATTATCCCACATTTCATCTAAAATTTTTTCTTTTTCATTTTCACTTAATTGCGGAATGGCTTTGCTTAAATTATTATAAGCTAATTTATTAACGGCGATTTTTTTTCCGATAAATTTAGAAATTTTAGCGGCGATATTAGAAGATTTTTTTGAATTAAGTGTGCCAAAAAAAGCCAGTCCAAGCCTTACAATTAAAGCTTCTATAAGATATCTAATATTTTTCAAATTCATAATATTTCTTGCAAAGATCTTTTTACAAATTCTTTATTTTCAATTTCTAATTCAATGTCTAAATAAGAAATTTTTTCCTGAAAACTTGTCGAAAATTTTACCCAATCTTTTTTCGTGGTAATCAATGTAGCATTTTTTTCTTTTGCTAAATTGCAAAGTTTTTCTAAGTCGCCATTTTTATAATTATGATGATCAGCAAAACTAATGTTTTCTATTATTGTGAGACCTTGATTTTCAAGATAAGAGAAAAACTTTTGCGGATAAGCCAAACCACAGAATGCAATTAATTTTTGGTTGAAAAATTTATGTAAATTTTTGGCAAAAATATCGGCGTAAATTATTTTTTTGCCTTCTAAAATTTTTAATAATTTTTTATTGGCTTTACCAATAACTATAATTAAATCTGCTCGTTTTAAACCATGACCAATAGGCTCTCTTAAAGGTCCGGCAGGAATCATAAAATTATTGCCAAAACCAATTTTTCCATCAATTACTAAAATTGTAAAATCAATATGAAGTGAATTATTTTGCATACCGTCATCAAGAACAATGGCATTAAATTCATTCATTTTGCTAATTTGTTTAGCGCCGAATAAACGATTTTTTGACAAAAATGTTGGTGCAGTTTCAACTAATAATAAAGGCTCATCTCCTGCGGCTGTTGCTAAATGATTATGATGTTTTCTAAGCAATAAAAATTTTGATTGATCGCTCATATAGCCGCGGCTTAAATAAGCAAAATCCACATTCATTTCATGCAAAATTTTTCCAATTGCCAGCGCCACCGGAGTTTTACCGGCGCCACCCGCAATAAGATTTCCAATGCAAATTACCGGTTTAGAAATTTTGTGAGGTTGAGTAAAAGATCTTTTTAAAAAAAAGCCAAGACAATAGATAAGGCTAAGTGGAAGTAGTAAAAGTGAGATTATATTTTTTTTAACCCAGAATTTTGGGGTTTTCAGGAGCATAGTTCAATCCTTAATTACTCAACAATTGCCTCAACCTTACCATCAAACATTTCAATTGCAATTCGATCGTGGTTTTTTAAATCTTTTGACGAAGTAATCAAACCGCCCTCTCGCCTTGCTACCAAAGCAAATCCACGTTTTAAAATTGCTTTATGATTATTCGATTTTAATAATTTTTCTAAATTTTGTAGCGCAATATTTTTATTTTTTAAATCGGCATCAGCCCTTGATTTTATTGATTTAGCGGCAAATTCCATTTTTTGTTGGAATAAATTAATTTGCTGCAAAATATTTTGTTTGGAAATTTGTTTTTCTAAAGAAATAAATCTTTTCTGAATTTGTTCTAAAATTTTTTTTGGATCAATAATATAGCGCTTTAAATCATTTATTTTTTGCAAATTTTTAGCGATAAAATTTTGTGGCGCAGTGCTTAATTTTTTATTTAAGTAATTAAAATTATTTTTTAAATCTTCCAAAACCGGAACGGCAAGCTCCGCTGCGGCTGTTGGCGTAGCGGCGCGCAGATCAGAAACATAATCAATTAAATTTGTATCTGTTTCATGTCCGATTGCCGAAATTATCGGAATTTCCGATTTAAAAACGGCGCGCACCAATTCTTCATCATTAAATGGAAGTAAATCTTCAATTGAACCGCCTCCTCTGGCTATTATCAAGATTTCAGGACGATTTTTTTCTAAATTATTAAAATATTTTATACCTTCAATTACTTCCGGAGCGGCTTTATTTCCCTGCATTAGTGAAGGATAGATAATTAAATGAACGCCGCATCTGGCATCGAGGCGATTCTTGATGTCTTCAATAACAGCGCCGGTTGGTGAAGTAATTACACCAATAATTTTTGGAAAAAAAGGTAATGGTTTTTTATGCTTTGCGTCAAACAAGCCTTCAGCCATAAGCTTTTGTCGTCTTTCTTCGATCATTGCTAAAATAGCGCCGATACCTGCCATTTCTAGCTTCTCAACTATTATTTGATAACTTGATCTGCCTTCAAAAGTTGTTATGCGCCCTGAGGCCGTAACTTGTAAGCCATCAACAATTTCAAAACTAATTAATTGCGCCATATTGCGAAAGCACACAGCTGTAAGCACGGCATTTTCATCTTTTAATGTAAAATAAAGATGTCCGGAAGTGGCGCGCTTAAATCCGCTAATTTCGCCGCGGATTCTGATATAGCCAAAAGCGTCTTCGACAGTTCTTTTTATTGAGCGAGAAAATTCGGAAACGGTAAATTCGGGGATGTTGAATTTCATTATTTAGTTGTCAGTGGTCAGTTGACAGTTGCCAGGCGAATCTTTGACTAACAACTGTTAACTAATTTATTTCTTTCTTCTGAAAAATGCCGGAATATTTAGAATATCATCATCAAGAGCATTATTATCATTTTGTACATTTTCTTCTTCATCAAATATTGTTGAGCTAAAAAAGCTATTTCGTTTTTTCTCAATTTCTTCTGCTTTTTCTACCTTACTCTTAGTTGGTTTAACAGGTTTTACAGGTTTTCTTTCCACTTCCTCAAATTCTTCCTGTTCTTCAATTTCAAGCTCAACTTCATCATCTTCTTTGCTTGAAGAATTCATAAAATTAAACAGGCTAAAACCGGAAGTTTCTTTTTTAGTTTTTTTCATTTTTGATTTTGCCGGTTTAGAAATTGTCGGTATTTTTTCTTCAATTTCTTCTTCATCTTCTTTACGGAATTTTTTTTCTTTATTTAATTTTTCATCAAGCTCATCACCGAAAAAGCTTACCTGCGTGAAGCTTCCGCCTTCGGCAATAGTAAATTTTTTATCAGCAGATTTTTCAACTTTTCCATAATTCGGATTAGCTTCTTTGGAATAATTTTTTTTCGGTTTGAAATTTACATCACTGATTTCTTCAATTTCTTCCTCTTCTATTTTTGCTGAAACTCCAATGTCAAAAAAGCTTTCATTTTTTGCAACAATTTTTTCTTCATCATTATCGAAAGAAACTCTAAAGCGGCTTGGCTCGCCTGTTTCCTTAGTTTTTGCCGATTCGCGTCTGAATTCTTCAATGTCAATTCCGGTTGCAACTACTGAAATTCTGATTTTGCCTTTCATATTTTCATTGAAGGCTGAACCAAAAATTATATTAGCATTTTGATCAACTTCTTTTTTGATTGCATTAACCGCCATGTCAGCTTCAAACAGCGTCATATCTGGTCCACCGGTCATATTTACCAACACGCCTTTAGCACCTTTTATAGAAATATCATCAAGTAAAGGATTGGAAATTGCGGCTTCGCAAGCAACAATGGCGCGGTTTTCACCGGCTGCTTCACCAGTTCCCATCATGGCTTTACCCATTTTGGTCATGATTGTTCTAATGTCTGCGAAATCAAGATTTACAAGGCCCGGCATTGTAATTAAATCAGTAATTCCGCGCACGCCGGCATGCAAAACATCATCAGCCATTTTGAAAGCTGATTCAAAAGTTGTATTTTCGTTAGCGATTCTAAAAAGATTCTGATTTGGAATTACAATTAATGTATCAACATATTTTTTTAATTCCTCAATGCCCTTCTCCGCAGTTTCCATGCGGTATTTTCCTTCGAAGTGAAATGGTTTTGTAACCACGCCAACTGTTAAAATATCACGTTCACGTGCTAATTTGGCAATAATCGGAGCCGCACCGGTTCCGGTTCCGCCACCCATTCCGGCAGCGATAAAAACCATATTATTACCTTCTAAATATTTTTCGATTTCTTCAATATTTTCTTCGGCGGCAACACGTCCGCGATCAGGAAAAGAACCGGCTCCCAAACCTTTAGTTGTTTTAACGCCAAGCTGAATTTTATTTTCTGCTAAAGAATTTGCTAAAGCCTGAGCATCAGTATTAGCGGCCACGAACTCAACGCCCTCAAGGTTGGAGCGAATCATGTTATTAATGGCATTGCCACCGGCACCACCTGCGCCAAAGATAGTAATTTTCGGTTTTAGTAATTCAGGCTGTGGAATATCAAGCTTGAGGGACATAGATTTTGTTTTTTTCATTGGAAAGAAGAAAATATTTTTAGTGAGAGAAAAGTTAAATTTTTTGATGAAAGTTGCAAAGGAAAATTTGGAATTTTTTTTGAAATGACTGCGGCGGGATTATAAACCCGATTGTACATTGAGGCACTGGATTTCGAGCGCGACAAGGTTTGTAAACCCTCGCAACTTTCTGTTATTTGTTTTCTATTACTTCTATCTTCATCCGCGCCTCTTCCAACCTTGCCGCACAATGTTCCTTCAATGCCACACCTTCTTCGTAAAGTTCAACCATCGAATCCAAATTTATTTTTTCCGATGATAAAATTTCCACAATTTCTTCTAAGCGTTGCATCGCGCTTTCGAAATTCATTTGTGAAATATTTTTAGCAGATTTTTTTGTCATTTTCTGTAATCAAATAATGGAGTTTCGCTGCCTTCTTTATCAGTTAAGCGAATTGGATATTGATCGGAAAAACAGGCATCGCAATATTGCGGATTTTCGCTATTGCGATTTGTTTTGGCGATGGCGCGATAAAGCCCGTCAATTGAAATATAAAGTAATTTATCAACGCCGATCATTTTTGCCATTTCATCAATTGAATAATTTGCCGCCATTAAATGTTTTTTATCAGGCGTATCAACACCGTAAAAACATGGTGCGATTGTTGGCGGACTTGCAATTATCATGTAAACTTCTTTGGCTCCGGCATCACGAATCATTTGTACTATTTTTTTGGAAGTGGTGCCGCGCACTATACTGTCGTCTATCAGAACAACTCTTTTACCTTTGATAATGGCACTGTTGGCATTATGTTTTAACTTCACGCCGAAGTGACGAATTTTATCTGTTGGTTCAATAAATGTGCGACCAACATAATGATTTCTGATGATGCCAAGTTCAAAAGGAATTCCTGATTCAGCGGCAAAGCCAATTGCTGCAGGAACCCCGGAATCCGGCACCGGAACCACAATATCAGCATTAATTTTTACTTCGCGTGCTAATTCAATTCCGATATTTTTACGCATTTCATAGACATTTTTTCCTTCGATTAAACTATCCGGACGAGCAAAATAAACATATTCAAAGATGCAGAATTTTGAAGGTTTGGCAACAAACGGCTTGAAAGATTTTACGCCATCTTTATTTATCACAACCATTTCGCCATGCTCAATATCACGCTCAAACTCAGCACCGATTATATCGAAAGCACAAGTTTCGGAAGCAACAGCGTAAGCATCGCCCAACTTTCCTATTGAAAGTGGTCGTACGCCATATGGATCACGTATCGCGATAATTTCGCCCTCATGGATAATTACTAGAGAAAATGCTCCTTCGATTTGAGCAACAGCATCAATTATTTTTTCAATTACCGTTGCTTTTTGACTTAGCGCGATCAAATGGATAATAACTTCAGTATCCATCGTGGACTGAAAAATTGCGCCGCGCTTGATTAATTTATTGCGCAGGAAATTGGCATTGGTTAGATTGCCATTATGGGCAACGGCGAGAAAACCAAAACTAAATTGTGCGTAAATTGGTTGAAAATTGCGGGCATTTTTTTTACCGGCCGTTGAATAGCGCACATGGCCGATCGCTGAATCGCCCTCTAATTTATTTGCGACTTCGGAAGAATTAAAGTTATCGGCAACTAAACCTTCGGCAAAATGAGCTGAAAAAAATGCTCCTGACATTGAGACGATACCGGCAGCTTCCTGACCGCGATGTTGCAAAGCGTGCAGGCCAAGCGCTGTGTTTACGGAAGCGTCAGCGCTTCCATATATTGCAAATATTCCGCATTCTTCTTTTAATTTATCGAACATAGATTTTAAAATCCCCCTACCCCCCTTCTAGGGGAAGACGTGCTACACTTCGTTTTGCAACGTCAGAGTACCATAACGATACTTTGAGTTTGCTTATACAAGATGTGCTTGCGCAACGTCAGAGTGCCAGGACGACACTTTTTTATTTGCGTCAGCACGTTATTTAATCTGATCGTAATTCGAACGCGACATCAAATATTTATAAACTATCAAGTTTTCCATGATGCGCTGAACGTAATTTCTAGTTTCAGAATATGTTATTAATTCAATCCAATCAACTACTTTATCAAGGTCTTTGGCCTTGCGCGGATCGTAAAATTCATTGATCCAACGCTGTGTTGCGTTAGGTCCGGCGTTGTATGAGGCAATTGCCAACATTTCCGAACCGTCAAATCGATCTATTAATTGTTTTATATAATGCGAACCAAGCGTGATATTATATTTAATATCATAAGCTAATTTATGCTTATTATATTTTATGCCTAAATCTTTGGCGACCAGTTTTGCTGTAGCCGGCATCAATTGCATAAAACCAATTGCACCAACATTACTCATCGCACTTACCACAAATCCGCTTTCTTGTTTAATTATAGCGTGAACCAACGGCGCGTAAGCGTCGCCTTCAACTTCTTTTACAATTTGAAATTTATCCTTTATGAAAAATACATTTCTTTTAGCAGCAGTGCGCGAAACCTTGGCATCAAGAGCGCGATCGCCGATTTCATTAATTATTTTCATCACAACCGCAATTTCGCCGTCGCTTTTAGCATTATTTACAATCCAGTCAAAAATCTTTCCGGCATTATCTTTGTCACCGGTTAAAGCCAGTAAGTAAGCCACTTGCGCCGCTTTTAAATTAGCGATTGTTGTCATGTCTTTTCCGGTGATATCGGGATCTTTCGGTAAAATAATATCATCCTGCGCGCTTACGCTATCAAGGAGCCGATGCTTGTGAATTGCCAATTGTCCATAGAAAAAAATCGGATATTTTGTTGCTTCCTTATACCATTTAATTGCTTCAACTCTATCACCATCAGCTTGCGCCGCCATACCAAGCCAATAATCTGCGCGTGCTAAAGTTACGGCTTGCGTTACATTACTTTGTAAACTTTGGAAATGTTTAAAAGCAACTTTCGGCTCGTCTAAAAAACGCAGCGCAATCCAGCCGGTAGTCCATTCTGCTTCCCAATAATTCGCAGAAGCAAAAGGTAAATTATGAGCTGAAACTATTTTATAAGCCGCACTATATTTTTTACTTTTTAGAAGCTCGCGACCATAGAGACGACGCAAGTTCCACCACTTTTCAGCAAATTGTGAATTCTTGGGTAAATCTTCCATTAAATCAATGGCTTCATCCTTATCGTCATGCGCTTTATGCCACATAATTCTGTGGTAAGTTAAATTTTCATGGGCCCTTAATTTTCTTGGAACTTCAAGAACTATTCTGTCGATATATTTTGGTTTTTTTTCAATTTCTATAATTGCTGTAAAAAGTTTTTTATAATCATCATTTGTAAGTAAATTCATAATGCGGTTGGCCTCAGTAATTTTGCCATCCCAAAGCAATCTGTCAATGCGCGCAATATGATCTATTTCATTTAATTGTTGTTGATATTTTGCTAAAAAATTTTCTTCTTCAACAAGAGAAAAGTTTTCTTTAATCCAAATCTCTGAAATCAGCGCCCGCAAGTCTTGATTTGCTTTCACTCTTTCTTGCTCAGTTAAATTTTTGCGCGATAAAAAATCTATTTTTGCTTTTAGTAAATAAATTTTTGATTCGGTTGTATTTGCCGGATTTGTTTTAAAATATTGTTCACTGGCCTGATATGGAATGTCATTGGCAATAGCCACTTTTTCAGCATTGCGCTGCATTTCTTTATAATTCGGATAAAATTTATTATCATTAACGAAACGGGAAATATCATTAAAAGAAATGCCATGCGCATCAATTTTATTACTATATTTATTCCACAAAATAATATCTTTCAGACTTTCGGAAAAGCCAAGTTTTACCTGGCCTTCGGCGCTTACTTCATCTTGTAATAGTTTTGCTTGTTTTAAAGCTTCTTCATAATTTTTATTTTTTAAATCGGCGCTAATTTTTTTAATGATTTGTAAATCATGTTGGTCAATTTTTTTCCATAATTTAGCACTCATAGAAGCCGAAGCGGTAGTAGGAGCGACAGCAAATGCCGTTACAAAAATTATTTGTAAAATTTTAGATATTTTATGCAATTTGAGAGGATTTAACAGTTGTAAAAAAGAAAAAACGCTTTAACTTTTAGCCGCACTTATATTAAGTTACTTGAAAATTTTTAAAAAAAAAGATCTTACTTAAAATGAATTTCATCAATAAGTTACTAATAAAATTATTTTGCCAAAAGGTCGGTTTTGACGAATTCGGCAATGAATATTTTACTAATAAAAAAGGCAAAAGATTTGTAGTTTATAAAGGAATTGCCGAGGCTTCAAAAATACCGGCAAAATGGCATGGCTGGATGCATTATGCTACTAATGTTTTGCCAAATGCCAGCAATATTAAAGATTATCCTTGGCAGAAAATCCATTTGCCAAATTTGACCGGAACCAAGAATGCGTACAGTCCGAACAACTTTGCGACCGTCAAACCAGAGTATGAAGCTTGGAATCCAAATAAATAAATAATTTATGAATAAAAATAATAATTATTTTGAAATTATTGTCGGAACTTTTGTGTTGCTTTGTGCCGCTTTCTTTTTTTTCGATTCTTATAGTAGCGCCAAAATAAGCCATGAAGGCGGCTATTTTTTAATTGCAAAATTTGATAATGCTGACGGAATCAATAACGGTAGCGATGTAAAAATTTCCGGTGTAAAAATTGGCGTGGTCGAAGATCAATCTTTAGATAAGGAAACCTTTCGCGCTACTTTAAAAATCAATATCGATCCTTCAATAAAAATTCCGGCAGATTCTTCGGCTAAAATTGCTTCCGAGGGATTGCTCGGATCCAAATATTTAGCAATTTCTCCTGGCGGCGATGAAGAAAATTTAAGCAATGGTGATGAAATTATTTTTACGCAATCATCAGTAAATTTTGAAGACCTTTTGGGTAAATTTATTTTTGGCGATAAGAAAAATGAAAAGAAATAAATTTTTTGTAATATTTTTTGCAATGATAATCGCAAGCATTAACTGCTTCGCACAAGAAAATCTTGAATTAACTTCTGATAAAATCGATCCCTCGCATTTTTACGGAACGGCTTCTGTCCAACTTTTAAATAAAACTACTGCCAAATCTTCTAATATTGATTTAAAAATTAATCAGGAAACTAAGTTTGGTACTTTGTCCATCAAAGCTTTGAGATGTTGGAAATCTTCGATTGATCAAAAGCCGGAAAATAAAGTTTTACTTGAAGTCTTTGAAGATCAAGGTTCTAAAGCTGATGAAAAACCGACATTCAAAAGAATTTTTTATGGTTGGATTTTTTCTTCCAGCCCTTCTGTTTCAGGGCTTGAACATCCAATCTATGATATTATTGTTCTAAATTGTAAAAAATAATTATGATAAAAATCGCGCCTTCAATTCTTTCGGCCAACTTTGCTAAATTAGGTGAAGAAATTCAAGCAATTGAAAAAGCCGGTGCGGATTATATTCATATTGATGTGATGGATGGAAGTTTCGTTCCCAACATTACGATTGGTAATGAAGTTATAAAATCTTTGCGCTCTGTTTCATCCCTGCCCTTTGACGTTCATTTGATGATTAATAATCCCGATAATCATGTTGAAGCTTTTGCTAAAGCCGGCGCCGATATTATTACGATACATGCTGAAGCTGTGACTCATCTGGATCGCAGCCTTTCTTTGATAAAATCTTTTGGTAAAAAGGTCGGTGTTTCAATTGTGCCTTCAACCAGTGAAGATGTTTTAGATTATGTTTTGGAAAAATTGGATTTAATTTTAGTTATGAGCGTTAATCCTGGTTTTGGCGGGCAAAAATTTTTGGATTCGCAATTAAAAAAAATTGAAAATATTAGAAAAAAAATTGATAGAATCGGAAAAAATATCGATCTTGAAGTTGATGGCGGAATTAATGATAAAACCGCGAGATCGGCAGTCGCGGCAGGAGCTAATGTTTTGGTTTCAGGATCTTATATTTTTGGAAATAAAAATTACGCACAAGCTATTTCAAGTTTAAGATAATGAAAAAATTTATAGTCTACGGCCTTGGCTTTTCCGGTATTTCAGCCATAAAATTTCTAGCAAAAAATAATGAAGTAATTGCGACAGATGATAATGAAAAAGCAATTATTGATGCGCAAAAGAAAGTCAATTTATCACAAGTAAAATTTTTAAAACCGGATGAAATTGAATATGATGCTAACACGACAGTCAGTTTTGCTCCCGGCATTCCATTATATTTTCCTAAGCGTCATAAAATATTAGAAAAAAAAGTTGATCTTGCTTGCGACATCGAAGTTTTTTACAGAAATAATTCAAAAAATAATTTTATCGGAATCACCGGAACTAACGGCAAATCTACAACAACGGCACTTACCGGCTTTGTTTTAAAGGAATTGGGAATTGATGTTGAAGTTGGCGGAAATATTGGTGTGCCTTGTTTTGATTTGCCTGCGGAAGAGAAAAAAACTTATGTTTTTGAAATGTCGTCTTACCAATTAGACTTACTTTCACAGACTCATTTTCACATAGCATGTCTTTTAAATATAACTCCTGATCACATTGACAGACATGGCTCTCTGGCTGGTTACATTGAGGCAAAAAAAAGAATTTTTAGAAACCAAAATGAAAATGATTTTGCATTGATTGACGTTGATAATGAAAATTCACGTACGGTTTTTGAAGAGTTAAAAAATGATAAAAATTTTAAGGCAAAATTAATTCCGATTTCGACATTAAAGCCGCAAGATTCAGGAATAGCACTGATCGATGGCGTTTTATTTGATGGAATAAATAATTTAAAAACTGAACTAAAATCAAAATTTTTAAAAGGAAAACATAATGAACAGAATATGGCTTTTGCTTATGCTGTTACTATGTTGGGTTTTAAATTTGAGGCTGCAAAAATAATTGAAACCATAAAAAAATTTAAAGGTTTACGTCACCGCATGCAATTGCTTGGCGAAGTTAATGGTATAAAATTTATCAACGACAGTAAGGCAACTAATGCGGAATCAACAGAGCATGCATTGCGTGCTTATGATGGCATTTTTTTAATTTTAGGCGGAAAACCAAAAGATGGTGGAATCGAAATTTTAAAACCTTATTTTAAGAAACTTATTAAAGTTTACTTGATCGGTGAAGCAAGCGAAGAATTCGCTAAAACACTAAGCGCAGAGCAAGTTGATTTTGAGAAATGCGGCAATTTGGAAAATGCCTTTAAAAAAGCATTTTTTGATGCAAAAAATAATAGCTTATCACAAAAAAACATTTTACTATCGCCGGCTTGCGCATCTTTCGACCAATGGAAAAATTTTGAAGAGCGCGGAGACTATTTCTGCAAGCTTTTTGATGAATTATCTAAAACCGAAAATCAAAATTGATCCTAAAGGTTTGGTAAAAAACTTAACCGTTTGTCTTGCCTTAATTTTTGCTACTTCACTAATCTTTTTTTCTCCAATAAGTCACTCTGATGCTCTTCCGGATTGTGCAGTATATTCAGGAACGCCGAACCCGGGAGTTAATTGCCTTTATTTAGGAAAGCCGCTTTGTTCAACTTTAAACGTTTCACCACAACCGCGAGTTAATTGTGCCGATTTAATTGATTTACCGCTTTGCTCCGATATTGATAATCCGGCAAATATTTTAACAAATAAAAATTGTGTTAAAAAATGCAGTGATTCATCTTTTAATAATCCTGATCCGACTAAGGTGCGTGGTGTAGATTATGCGATTCATAATAAAAATTGCATAAGGTTTTGTGATGAAGCGACTACGGAAGGAGTAACTCCGAGCTCGACAAATTGTGTACAAAAAAAATGTTATCAATTAAATACTTCAGTTACTCCGGATGCAACTTCAGCATCGGCAAATTGCACAATAACGCCGTGCAACCTACTTACGCCTGATGAATTAAATGATACCAGATTTGATGATAGTAGCAAAAAATATTGTGACGGTTCGGCAAAATGCTATACTTTTACTAAAGCGCAATTGCCTTATTTAAAGCTTAGGGCTACTAATACTATGTGCAAAATACATGATTGCACGCCCTACCCTGTTGCTTCGCCGCCAATTTGTGGTGTTGATGATGTTGTAAATATTACTAACAAAGATGCTAGTGAGACAGGATATTCCTCGGTTTATATAGAAAAAATAAACGCCGGTTTACCGCTTGATAATAATACGATTTGTACTCCCGTAATATGTAAACCGGTGGTGCAAAGACAATATCGTTGCACTAATTCTTCAGGAACAATAGTGGGAGATAGTACCGATACCACGCCAAATGTAAATTGCGATGCTAGTGGCGGTGGACATGTTTGTTCTGCGATTAATATGTGTTATAAAACAATTGATTGCAATAAGCCGGAGAACAGCTCGCAAGATGAATGTGCAACTTCCATATCAGATAGCGATGCTCCTCCGGAAGATAGTTTTGAAAGCACCCTTAATACTTGGTTCTATAGACCAAAACCCATGGATAAAGCTTTAATAAGTAGTTCTACCGGAATATTGCGCAATATGGAAAGCGGGCTTTGTTATACTTCAGACCAAATGGATGAATTTGAACCGGGAGGATTTTTAGAAATTTTAGGAATTAATTTAGGATATTTTCACTCATTTATTTTGCCGGGACATAGTACTTCCGGTGGCATGTGCAGCGCTGATCATGTGGGCTCGCGTGGCAAAGGCTATATCTATCTTTGCGGTACTGACGGACTTTTATATAATAGTATAAGTGAACATAGCGGTTTTCAAAAAGGGTATGTCAGAAGTGTTTTTACTGAAGGTGATGCTATACATAAAGTTACTTTTTGTTTACGTTTTAAAAATGCTATGAGGCCAGATGCGGCAGGATCCGGTGAGACATGCGGCTCAAGAGAATGCGGTGTAAGCTGTGCATTTGGCAGTTGCACGCAAGCTTGCGGTTATGATATTTGCCGCGAACTAACTATTACTGAAAAAAATTCGCAAGATTGTATGATGGGAAATGATATCTTTGGTGGCGGCGATAAAAGTTGTATGACAACAGTTGATACTTATGTACGTTTGCGGGCTGTGGGCTATAAAAATAAAATTTGCGGATTCGTAGATTCAAAAGGTCAATTTGCCTATAATCCAATGTTTTTTGATGGCAGTGAAACTCTTGAAGATGGTCAATGTATTTCCGGAGTAAAAAATACCGATGGCAGTTGTAACGGTAAAAATACTAATGACAGCGAAGAAGTTGCAACGAAATTTCGCACTATTTTAAAAATTCCTTATATCCAGAGCAATCAACCAAGTGATGACGCGCAAGGCTATTTAACGCGCGATGGTAGGCTTTTTAACAAGCAAGAATGTACCAACATTGCCTTGCGTGTAAGACCTCCAAGACTCTATAATTTAGCTAACGTTCAAAATTCTACCAAGCTATTTTCGCCGCCTTTATATATTTTAAACGTGCGCCAAAAAAGAGGTGGAATTATTTCAAATCCACTCAGTAGCGCTGATACTTATGGCCCGACTGATTTTTATTATCCGGAAATGGAAATAAAATTTGGTACTTCGACACAAAAATTAAGTTTAGGACTTGGCTTTACCGGCTATGAAGACGAAGATCATGCTGATTCTGAAAGTTTCCACACCGTTACAACAACTGCCGGTACTATAACTTATTCCGTAGAAATTTTTGTTAGAAAAGAATATGGCGCTCTTGATCGCATGCCGAAATTTTGTTTGTACCGCAAACAAAAAAATTATAGTGGCGAATATTTAGCGCCGGTTCAAGTTGCTTGCGTGGTACGAAATTATCCTGAAATAAATAATAGTACGAATTTAGAAAAAATAATAATCGATCAAAATTCTAACGCTAATTACGATGATGCTAAAATTAAATTTAAATATTTTTATGGTAGTGGTACGGATTGTGCTGCCGGTAGCAACCATTGCTCAGATCAAGTAACATTGGTAAATGACGTTCAGGCGACTCCGGCTTGTGCTTCAGATGTTGAGAAATATCAGGTTTGCGCGCAAAGGGAAGAATGTAGCAAGTTAAATATTGAGTGTATAAAAAATGAAGTGAATTTGCAGCAGGCTAAAGCTAATGGCGCTCCAACCGGTTCGTACGAGGCTATCAGAAATGATTGCCAGCAAAATTTATTGCCGATTTGCAGCAGAAAAAAAGGCATTGCGCCAAGTGATAGCGCTACTTTATATAATCAAAATCCTGATAATTCTGCGGGAAGCGCTACAGCCTACGGTTGGTTTAATGAAGTATGTTTGGTTTACGGTTTTGAAACTAAATTAAAAACTGTTTTAGCTAACAAAACAATCGATGGCGTGAAAGGTAAATGCGTAATTGACGAGGCTAACAGTCCTTACATTACCGATGGAAATGCTTCAACAAATTGTGATGCCGGCGGTAAAGCGCCGAACTGCTTATGCGTTGAAGCCGTTAGTGGTTTTACTTCTTACGACTCAGCAACGCAAGAAATCAGAAAACAAACATTACGTGAAGCCGGATTGTGTGTTGATATGCCAACTCCAAAATTATGTTCTCCTATCGACTATAACCAAAGTCCAAATAGCGATAGTTCTGATGCCGAATATGTTTTATATTCTCTTGGCAAAACTTCTTACAACCCTCCCCCTCCCGCTTCTACACCTTATAATTCTTCTAGCAATGTGCATTATTCACACTTTCTGCGCACTCAAGGTTCTGTTGGTGATACCTCGATTTCAGGTTTTGTTAGCCATGGTGAATTTGCTGTTGGTGTTGTTGGAATGACAAATGTTGAGGGTACTTGTACCGGTTTTTGGATGAATAAAAATGGTAGCTTAAAACCGAAATTAAATTGCACGACTGATGGATGGGTTAACGCTGCCGACCCTTCTTTAGCCTATCCTCTCAATGATTGCCAAAGATATTCTTGCTCAGTAATTTCAACAACCGGACCGGATGCTTCCGGAAATTATCAGGGAAATTATGGCGCGTCTGAAACTGGCGAAACTAAAGGAGCAAGCAATGGATTTGCTACTTGGCCAGCTCATACTTTAACTTCTGATTACGCCGAAATTGAAACTGCTGTAAATTGCATTGCCGGCTTTAAACGCACAGGAAGCACGGCTTATACTTCTTCCGGAACCAGCCTAAGTGGTTCTGCCTTAACGCAAGCTGCAATTAACGGCACAATTGATCATTATTCCGGTGGTTCTCTGCCGCAAAGATATTGTAACCAGTTAGGACAATGGCAAGAGCCAACTAATGTGTGCGAGAGGATTTCTTGTCCGGCAATAACAGCTACAATGCTTGGAAGACCTACAGGCAGCTCTGGCAATAATGCTGACGGAATTCCTAATTCAACAATTTGGGATAATTGGAAAGCTTCCGGTGGCGCAATTTTTCCTTCGGTAAAAGCTTCGCGCAGTAATGCCAGAATACAAAGCGAATCAATTTCTTATGGTACTTGCGAAACTGATCAAACCAGCAATTGGGGTTTGGGATTCTTTAATGCCGGAACCGCGCCTTCGCGGACCTGTGACTATAACGGCAATTGGGGTCCGGTGCAAAATCCTTGCGTTTCTTATTGTAGCGAAATTACTGATCCACTCGCAGCACCGGAACGTGATGGTTACGCGAAATGGCCACAAGGCTCAGTTCCAGTGGGAGAAAGTGAGTCAATTATTAACTCTAGTAGCTGTGCTCCTGGCTACATTCCGTACCCTTACTCGCCTTACAAAGATAATCACGGAAATTTCATCGTTGATAAAACAACAGGTGATGCAATTACTTGGGATGGTGTTCTAACTAAAAATACAACTCGCGACGGTACCAATCCACGCCGCGCTTGCCAATCAATTGTTACCGTTGGTGGTGGTACTGCTAATATTTGGACAGGCACTAATTCAAGATGTGTTAACAAATGTCCGGGATACGATCCTTCAGTGTTAGTTTCTAATCCTGATGGCGATCCGGGAGATCCAAGACTTGGCGTTGGTCGCACTTCTCACTCAACTGCTGCCGGCACGGAAATAGTCAACTGGCCGGATACAACTTTTGGAACTTATGCTTATGTCTATGGTCATTTTGATCCCAACAGCGTTACTTTATCAGCTGCTGATTTTCAGCCGGGAAAAACCAGCAATTATTATGTTTTAAGACGCTATTGTAATAGTGATGGTACATGGTCAACTCCTGAGCCAATTTGTATGGCCGGTGGTGGCAAAATAGGTAATGCTACTTATAGCGTTACTTCGTCAGTTTCCGGGGTTACCGATACTGCGCCATTTACCGGTGATCACAATTCATTGCCGGTCGGCACTACGCAATTAACCGGAACTTGCGTTGCCAACTATTGGACTGCAAGCCGCGGAACTGCCGCCGCACCAAAAAGAAAGTGTTCTTATGCATCAGGAAATAGTTACATTGATCGGGTTTATTGGGAATTAGATGCAACTACTCAGGATTGCGAGCTAACTTCCTGCCAAGCTAAAACTATAAACAGCGATGGTCTTAGAACCGGAGCTACCAATGTTACTGCCGGGAATGTTACTGATAAAAGATATTTAAATTGTGCTTCGGCTTCTGAAGCGCCTCTATCAGCAAGTCTTCCGGCCGGAGTTCCTGCAACCAGTGGACCTTATGTAGCATGTGGTACGGACGGTAATTGGGGAGCTATACAAAATGCCATAGCTTGTCAAAGAGCTTGCAATATTCCATTATCATCAGTTTCAGGTAATCGTGTTAACGCTTATGACTGTGGTGACGGATATGGTTATTATTCGGCATCAATTTATGGCGATAGCTATTTTGTTAAAAATTATCCGCATGGTTCATCAGTAAGTTTTGCTTATTCCGACTTCTGCCCGGACGGAGCTGACGCTTGCAATATGCATTCTTACTATGTAGGATGCAGCGACGGAACGCCAATTATTCGTTATAGCGATGGTTACGATATCAATGCTGATAATGATTATGGTTGGTGTAACAAATACCAAATATATGATTCAACTTCTGGCACTTGGTCTGAAGGTACCGATCCGGATGACGGTAGCAATCGTAATAGGTTGGTTTTCCGTAATGGTTCTACTAAGTTAAGCAGTACTGTTACAGAACCCGACCAAGTTACGCCAAAAACTAATCTGGATGGCGATGATACTGCATATTTCTTTTTGAATTATATTGATAGCAGTGGCGCTACCAAGAAAATGGTAATAAAACGTGATCCATAAAAAATAAAATTATGATTTCAATTATAATGGGCTCAAAGTCAGATTTTGCAACAATGCAACATGCTTGCAAAATTTTAGATGACTTTAAACTGGAATATGAGGTAAAAATTATCTCAGCACATCGCACACCCGACCGACTTTACGAATTTTGTGAAAATGCAAAATCTCGTGGTATAAAAATCATCATTGCTGGCGCGGGCGGCGCAGCGCACTTACCCGGAATGACTGCCGCCATGACTGAAATTCCCGTCTTGGGAGTTCCTGTTGAAAGCAAAAGTTTAAAAGGCCTAGATTCACTATTATCAATTGCCCAAATGCCGGCCGGAATTCCGGTTGCAACACTTGCAATTGGCGAAGCCGGTGCAAAAAATGCTGCACTATTTGCTGTAGCAATTTTGGCCTTATCAAATGAAAAACTTGCTAAGAAATTGGAAAAGTTTAGAAGTGAGCAAACTGCTGCTATAAAACTTAAACCTTAAAATTTTTTATATTATTCAATGCAAAATAGACAAAGACAATTTAGCCATAACGAAAGACGTTATGATGCAAAAAATGAAGATTCTCACAACTCTAAGGACGAGAGAAGAGAAGACAGAAATGAACCACAAAATAACAAAGCAAAAAATGAATTATTTAAGGCGCAATCTTGTACCTATAGCTCTAGCCATTTCCTCGGATTTATTTATAATTTAGCTTTATTATATTTAGTTTATTATCTAATTAATAATGGCGAAAAAGCTTTTGCTTTAATTATTTTTTCAGTAAATGCTTTAATAGTTATTTTGGCAATTTTAACCAAAGTAAATGACCGCAGAAAACGTAATTACAACAATCATCGTCGCAACAGAAACCGCAAATTCAGATACAATAACAGCAGTAATCAATAAATTTTTGGTGCCGTTTTTAATTTTGATTTAAAAACGGCACTAACATAATAGGCAACGATGCAGGTAATTCCTAGCGTGAATGGAATTAAGGAAAATAATTTATATTGCTCATCAATTTTTAAAAACTCCGTAACCATCCAAAAAGAATTAGCTATAATCCAAAATAGCACTGCAAGATTCGGCAAAGTATAAAGAATAGAACGATGTCCTTTCCAAGTAATTAAAATAGCAAAACCAATTGTTGGAAAAATCATGAAAATGCCGAAGGCTTTAAACTGCAAAAGCCAGCTTGTATCTTTTAGCAACCAAAGAAAGATGTGGAAGTTTTCGTATTTGCGGATTTGACTCATTATTGATCTCAATAAATATTTTGAGGTAACAATGCTTATGATATTAGCACGATAAAGAAATTCCAAATCCTTTTAAAATATTTTTAAAATCAGGAAAACTGGTGGCTATCATCTCGGAGTCATCAACTTCAACACCATTTTCTAAAGTTAATCCCATAATTAAAAATGACATGGCAATTCTGTGATCCATTGCCGTTGCCACTCTTACAAGGGTTTTTGGTTGATTAACGCCACCTAGAACTTCTAAGAAATCATCACCCATTTTTAATGTGATGCCACATTTTTCTAAATTTTGGGCAATCATTAACAATCTATTACTTTCCTTAACTTTTAATTCGGCAAGACCATTCATTTTTGTTGTTCCTTTGGAGTGCGCCGCAGCAACTGCCAAAATCGGATATTCATCAATCATGCTGGCGGCGCGTTCTGCTGGCACTTCCACCGCTTTTAAATCGCTTGATTCAACAATAATATCAGCAACTTCTTCGCCGCCGATTAATCTTTTATTGCTTAAAATAATATTGCCACCCATCTCGAGCAATGTAGTAATTATACCGCTGCGCAAAGGATTGATGCCGACATTTTTTATAGTAATCTTAGAATTTTTAGTTATTAACGCGGCAACGATAAAAAATGCCGCGGAAGAAATATCATTTGGAATTGTAAAATCTTTTGCATCAAATTCTTGCAGGCCCTGATAAGAAATTTTACGCGCTTCACCAATATCTTCGACTGTTATATTTAATCCTAAATAACGCATCATAATTTCACTATGATCGCGACATTTTTCCGGCTCAATAATTGTCGTAATACCATGTGTTGCAAGGCTTGCCAGCAATATGCAGCTTTTTACCTGAGCTGATGCTACTTTCATTTTATATTCAATTGGCAAAGAATTTTTGGCGCCGATTATAGCAAAAGGCATTAGGTTATTTTGCCGCGCTACAATATTTGCGCCAAATTGCTTTATAGGTTCAAACACTCGTGCCATAGGCCTTTTTCGTAGGGAAGCATCGCCGGAAAAAAAAGAAGTAAAATTATAAGGAGTAACAAGACCCGCAAGCAAACGTGCCGCAGTTCCAGAATTTCCCATATCAAGCACATCGCTTGGTTCCGACAATCCCACCACTCCAGAGCCATTCACTTCCCAAGCTCCATTCGCTATTCGGTTAATCTCAACACCCATTAAGCGCAAAGCTGACGCCGTTTTTAGAACATCTTCGCCTTCTAAAAGATTAGTAATTTTTGTTTTGCCATGAGCCAGTGATGCAAAAATTAAAGAGCGATGAGATATTGATTTATCTGGTGCTATCGTAATTTCACCTTTTAGAGGAATATCTTGTTTGTAGGAGCGAAGAGGTTTTTGCAAAGTCTAAAACACCAAAAAATTGCTAATTAAATTCAATATTTTGCTCAAATAAGCAATTAGAATAATATTTAAAATAGCGATTATGAAAATTATTGTTTTAGCATTTCCCACATCTTCCAATTTAATTATATTTTTTGGCTCATCAAAATACATAACTTTTACAATTCGTAAATAATAAAATGCTGAAATTACACTAAATAAAATTGCTAAAATTGCCGTAATTAAATAGCCTTGTTTTAAGATCGAAATTAAAATTAAAAATTTGGAAAAAAAGCCTGCAAGCGGCGGAATTCCTGCGCTGGAAAACATTAATGTTGCCAAAGAAAATGCTACAACAGGATTGGTTTTTGCGAGTCCTGAAAGTGAAGAAATGCTGAAAATTTCTTTATTTTTCTCATCATTTTCTTTGTTATCAGGACTTTTAATTAATAATAAAAATCCAAAAGTTCCAAGAGAAATAAAGGCATAAACTATAATATAAAACACAGCAGAAGAAAGCGCGCCGCTGCTAAGTCCGGCAAGACCAAGCAAAATAAATCCGACATGTCCGATTGAGCCATAAGCCAAAAATCGTTTTAAATTGTTTTGAAAAATCGCCCCAAAACTTCCGACAGCAAGTGATAATAATGCTACCAGAATAAAAATATTTTCAATTCCTGCCCAACCTAAAGTCAACGTTCCAACCAGGCGTATCAAGGTTGCAACCGCTGTTAATTTTACAATTGTGGCAAAGAAAGTTGTAACAATTGTTGCTGAACCTTCATAAACATCCGGAGCCCACATGTGGAAAGGCGCGGCAGCAATTTTAAAAAACATTGCCGTAATTACTAAAATAAAACCAAGCATCACGGCAAGTGGAACCTGATTAATGAAAACGCCATTTTCCATTGCTTGGTAAAGTTCAGTTAAAGCGTTGAAATTAGTGGTTCCGGAGAATCCGTAAATTAAAGAAATTCCAAAAAGTAAAATTCCTGAACCAACAGAGCCAAGAATAAAATATTTCATTCCGGCTTCAGAAGATTTTGCCGAAGTGCGATTTAATGCTGCCAGCAAATAAAGAGAAAGCGCTTGCATTTCAAGGCCTAAATAGAAGGTCATAAAATCATTTGCCGAAACTAAAACCATACCGCCGCTGGTTGCAATCATTAATAGAGCTAAAAATTCGGCGCTAATTTTTTTATTTACGGTAACAAAATTTAGCGAAAACATTATTACGCTTGCCAAAATAATTATAACAATTGCTTTGATAAAGGAAGTGTAGCCACTGCTTAAAAACATATCGTTAAAGGCAATTTCTTTAGCAACGAGATTTCTTGCTACAAAAAATACTGCGATTACGCAAAAAATTAGCGAAAGAAAATGCGAAAAATAAAAGAAATTTTCTTTCTTTTTTGCGCAAAAAACATCGGCCATTAAAATTATTAAAGCTCCTAAAAAGAGCGTAATTTCTGGAAGGATTAAAGATAGATTCATCATTTTTTTTGTAATTACTATTTCAAAAACAAAGTCACCAAATTATTAACCGGCAACTCAAAGAAACTTAAAACTAGATTTGGCAAAACACCAAGCAACACTACAAACACCGCCATTGCCGCCAAAGAAATAAATTCAATTTTTGTTACATCAGAAATTTCTTTAACATGGCTATTAGTAATTTCACTAAACCAAACTCTTTTATAAAGCCAAAGCATATAGCAAGCGCCAAATATCACACCGGTTGCCGCAAATATTGCAGTAATCTTGCTAGCTTTAAAGGTTCCAACAATTGCTAAAAATTCACCAACGAAACCGCTAGTTCCGGGAAGTCCCACTGAAGCCATGGTAAAAATCATCGCTAACATGGCAAAGTTTGGCATTTTATTTGCGATGCCTCCTAAATCCGCAATTTGTTTGGTGTGAAGGCGATCATAAATAACACCCACGCACATAAATAGTGCTGCAGAAACTATACCGTGACTAATCATTTGCATTACTGCGCCATCAATTCCTTGGCGGGTAAAGCTAAAAATTCCCATTGTTACAAAACCCATGTGAGCCACTGAAGAATAAGCGATCATTTTTTTCATATCTTCTTGCATCAAGGCTACTAACGAAGCATAGATTATTGCAATCACGCTTAACGCAAATACGAAATTGGCAAAATAAATTGAAGCCTGTGGAAAGAAAGGAAGTGAGAAACGTAAGAAACCGTAAGCTCCAAGCTTAATTAAAATTCCCGCTAAAATTACTGAACCGGCCGTTGGAGCTTGTACGTGAGCATCGGGAAGCCATGTATGAACCGGAAACATTGGAACCTTGATTGAGAAAGAGGCAAAAAAAGCCAACCATAACCATTTTTGATATTTCAAATCAAGAGTCGGCAAAATCTTTGAAAGTACAGTAATATCAGTAGTTCCGGCGTGAAGATAAATACAAATAATTGCGATTAAAAATAGAACCGAACCAAAAAGTGTGTAAAGAAAGAATTTATAAGCGGCATAGATTCTATTTGTCCCACCCCAAATACCGATGACTAAAAACATCGGAATCAACATTGCTTCGAAAAATATATAGAAAAACAATAAGTCTAAAGCGCAAAAAGAACCTATAACAAAGCCTTCAATAAGAAGGAAGCAGGCTACGAATTCTTTAATACGTTTTTCTATAGAATTTATACTAATTGCCAAGCAAATCGGCGTAAGAAATGCTGTTAAAACAATCATCAAAAGCGAAATGCCATCAATTCCTAAAAAATATTTTATATTATGAGGTTCGAAGATTTGGAATATTTCAACAAATTGAAAATCGGCATTATTTTTATCGAAATTTAAAAATAATTTACAACTTAAAATAAGTGTTAAAACACTAACAGTAATGCCATAGTAATAATAAATGCGGTTATTTTTACAATTAACGAAGAATAATAATAAAGCCGTTATAATCGGCAAAAAGATTAGAACTGAAAGGATGGGGAAATTCATTCTAGTTTATTTAAAATTGCTAATAAGGCGCGTATTTTATGTGAGGGAAAATTAGAATCAATTGTCTTTTGCTTAAATAAAGTAAGAACCCTACCCTTCATTAACAAATCTCGCGTAAAAAATTTATAAAGGCTTCCAGGCGTGGCGATCGATATTTGCATTCCGGATAAACTGCATAAAATGTCATTTTATTTACTACCTCGTAATCATCTAATAAAGTTACTAATTTTTTTTCTTTAATTTCTTTTTCAATATAGCACAGCGATTGGAGAGCGACACCAGCACTTGATAGTACAAGCTCTTTCACCATATCAACATTTCCGCACTTAACATTGCTATTTAAATCATAGATATTGCTAAATCTATTGGTGATTTTATTGCGTAAGCGCAAAACATTGTTTTTTCCTAAAGAGAAAAAATTATGCTTTATTAAATCCTCTGGAGTTCTTATATGACTATGCATTGCAATATATTCAGGCGTGGCACAAATTATTTTTTTACTATCTGATAATTTTTCTGCTTTTAAATCTTTTTCCTGCGGTAAGGAATTTCTTATTTGCAAGTCATAGCCACGATCAATGATATTTATCAAATTATCAGTAATGGTAATTTCCAATTCAAGATTAGGATATTTTGCTAAAAAATCTTTAAGATAAGGAGCAACATAATATCTGCCGAAATAAGGCGGCAGAACCATGCGTAGCACACCACTTATTCCACTATTCTGATTTAAAAAGTTATCCAGATTCTCAACTTCTGTTAAAATTGACTTACAAAAAGTTAGAAATTTTTTGCCGTCGGAAGTCAGATTTACGCGACGTGTTGTGCGCGTAAGTAAAGTCATTTTCAGAATTTTTTCTAATTCAATAATTCTTGTCGTTACAACGGCGCGCGATATGTTTAGCACCTCAGAAGCTTTAGCAAAACTTCTGAGATTAGCTACGTAATTGAAGGTTTCCAGGTCTTTTATATTGTAATTTTTCATGCGTGTTAGGTTTAATTAATGGTATTTAAAAAATACACAAACGCATTTTTTCTGACGAAAGTGTTAATGCAAGAAAAAAATTTAACAAGCTGAAATGCCTTGAAAATAAAGGCTTAAGAAGGGTTTTTTAAAAATTAATTATTTGGAAATAAAAAACAGTGTGTTTTTTGTTTCAATATTTAGCATTAAAAACTTGATGTTCAAAAGAACCACCCCACACATTCTCGATTTCTATTTTAAAAAAAATAGAAAGGCCAAGAGTCTCTATGGCTCTTGGCTTTAAATCAAATTCTCATCTCTTGTATCCTTTAAGCTACTTAAAACTTTTTTTAAATTAAGCGCCTTAAAATAATCTTGATCTAAAGCGTGAATAGTGATCTCGTCACCTTTACAATCGATAGCGAAAAGCCCGCTTGTTATATTTATTGTAGCCATCAATAAAGCCATGTCATTATCGCCAATTTTTATTATCTGAATAACCGGATAAATAGGTTCGCGCTTTACTGCTAATCCGCAAATAAGTTTCATAGAGCTAAAAAAATTGCTAAAAAATATATTTAAAAAATGACGATAAAAACCAAAATTAAGATATAATAATTCGCCATTTTTTTCTGTTAATTTTAAGCGAATAGAGATAAGAGTTACTAAGGCGGAAGCGATAATGCCGCAAAATAAATAAACCAAAGAAAAATGGCTCCATATAACCATTAGCCCAAGCCAAATAGCAAATAAAAATAGAAATAAATTGAAAATGTTTAGCATATTCGAATAATTAAGGATGCGATCCTAATATTTTTAATAAAAACCAATCAAAAACAATGAAAAAAATCTTAATTGTTCAAGCTAATTTTTATAAACATATTTCTGAACTTTTGCTTGAAGGAGCTATAAAAGAAATTGAAAATGCCGGTTACGATTATGAAATTATTACAGTACCGGGAGCATTTGAAATTCCTGCCGTAATTGCTTTCGCCAAAGATAGTGCAAAATATAACGGATATGTGAGTTTGGGGTGTGTAATTCGTGGTGAAACAACGCATTATGATTATGTTTGTTTAGAAAGTGCTCGCGGATTAAATGAACTGGCAATGAAAGAAAAATTGGCTATAGGATATGGAATTATAACAGTCGAAAACGAACAACAAGCCTTAGAAAGAGCTGATATTGCTAAGAAAAACAAAGGTGGATTTGCGGCAAGAACCTGTTTAGAAATGATAAAAATAAAAGCTAAATTAATTGCTTAATTTAGCTTCTTTGAAATATTTTAAAGCTCCAGCATGGATTGGCGCAGATTGACCTTCTTTAACCATATCTTCTTTCTTTAATGAGGCAAAAACCGGATGCAAGGTTTTAAAATTATCAAGATTTTCAAATACGGATTTGGTTAGGTTATAAACAACTTCTTGGCTTGTTTTATCTGAAGTAACCAAAGTTGCTTTAATACCAAAAGTTTCTACAGCGTTCGGATTATTAGCATAGGTTCCACCGGGAATTACAGCTTTAGCATAGAAAGAATTATCTTTAATTAATTTATCAATCGTAGCTTTATCAACGCTTAAAATTTTAACTTTGCAATTTTGTGCAGCTTCTTGAATTACGCCATTCGGATTTCCTGCAGCATAGATCATAACATCTATTTTGTCATTGCATAATGCTTTAGGTTGTTCAGATGGTTGTAAATAAGTGATAGCGGAAAAATCTTCTTTTTTCCATCCCTTGGCTGCAATCAGAACTTCCATTGTAGCATACATTCCTGAACCTTCCGGACCGAAATTAACTCTTTTACCAACAATTTCATCGAATGATTTAATACCATTTGGCTTATCTTGTACAAGCATTGTGAAGGTTTCGGTGTAAAGTGAAAATACCGATCTTAAATCTTTAAATGGTTTTTGATCGGCGAAAAAACCGGTGCCATTATAAGCATGATATTGCCAATCTGATTGAACTATGCCAAAATCAATTGTTCTGTTATGAACTGCATTCAAATTTGAAACTGAGCCACCTGTGGATTCAACAGAGCATCTAATTCCATGTTCTTTATGACCACGATTAACTAAACGGCAAATTGCGCCACCAGCAGGATAATAAACACCCGTTACAGCACCGGTACCAATAGAAATATGTTTAGTGGCAGCGTCAGAATCCACGGCTAATCCTAGTAATATCGAAGCAAAAGCAAAAACTGAAAATATTTTTTTCATGTTAACAAAACTATAGTTACGAGATAAGATTTAATTTTTAAATAAGAGATTTTAGCAAGTCAAAACCTTTTTTTAAATAGGTTAAAAAGCTAATATTAATTAGCAATGAGAAAAATGTCAAATTTCTGACTCTTTTATAAAACTATTGTGAAGGCACTTGGATTACCGGGAAAGACGGTAAATCGCCGGTGGCGGCTTCATTATTTTGTTTTGATTGTTCTGTCTGAGCAAACAATGGTGGAACATTGTTTGCTTTTTTATCGGATTGATTTTTATCGGAAAACGGCATCAAGCTAATTGGCTCACGCTGTGTCGGTTTAGTATTCGCTGAGTTATTAGTATTGTTTATAGCATTATTTACATTGGTTACTATTTGTTTCGATGTGTCTTGCGCCTTATCCGCTCCGGCTTTTGCGGCTTCTATAGCGTTTTTCTTGGCTATAATATTTTTCATCACTTCCTCTTGATTATGTTTCATGGCTTCTTTGCGTTTTTCCTTGGCTTTATCAAGAATTTTTTGTTCTTCGGCCTGTTTTATATCATAGTCTTTTTTGTAGTCTTTTAAAGATATGCAAGTGCCGTCATTCCAGCATCGGCCTTTACCGCAATCGCAGGAAAAAATTGAAACTCTGCTACATATGCTATATTTATCGAATTGTTCGTAACAGGAATTGACGCAGGAAGTGCCAAATTCGCGCCATGTCCCACTTGCCTCTTCACATGGCTTGCGATCATCAAATGTGGTTGGACGCACATTTTGCGCTAGTGCGGAAAAATTACAAAAGAAAATAATTAAAAACAAAAACCATTTCATGCCAGTTTTTTGATTTCTTCAATAATCTTGTCACCCATTTCCGAGCAAGAAATTCTAGGTTCTGAAGACTTTGCAATATCTGCAGTTCTAATGCCTTTGTTCAAAACATTTTCTACCGCTTTTTCAATTAATTCAGCTTCCTTTTTGTAATTGAAAGAATATTTAAACATCATTGCCAAACTTAGAATTGTGGCAAGCGGATTGGCAATATTCTTGCCGGCAATATCAGGAGCCGAACCGTGAATTGGTTCATATAAAGCAAATTGCTTACCACTTTCCTGTTTTTTGCCAAGTGACGCTGAAGGTAGCATTCCCAAGGACCCAGTAAGCATTGAAGCAATGTCAGACAAAATATCGCCAAAAATATTTCCGGTTACCACGACATCAAATTGTTTGGGGTTACGCACTAATTGCATCGCAGCATTGTCTACGTACATATGACTTAAGGCCACATCAGGATATTCTTCTTTGCCGATTTTGGTTACGACTTCACGCCACATTTCTGTAGTCTCTAGCACATTTGCTTTATCAATTGAGCAAAGTTTTTTATTGCGTAAACGCGCTAAATCAAAGGATACGCGGGCAATTCTTTCAACCTCTTTCGAATTGTAAGTCATAGTGTTAACGCCCTGTTTTGAACCATCCGCTAAGGTCGTGACGCCACGTGGTTCGCCAAAATAAACGTCACCCGTCAATTCGCGCACAATCATTATATCAAGGCCGGAAACAATTTCTTTTTTTAATGTTGAACTATCAGCTAAAGCAGCAAAAACAGTGGCAGGACGTAAATTAGCAAATAATTCTAATTCTTTACGGATACCGAGTAATCCTCGTTCCGGACGATGTTTATATTCAAGCGATTCCCATTTCAATCCACCAACTGCGCCAAGCAAAATAGCATCGCTTTTTTTCGCTAAATCAACAGTTTCTTGTGGAAAAGGCGTTCCAACCTTGTCATAAGCGATTCCGCCAAGCAAAGCATTTTCGCATTCAAATTTTTTGTCAGTATTTTTGTTAAAAAAATCAATTATTTTTTTAGCCTGTCCAACCACTTCCGGACCAATTCCATCGCCTTCGATAAGTAAGATTTTTTTTGTCATAAATAATTTTTTAATTCTAAAAATAATTTTTGTGAAAGCTCTTCGCCCTTAGAGTTAAGCCATTTTTCATTAAATGAAAAATAATTAGCGCCGGAAAATGGTGAAGAGTACCAAATTTTTTCTGAAGCGCTGTGACGGTTGATGATGTAGGTCTTGCCGCTATCTTCGAGAGTTATTTTCAATATTCCGTCAGAATATTCAACATCAAGTTTTGTACTTTGGTCTTTTGATTCAAGTTGTTCTGCAAGGTTTGCCAGAAAATCATCGCATAAATTATGGAAGTTTTTTTGCATAGGTTTAAGGATAAATTAGTAGTTTATTCCACGAATCGCATGCCCGCTCATAAACCTCGCGTTTATGAATTCTAAATTCTCCTTCCCGCCAAAACTCAATTCGTTTCGGAACAACTCTAAACCCGGACCAGAAAGGAGGGCGCGGCACTTCTTGTCCTTCAAAATCTTTGGCAATTTTAGCAATACGATCTTCAAATTCTTGCCAATTTTCCATAGCGCAAGATTGCTTAGAAGCCCAGGCACCGATTTGGCTATCTCTTCTTCTTGAGGCAAAATAATCGTCAGCTTCTTTAATCGAAACTTTTTCTACAGTACCTTCAATTCTAATTTGCAAACCGAGCACGCCCCAATAAAAACAAAGAGCAACATTGGGATTTTCAACTAATTCTTTACCTTTGCGACTGGTTAAATTGGTAAAAAAACAAAAACCTCTTTCGTCAAACTTTTTTAACAAAATCATGCGTGACGATGGAAAATTATTTTTATCAACGGTGGAAAGGCACATGGCAGTAGGTTCTACAATATTAGCATTGGCCTCAGCTTTTTTTAGCCATTCTTGGAACTTTAAAAAAGGTTCGCTAAATTTAGCATTTATCATTTAAAATTTATCATTTAATGTTTTTTTAAGAATGAACAAAATATAAATAACTTTAAAAAATGCGAGGTTTTTATGAGTCCGATTTTTAAATTGCTGTTTCGAGCAACGTTGATTGTTATTGTGATTTTTATTGTTCTTCAACCTTATAATTTATTTTGCAATGTAACTTCAAAATGTCAGGCATTTTATTTTTCTTCCTTGCTTCCCGTGAGCGAGGGAAAAGACCCGATAAATCTTATTTTTGAAGTTAATAATTTTCGTGGCGATATAGATTTTGAGCCTGTTGAAAAAACTATTGAAACGGTAAGCGGGCGCAAAAATGTCGTGCACTTTAAAGCAACAAATGTAGGAAAACATTTAATTCGTTTTAGGCCGACAATCTATACCAAACCTGACCGCGCTATAGAATATATTGATCGCAATGATTGTATTTGTTTTCACGAATATACTTTAAAAAAAGACGAAACAATAGATTTAAAAATGGAATTTAGAATTAATAAAAAATTCGATGAAGTTAAAGATCGATTAAAATCTGAAAAAGATGGCGTGGTGATTGGCTTTAAGCTTATGTAGTTAACAGCGTTTAGCGCCAATCATATTCATTTCTGCCGATTTCTTGTTTTTTATAGTCGAAATTTTTAGTTATTTTTACTTCAGGATTTGTAGGTTTTTCTAAAAAAGCATTATCCAAAAGAGATTTTGTAAACTGGTCGCGAGCCTTAGACGTAGAGCATCCAAGCAATATAGAAACTACTTTATAATTATTTTTTTTAGCAATTGAAATTAAATTAAAACCGGAAGCATTAGTGAATCCGGTTTTCATGCCTTCCGCGCCTTTGTAATCAAGCAGCACATTATTATGTGTTTCATATTTTGTATCGCGATATTTAAATTCTTTTAGAGAAAATAAGTGATAATATTCCGGAAAATCTTTTTGCAAAGCTAGCACCAAGCGCGCTAGATCATAGGTTGTCGTATATTGTCCTTCCTCATGAAGTCCGCTGGGATTTCTAAAACTTGTATCATTCATTCCTAGTTTTTTTGCTTTGTCATTCATCTTACGCACAAAATGCCATTCATCGCCGGCAACAGCTTCTGCCAATATTTCTGCAGTTTCATTAAATGATTTTACAATAGTACCGCGAATCGCCTCTTTTACAGTAATTTTGTCACCTTCTTTTAATTTTAAACTATTAATTTTGTTCACTCTGGCAATTTCTTCAACCTTTGCCGATACAGTCAAAACCTGCTCTTGTTTAATTTTATTATTTTCTAAAGCTTCAAAAGTTAAGTAAAGTGTCATCAATTTTACCAATGATGCCGGATAAGAAATTTTAGTAGATTTTTCTTCAGAAATTACATCACCGTTTTTGCTGTTAAAAATAAGATAAGAATAAACTTTACTACAGCCTTCTTGGGCTTGTGCGGTTTGTAAAAATAAAAAAAATATTATTAAGAATTTAATCATAATACCTCGATGTCATGCTGAGCCTGTCGAAGCATGTGTTTGCACTCCGAGTTACAACACCATGCTTCGACAGGCTCAGCATGACATCGAGAGTGGTTATAATTTCAAAATTTCTTCAACCACCCTTTGACTTGGATTCACGTCGCCGCAAAGAATTTTTAAAACTTCCTGACTATCATTAATTTGCTTTTCTGCAAATTCCTTATTCTCAACAAGTTGTTTTAAAACCTTATAAATCCTATCTCCACGACAATTCCATTGTAACATTTCCGGAATAATTTCTCTATTCGCAATCAAGTTTATTAAATTTCCAAACTTAATTTTGATTAATAATTTTATCAAAAAATAACTCAACCAATTAATTTTGTAAGCCACAATCATAGGAATCTTGTGCAGCGAGAATTCCAGAGTGTTTGTGCCGGATTTTGCTAGAGCGAAATCTGCTTCTAAAAACATTTTTTCTTTTTCATTTTTTTCAATAAAAAAATATTCAACTTGTAAAGTTTTTGCCATTTCTTGTACAAGCTCTTTTGTTTTGTCCACCAAAGGAATTACAATCTTTATGTTTGGAATTTTTGTTTTAAGTAAATTTATTGCTTCAATAAATTCCGGAAAAATCTTTTTGACCTCAGCCCTACGGCTTCCTGGTGTTATGGCGATTACCGTATTTTTTGTTTTTATTTTTTTTGCTAAATCCGGAATATTTTCACAAAGCGGATGTCCAATAAAAACGGTCCTCAAGCCATATTTTTCAAAGTATGGCGGCTCAAACGGCAAAATACAAAATAGCAAATCATAAAGCTTGGAAATTTTCTTCGCCCTACCCTCACGATAGGCCCAGACTGAAGGCGCGATAAGATGAATTTTTTTAGAACTTACACCGACAATTTTTTTCATCACCCGAAAATTAAAATCCGGCGCATCAATCGTTATAATAAAATCCGGCTTTTCTAAAATAATTCTCTGTGCCGTTTCCTTAATTCTTTTTAGTAATTTAAAAATATGCGGTACCACCTCAACAAAACCCATCACTGCCAAATCTTCCATCGGAAAAATTGAAATCAGGCCTTGTTCTTGCATTAATTTCCCGCCTACTCCAACAAAGGTCGAATCAGGTTCAGCAATTTTTATCTCTCTAATTAATTTGCTACCGAGCAAGTCGCCTGAAGCTTCGCCGGCTATAATGAAAAATTTTTTGGTCATACTTGACTTTGCTCGCAATAAAAATTACACTCCTCGCCCCGAAAACTCTATGTATCCCCTGAGGTACTCTGTCGTTGCGTTAGCACGACTTCCCCCTTAGAAGTGGGGATAGGGGGATTTTTAAAAACTAGTTTAAAAATATACTTATGTCAAAAAGAAAAGTAGCCGTTGTTGGCGCAACTGGCAATGTAGGTCGTGAGATTTTAAATATTTTAGCGGAAAGAAAATTTCCGGCTGATGAAGTAGTAGCTTTGGCTTCGCGCAATTCTGTGGGCAAAGAAGTTTCTTACGGTGACAAGATTTTAAAAGTACAGGCTTTGGATGATTATGATTTTACCGGAACTAAAATCGGTTTGTTTTCTCCGGGCGGAAAAGTTTCGGCAATTCACGCGCCAAGAGCTGCAGCGCAAGGTTGCGTGGTAATTGACAATACTTCGCATTTTAGAATGGAAAAAGATATTCCATTGGTTGTTCCTGAAGTTAATCCGGAAGCAATTGCCGAATATAAAAAACGCGGAATCATTGCTAATCCTAATTGCTCAACTATTCAAATGGTTGTGGCTTTAAAACCTTTGCATGAACTTGCCAATATTAAAAGAATTGTTGTTGCAACTTACCAAGCCACATCAGGTGCGGGTAAAGAGGCAATGGATGAACTTTACGATTCAACTAAAAAAATCTACGCTAATCAAGGTCACGAACCAAAAAAGTTTTCAAAAAGAATTGCTTTTAACGTAATTCCGCAAATTGATTCTTTCATGGATGACGGCGTGACTAAGGAAGAGTGGAAAATGAAAGTTGAAACTAAAAAAATCTTGGATCCAAAAATTGAAGTGGAAGCTACTTGCGTGCGCGTTCCGGTGTTTAATTGTCACTCGGAAGCCGTTAACGTTGAATTTGAAAAACCAATTTCGGCAAAACAAGCCAGAGCTGCACTAGAAAAGGCTGATGGCGTGCTGGTTGTTGATAATCCGGCGGAAATGAAATTTGCCACTCCAACCGAGGTTTCAACGCAAGATCCGGTTTATGTTTCAAGAATTCGCGAAGATAAATCAATTAAAAACGGTTTGTCACTTTGGGTTGTTTCTGACAATTTGAGAAAAGGCGCGGCTTTAAATGCGGTGCAAATTGCGGAAGTTTTAATTAAAGATTACGGTTTCTAAAATTTTTAAAGCCTCGGCAACAGTTGATTTTCTTATATCGGACCTAATTCCGGAGAAAATAAACCTTTTTGTCGAGGCTTTATTTCTGTCCGCAATTCCAATATAAACTAATCCCACTGGCTTTTCTTCACTTCCACCATCGGGCCCGGCGATGCCGGTAATTGCCAGCGCCACATCGCTTTGTGAATTTCTCAGGGCACCAATTGCCATTTCTTTCGCTACTTCCTCGCTTACTGCACCATAGTTTCTCAGGGTTTCAACTTTCACTCCAAGCATTTTAATTTTTGCTTCATTCGAATAAGTAACAAATCCGCAATCAACAACTTGCGATGATCCCGGAATTTCGGTAAACAAAGCCGATAAAAGCCCGCCGGTGCAAGATTCAGCAAAGGCTAGTTTAAGTTTTTTTTCTTTAGATTTTTCAAGAATTTTTTTAGCTTGTGTAAATAAATTTTGATCGAACATAAAACTAATTAAAACTGGGCCCGCGTTTTAAACGCAATCGAAATTGTTCCTTCATCCAAATAATCAAGCTCACTTCCAACCGGAATTCCATGCGCCAAACGCGTAACTTTCACTGTAAAATCTTTTAAATTTTCCAGCAAAAAATGTGCCGTAGTTTGCCCGTCAATTGTGGCGCTTGTTGCAATAATAACTTCTTTAATTTTTTCTTCTTTTAATCTTTTGTATAAATTTTCTAGATTCAAATCTTCAATAGTTTTTCCCGAAACTGCCGATAAATTTCCACCTAAAACATGATATTTTCCTTTATAATTTTCGGCGCGCTCAATAGCCCAAAGATCGGCAATTTCTTCAACAACACAAATTAAACTTTCATCGCGATTTTGACTTAAACAAATGCCACAAACCCTACCCTCATCAAGGTTGCCACATATTTCACAATTATGAATTTTATCTTTTAAAATCTCTAAATTTTCAATCAAAGGCAATAGTGATTTGTCTTTATTATTCGCTAAATAAAGCACGATGCGCTTAGCAATTCTTGGGCCCAAGCCCGGAAGTTTGGAAATAATTTTACTTAAATTTTCGATGGAATTTTGCTGCATTTTAAAACAAAAAAAGAGGTCGGCTTAAATTTATAAGCCGACCTCCTTAAATTCAACTCTTAGATTAAATTTAGAATCTATAAGCCAAACCGATTTTTAATACATCGATACGAGTATCAAGTTTTGAGCTATAATTAGCAGTTCCGCCGGAAGAAGTTTTCAACTTCAAGTTTTGCGTATTATATTCAAGTGATAAGGTTGTGTTGTCAGCTACATCATGCTTAACACCAACGCCCCACATCCAGTCGCCTTGCGAACCGTTTTTAGATCCATAAAGACCTGAGCCGTCTTGAGTATTGGTTTTGTAATTTACACCGGTATAACCTGTTGTAGCATACAGGGCAGTTTTATCAGTTACATCATAACCTAAATCTGCTGTAATGCCGTAACGGTATTTAATTTGCGCCTGGTTATTATCTACGCCATTTCTTACTTTCAGATTATTATTTTCTACAAAAACTCCCGGAGCCAGGAAAACTCCATTCATATTAACGGCATATTTGTAATTTAAGCCGATGCTGTAACTACTGCCAGAATCTTTAGAACCTCTAACCGATGTTGGAGTTGTGTTGTCAGTATAACTTTCGCTATATGTTGCTTTAGTATTGATTAAATTAACACCCGCATAAGAACCTTCGGTTTTAGCAAGAGCCGAAGTAGCAGCTATAGTAGCAGCTACAGAAGAGATAACTAATAATTTTTTCATAATTTTAAAAATTTGTTAAAAAATTAAACTAATAGCCAAATGGCTAAATAATATCTTTAAAGGGGAAGAAAATAAGTGCAAATATTTTTTTTGTATTGTTTCATTTTCGCAAAGCACACTTAGCTTCAACAATATATTTATAAGTCACCAATTGCTCCAAACCAACAGGTCCGCGAGCATGCATTTTTCCTGTCGCAATTCCAACTTCAGCACCCAATCCAAATTCTCCGCCATCCGCAAATTGTGTAGAAGCATTATGCATTACAATTGCTGAATTTACTTTTTTTAAAAAAGTTTCTGCCGCTTTTTTATCTTCGGTAATAATACTTTCAGTATGCGAAGAACCATAAATAGCAATATGTCTTATGGCCTCGTTAATATCTTTGACAATTTTTATAGAAATTATTTTATCTAAAAATTCCGTATAAAAATCTTTTTCTTCCGCTAATTTTATTCTTTTATCAAGCGTTACCGCTTCTTTATCGCCACGCATTTCACATCCTGCTTTACTTAAATCATCAGCAACTAAGGGCAGAATTTTTTTAGCAATTTTAGCATCAATAAGCAGCGATTCCGTAGCTCCGCAAATACCAACGCGTCGCATTTTGGCATTCATTAAAATTGCGCGCGCTTTTTTAAAATCACATTTTTCATGCAAATAAGTATGACAATTTCCATCGAGATGGCGAAAAAGCGGAATTTTGGTATGTTCCATCACTGCCTTAATCAATGACTTGCCGCCGCGCGGAATTACTACATCGATATGTTCTTCCATTTTCAGTAATTCATTCACATATTCGCGCTCAACATTTTCTACTAAAGTCACGGCATTTTTGTCAACGCCGAATTTTTCCAAAGCTTTGCGAAAAATTTCAACTAATGCTTTTGCGGAATTAATGGAATCAGAACCGCCACGTAAAATCACGGCATTACCTGACTTAAGAGCAAGGGCCGCAATGTCTGATGCAACGTTCGGGCGCGACTCAAAAATTGCCAGCAACACTCCCAAAGGCGTGGTAATTCTTCTAATGTGCAAACCATTTTCACGCTTTACATCATAAAGAATTTTATTGGTCGGATCATTTAATTTAGCAATTTCTTTAACTGCATTTGCTAAAGAAATAATTCTGGCTTCATCTAAAATTAAACGATCAATTTTAGCCGTTTCAAGCTTGTTTTTCTTTGCCGCTTTAACATCTTTGGCGTTTGCTCTAATTATTTTTTCGCTACTTTCCTTAATTAATTTTGCTGCTTCCAATAAAATTTTATCTTTAGTTTTAGAATCAAGATTAGCAATTTCTGTGCTGGCTTTTTTTGCAGCAAGACAAATTTTTAGAACTTTGGATTTTATTTCGCTCATAGAAAATTAATTATTTTAAACAAAAGCGGTATCGCCAAAGCCAACAATAGCAAGAGTCCAGTTAAAATCAAGGCAGAGTCGCTTTCTATTAATTTTATTAAATTCAAATCTTCGCTATTTCGCTGTGGCGCTTCTTTTGACAATAAAGGCAAAGCCACTTTCAAAGTAAAAATTATCAGGCTGACAAAATTGATTAAACATACAAAAGCGCTAATGAATAAATGTTGCTTTATAATGATTTTTAACAAAAAGAATTTTGTCAATAACCCTACAGCCGGAGCAATTCCCGCTAAATTGGCTATGGTAAAAATAAATAAAAAAGAATTTGTTCTTAGCTGATAAAATAAGCCTTGCGGGCTTTTATTTTCAGCCTTGTTAAGAAATAAAATAAAATTGGAAATAGTGATAAAAGCCAATGTTATAGAAAATACGAATGAAGTTGAAGGAAGGTAAATATTGGCTTTAGAGAAGTTTGCTAAAATTAGCGTTTCAAAAATTACCAATAAAAACTGCTGGAAAAAAAGATAGAAAAAAGATGATTTTAGATTTTTGCTAAATATTAAAAATATTGAGGCGATAAAAATATTTAATAAAAAAATTATTTCAAAAAAGTGTAAACCTATTTTAGAAATGATTTCCGAAATCCAAGTGAAGCCGAACAAAGTGGATGTAAGCTTGAGAAAGGTAAATAAACTGCTTAAAGAGTATCCGATAAAAAATAAAATATAGGTAACTAAAGTATCAAAATTTAAGTTGCGATAGATAATGTAAAATGGCGCTAAAGCCGAAAGAAAAAGTGCGGCAAAATATAATAAAAATAAAAAAGCATATTTTAAATTAACTTCCGTCATTATGCCGCCTTTGGTAAAATCGGCAAAACCGTTGAATTTGTAGGTAGCGATGATAGCAAAAAGTAAAATTATCGATTCAAGATAAAGCAAAATCGTAAATAATTGCGGCATTCTGGTATCTTTTTTATGCAAAAATTTTATAGCAAAAAAATGATACAAAATTACTAATGCATTATAAAAAAATAAAATTGTAAAAAGGTTCTTGGAAGCAACGAGTACAATGTTAAAAGAAAAAATTAAAATTGTAAAAAAGCGAAATTCATTAATATTTTTTATTAAATTTAACTGCATGTTTCTTGTTGAATAAAAAGTAAAAATCATCCACAAAAAACCCAACAAAAACAAAAAATAACAAGTTAATTTATCAACGCTAAATCCAAGTGCAACCGCGCTCTGCATGGCTTCTATCAGCATCAATTCATTATTGCCCTGCCCTAAACTTCTATATAATCCGCATAAAATTGCTAAAAATAATACCGGGAAAATTTTATTAATTAAATTAGTAATGCGCCATAAGCCGTTGAAAGCCTTAAATGCAAAGCAATTTGCAAAAGGAATCAAGATAAGAATAAAAAGTAAAAATTGCGTTTGGCTCATAAGTTGTTTGAAATTAAATAAGCGGCAAACCTTAAGGAAATATTGTTAAACAACCCTGACATTAGCGAAACCAAGCAAATTGTGACAATCATAAGCCAAAAAGCTATGGCATAAGATTTTTTTATTGCGACTTCTGAAAGCTCGTGCGGCCTGTCAAACAAAGGAGTTATAAGTTTTATTACTATAGCAATATTGGAAAAATTGGCGATAATTAAAATTGCCAATAGAAAAATTTCCAGATCAATTTTCAGCAATCCGTAAATCATATGCCAATTAGCAAAAAACATTATCGTTAATGGAAATGCCGCTAAAAATAAGAGCAAGATTTTAAATGGTAGAGTTATAAACAAATTGTCTATGAGGTTGATTTTACTGATTGAAGAGCTGTTGTAATGTTTTTTTAAAAAGATCGCAAAAGTAAAAATAAATAAATTAACTATAGAAAAATTTATTAAGTAAAAAAATAATGCCTGCAGCGAATCAACAGTTTGCAGGGTAAAAGCCAGCACAATAAATCCAAAATTATTTAGACAAAAATAAGCAGAGATAAATTCAAGATGGCGTTGAAGGTAGAGTTTTAGCGAGCTATAGAGGATTATTGCTAGCGCTAAAATTATAAAAAATATTTTAAAAACGGCGAACAATTCAATGTTAAAAAATAGAAAAATAAATTTTAAAGCTAAAAAAATTCCAACATTTGTTTGAATAAAAAGTGAGTCTATCGCCAGGAAATTAGCGGTTAAATTCTGGTTTTTTAATTTAGTAAAATAAAAATTAAATAAGAAAAACTTGATTGTAAAAGCTAATGCTAAAACTAAAAAAATTGATGCGGAGAACCACTTATCATTTAAGGAAATATTATTAGAAATTTCATCAAAATTTATTTCACCAAAAGTTAAATAAATACTCAGAAAACATAGTAGAATTAAAAGCGAAGACGTGGCACTTAAACAAAAAGATTTAAAAGATAATTTGGCAATTTCAAGATCGTAAGAAATGGACGAAATGGCAAACAAACTAAAGGAATAAATTTCGAAAAATAAAAATAAATTTAACAGATTGTTGCTAGAAAAAATACCGATCAAGCTAAAAATTTGCAGTAAAAAAACCGGGTAAAAAAAAGCGCCGCCTTTTTTATTAAGAAACTTCTCAATATCAGATTTAAAAAAGCATAAGGTTGTTATTTTTATAAAAATAATAAGGATTATAAAGATAATTCCCAAAATATCTAAATTAAACTCAAGCCCAAGAGACAGTAAGGATAAATGCAAATCATTTGCTATTCTTTCATAAAAAATCACTTGCGGAAAAATTTTTATCGCGAGCAAAAATTCTATTATAGCAATTGCCAACGCAACAAAAAAAGTAAATGATTTTTTAGCGATTAATTGGCAAAAAATTGCGGCAATAAGTGGTAAAAAAATTAGTAAGTAGATATTGCTAATTATGCCCATATGGCTATTTTTCTGATAGTTTTTAATCAAGAAAATTACATTATAATCATATGATTGCAAATAAAACCGTGCTTGTAATTTTGCGCCAAGAATTTGCTACTACTACCAATTCCGATTCAATAATTTCTTCACCGAATGCTAAAAATGGCACGATTTTAACGATAACTGATGAAGCTAGAGAAGTAACAACAATGGCTCATCTTGATAATAATGAGACCTTGGCAGAAGATTTCGAAATTATAATAAATGATTTTACCCAAAATGGCGGAGATATTGAAAATGCCAAGTGCAATTTGATGGGAAAAAAACCTTATGTACAATTAGAGAAAATCTTGAATAAAAGAAAAATAAAATTTGATAAAGAAACCTGGAGCGGCACGCATTCTTATATTGTTGAAGCTTTTTATGACGGAAGAATTTCCATCACTAACGATCCGGAAAAATCGCGGCAAATTATTACCGGCCTCTTATTCGATGAAAAACAAGATGGCGAAAGCCGCATAAATCAAGCCATGAGCAATCAACCGATTAATCTGACAAAAATAATTCGCGGCCATCAGGTTCCGTCTTCGGTATTGGCAAAACCGCAGGAAGCTGCGGCACTAAATTATAGCAATAATAATTAAACTTATGAAAAAAAATTCTTTGGGCCAAAAAACTATTTATCAATTAAGTAAAGTTGATGGTAAAATTTTAGAAAGCGTAAAAAATCCGCATTTAGACGTTGATTATGCGATTCGTTTTTCTTGTCCTGAATTTACTTCAATTTGTCCGATTACCGGGCAACCCGATTTTGCTAATATCATTATTGATTATGTGCCGAATAAAGAAATTATTGAGAGCAAATCTTTGAAACTTTATTTGTTTTCCTATCGCAATCACGGTGCGTTTCATGAAGATTGCACGGTACAAATCGCTAAAGATATTATTAAAAAAATTAATCCAAAATTTTTGCGGATCGGCGGATATTGGTTTCCCAGAGGCGGAATTCCGATTGATGTATTTTTTCAACATGGAAAATTACCTAAGGAAATTTTCTTAAAGGAGCAAGAATTCCCGATTTATAAAGGAAGATAAGCATGATAATTACTTTGCCTTATATCAATCCAAATATATTAGAAATAGGTCCAATTGCTATTCGCTGGTATTCTTTAGCTTATATTGCCGGAATTTTGTTCGCTTTATTTTGGTTAAAAAAATGCAACCAGAAAAACAAAATAATGTCGCAAAAAGCTTATGATGATTGGTTACTCTGGGCAGTGCTTTCCATAATAATCGGTGGCAGATTAGGCTACGTACTATTTTACAACCTGCCCTTTTTCTTAAGCCATCCTCTTGAAATTGCAGCAATTTGGCACGGCGGCATGTCATTTCATGGCGGGTTATGTGGCTCGATTATCGGACTGTGGCTTTTTTGCAAAAAATATAAGATTGAATTTTTTAAACTAACCGATGTTATGGCTGTGGCAACGCCATTTGGAATTTTCTTTGGTCGTATTGCCAATTTTATTAATATGGAACTTTATGGACGTGCCACGGAAAGTGATTATGGCATAATTTTTCCTAATGCCGGGGATTTTCCTCGCCATCCAAGTCAACTTTATGAGGCTTTCTTGGAAGGTTTTTTACTATTTATTATTTTAATCTCACTTCATAAATTCACTAAAATAAAAGATAAAAGCGGAGTTTTAAGCGGAATATTTTTAGCATTTTACGGCTTAAGTAGAATAATAGTTGAAAATTTTCGTGAACCGGATGAGCAAATCGGCTTTATTTTTAACAAAATTACTCTTGGGCAGTTGTTATCATTGCCATTAATTTTGTGTGGAATTTTAATAATAATTTTTAGTTTCAAAAAGAAAAATTAATAAAAAAAATCTTGCTAAAAAAAGAATCGAGTTGTTTGTAGTGCCGACTTACCATAATGTGCCTTCAAGCCTTGAAAATAAAGGCCTTAAACTCATCAATGGTAGCAGTTTTTAGCCTCCCAAACTGTCAAGCGCTTTATTTTAAATAATAAAAAATAAATTTCTTTACTGGGAAAGAAAAGGGATAAAAATGATTAAGATCAAATTTAAAGATTTTAAAAAAATATCCCAATTTTCTCAGATATGAAATTAGCCCTAAAAAATGATGAAATTCTAGCGCAAAACAGTTCTTTTTTAACAAGCTTTTCTGATGCTTGTTTTAATGAGTTCGGTGAAGAAAATTTCGGTAAGTGGCTATCAAAACTTGAAATTGTTCTTGAGTCAGAAAGCGAAGTTATTTTTTCCGCTCCTTCTAAATTTATACGCGATTGGATTATTCGTGAATTTGTTGAAACAAAAAAGTTAATTAAGTTGGTAGCAAATATAAAACCGCAGGTAAAAAAGCTTGCAGTTATATATAAAGCAAAAACTTGTGAAGAAATTTTGCCGACAAAAACTACGGAAAAAGTTATTAGCATCTCTAAGCATGATAATGTTTTTACTCTTGGAACCGAATTAAATCCGCGTTACACCTTTGAAAATTTTATCTCGGTTAAATCGAATAAACTAGCAGCTTCAATGGCAAAAATTGCTGCCGGGGTCGATGCTCAAATCAATCTTTTTGATGATAAAATTCCATTATTTATTCATGGTGCTGTCGGCATGGGAAAAACTCACCTAGCACAAGCAATTGCTTGGAAGCTAAAGGAGTTTAACAAAACTAAAAAAGTCGTTTATTTGTCAGCTGAAAAATTCATGTATCACTTTGTGCAATCAATCCGCAGTAATGATGTGATGAGCTTTAAAGAAAAAATGCGCTCAATTGATGTTTTAATTGTTGATGATGTACAATTTATCGCCGGCAAAGAAAGCACTCAGCAAGAATTTATGAACAGTTTTAATTCACTTGTTGAAGATAATAAACAAGTGGTTTTGGTTTGCGATCGCTGCCCTTCCGCCCTTGAAAATATTGACGAGAAGTTAAAATCACGCATTACCGGTGGTATGATCGTTAACTTTAAAGCTCCTGACTATCGTGATCGCCTTGAAATTTTAAAACATAAAGCGCAATTGATGAATCAGGAAATTAATGAAGCCGTTCTTAGTTTGATTGCCGAAAAAATTACAACCAACGTGCGTGATTTGGAAGGAGTTTTAAAAAAATTAATTGCCAATAAAGTTATCCTAAATGAAGAAATTACTATTGAACTAGCGAAAACATTGCTTGCCAGCTATATTAAAGCTTCCGATGCCAAAGCGCCTACCGTTGAAAAAATTCAAAAAACCGTAGCTAATTTTTATGGCATAAAAATTTCCGATTTATCGTCATCAAACCGTGCCAGGTCTATTGCTAGACCAAGACAAGTTGCCATGTATTTAGCAAAAATAATGACCACTGAAAGTTTGCCAAAAATTGGAGAGAAATTCGCTAAAAATCATGCAACGGTAATTCATGCGGTAAAACTTGTGCAGGAAATGATGAATAATGACCAAAAATTTTCGCAAGAAGTTAAAGACTTAGAAGAAAAGATTAGATAGTTACAATTGGATATTTCCAATTCCTAATTTCTTGAAAATTAAATTTTCCCCTTCACAATTCCAACCTTCTTAGACCTAGTTTTACTTTAATTATGACAATTTTACAAAATTCTGATCCGCAAATTTTTGCCGCGATAAAAAACGAACTCGATCGCCAAAAATATCAAATTGAATTAATTGCCTCTGAAAATATTGTAAGCCCAGCTGTGTTAGAGGCTCAAGGCTCGGTATTTACTAACAAATATGCTGAAGGCTATCCGGGAAAGCGTTATTATGGCGGTTGTGAATTTTCTGATGATATTGAAAACCTAGCAATTTCAAGGCTTTGCGAGCTTTTTGGTTCTAAATTTGCAAATGTTCAACCTCATTCCGGAGCCAGCGCCAATCTTGGTGTTTACTTGGCATTGTTACAACCGGGCGATACAATTCTTGGCATGTCGCTTGCGGCAGGAGGCCACTTAACACACGGCGCGGCACGCACAATTTCCGGCATGTGGTTAAAATCAGTGCAATATGGAATCAGGCTTGAAGATGGTTTAATTGACTATGACTTGGCGCGCAAATTAGCACACGAACATAAACCGAAATTAATTGTTGCCGGAATTTCTTCTTACCCACGCATCGTTGATTGGCAACGCTTTAAAGAGATTGCCGATGAAGTTGGTGCTTTACTTATGGTTGATATGGCTCATGTAGCAGGCCTTGTGGCAGCTGGGCTCTACCCTACTCCGGTTGGTGTTGCCGATATTGTAACTTCCACAACCCACAAAACTTTACGCGGCCCTCGCGGCGGTTTTATTTTAACTAATAATGAAGAACTGGCTAAAAAAATTAACTCGGCAGTTTTTCCGGGATTACAAGGCGGGCCATTGATGCATGTGATTGCGGCGAAAGCCGTGGCTTTTGCCGAAGCGCTGCGCCCGGAATTTAAAACTTATGCTAAAAAAGTTGTAGAAAATGCAAAAGTCTTAGCCGAAGTTTTAGTAAAACGCGGTTTAAAAATTACTACCGGTGGAACTGATTGCCACCTTATGGTTGTTGATTTGACACCACTTGAAACATTAACCGGAAAAGAAGCCGAAAAAGTTTTAGAACGTGCCGGCCTCACTTGCAATAAAAATGCCATTCCAAACGATCCGCGCAGTCCGTTCGTTACTTCCGGCCTTCGTTTTGGCACAGCGGCAGGCACAACGCGCGGCTTTGGCACAAAAGAATTTGCCAAAATCGGTGAGATGATTTGTGATGTACTTGAAGGCTTTGTAAAAAACGGCGAAGAAGGCAACAAGGCTTTAGAACAAAGAATCAAAGCTGAAATTGTTGAGCTTTGTAAAAAATTTCCGATTTATAACTAAAAATGACCGACAAAATAAAATTAGTAACATCAAAATTTTCTCCCTACGGCTATCGCGTGGAAATGGCCTTAATTGAAAAAAATATTCCCTATCAAAAAGAATACATAGATTTGTCAAATCGCCCGGATTGGTTTACCAAAGATTCACCTCTAGGAAAAGTGCCGATTATTTATATTGGAAATAAGGTTTTATTTGAATCTACCGTAATTTGCGAATATCTCGATGAAGCGTACAAAGACGTACCTTTGCAACCAACTGACCTTTATACGAAATATTGGCATCGCGCTTGGATTGAATTTTCTAACGGCATTTTGGCGGAAACTTTAGGAATGTGTTTTGCCCAAAATCAGGAACAGTTTGATATTAAAAAAGCTGCCCTCAATGAAAAATTGGCGATTTTTGATAAATACGTAAAATTTAATCCTTATTTTGAAGGTGACAAATTTTCTTTAGTTGATATTTGCTTAGCTTCGGTTTTCAAGCCTTTAACTTTTATTGATAATAAATTTACGTTGGAAATTTTTGATTTACACAAAAATACCGCAACTTATGTGGAAAGTGTAGTAACGCGCGGATCGTTGAATAAAGCGCTACCGAAGGATTATGAGGAATTATTTAAGGCGTTTTTAGAGAGAAGGAAGTCACATCTTTTGACTATGAGTTTTAGCCTATAAAACGTAAGGTCGACATTAGAAATACCGACCTTACGTTGGCTTTATTATTCCACAATCTCAAACCCGGCAAAGAAAAACGCCACTTCATTTTTCGCATTTTCCAAACTATCAGAACCATGCACCGAATTCGCTTCAATTGAAAGCGCAAATTCTTTACGAATTGTTCCTTCCGCAGCATTTTGTGGATTAGTCGCTCCCATAATTTCACGGTTTTTTGCTACAGCATTTTCACCTTTTAAAACTTGCACAACAACCGGACCAGAAATCATAAAGCTGACCAAATCCTTAAAAAACGGACGTTCGCGATGAACCGCGTAAAAATCTTGCGCCATCTTTTCTGATAATTGCAATCTTTTTTGAGCCACGATTTGCAAACCGGCTTTTTCGAATTTGTTATTGATAGCACCAGTCAAATTGCGTTTTGTCGCATCTGGTTTGATAATTGAAAGAGTATATTCTACTGTCATAAAAATTTAATTAATTTAAAGGGCGCGTCATCATAAATTTTGTGGTAATTTTGTCAATAAAAACATTGTAAATAATCAGACTAAATATATTCTTAAAATCTAAAAAATAATTCTTCAAAAAAATGTCAAAAACTGATTTCTCCTTACAGGAATTACTTGATTTGGTAAAGGCCAAAATCGCGCAAAAAGATCCACATTCTTACAGCTTTAAATTGTATGAAGAAGGTGTAGAAAAAATATGTCGCAAAGTTGGCGAAGAGGCTGTGGAAGTGGTTGTAGCGGCCTTTATCAATGACAAAAACCCTAATGCAAAAAATCGTGAAGAATTGGTTGGCGAAATTTGTGATTTGCTTTATCACTTAACTGTTTTAATGGCGCAACGCAATATTGATTTTACTGAAGTTTTAACGGAATTAAACGAAAGAAATAAAAGAAAAAAATGAATTCAGTAACCTTAAGCAACACAGCATTAGAGCGTATCCACGAGATTCAAAGCAAAGAAAATAATCACGATAAATTCTTGCGTGTTTCAATTTCGGGTGGTGGTTGCAGCGGTTTTCAATATATCTTCGAACTAGACAACAAGCGCCTCGACGGCGATATTGAAATTATGAAAAATATTGCTGTAACTGATGAAACTTCCCTGCCATTTTTAAATGGTGCTGAAATTGAATTCGTTAAAGAATTAGGCGCTTCTTACTTTCGTGTAAAAAACCCAAATGCTAAGGCAAGTTGCGGTTGCGGAAGTTCTTTTTCCATTTAAAAATATGAAATCTTTCCAAGAAATTATTTTCAACCTGCAAGAATTTTGGTCGAAGCAAGGTTGTGCGATCTTACAACCTGTTGATATTGAAGTTGGTGCAGGAACTTTGCACCCGGCCACTGTTTTAAAAGCTTTAGGTAAAAAACCGTGGCGCGCCGCTTACGTGCAACCATGTCGTCGCCCTACGGACGCTAGGTACGCCCAAAATCCGAATCGCTTAAGTCATTATTATCAATTCCAAGTTTTACTAAAACCGGCGCCGCAAAATATAAAACAACTTTATTTGCAAAGCCTTGAAATCATTGGTCTCGATATTAAAAATAACGATGTGCGTTTTGTTGAAGATGATTGGGAAAATCCATCAGTTGGCGCTTCTGGCCTTGGCTGGGAAGTTTGGTTTAATGGTATGGAAGTTACGCAATTTACTTACATGCAGCAAGTTGGCGGCATTGAATGCGATTTAATTTCCGGTGAAATTACTTATGGTTTAGAACGCATTGCCATGTATATCCAAAATGTTGATTCGATTTTTGATATTAATTGGAACGGTGTGGAAGGTGAAGGCAAAATGACTTATGGCGATATTTTTAAAGAAAGTGAAATCGAAAATTCCGCGTTCATTTTGGAGCATTCAAACGTAAATGACTTGTTTAATCAGTTTAATTATGCTGAAAAACAGTCTAGGATTTTAGCGGAAAAAAACCTGCCGATTCCTGCTTATGAACAAGCCTTAAAAGCCAGCCATGTCCTAAATTTACTTGATGCGGGCGGTGCTGTTTCAGCTAACGAAAGAGCGGCCTTTATTGGGCGTGTTAGGGATTTGGTGAAGGCAGCTTGTGAGTTGGTGGTAAGAAAGTGATTATTCATTACTCGTCATCCTCCTTCGGCCAAGGATTACGAGTAATTGGTATAAATATTTATTAATAAATTTTATGACAAGCATTACAAGCTTAAACGAAGCTCTCTACGACACTTCAATTTTACTCGGAGAGATTCCGCACCTAGGAATTATTGTGGCCGTGATGTGCTTAATTTACGCTTACAAAAGATTTTCCATCTATTCTTATCTTTTTATTCTCACCATTTTTTTTGTAAAATATAATCTTGCTCCGCACTTTTGGATCACTTATGCAGTAATTGCTACCTTGCTTGCCGTGCCTTTGGTAAGACGATATTTAATAACTGCGCCACTTCTTTCAATTATACAAGGCCTTGGTCTTTTACCAAGAATTTCCGAAACTGAAAAAATTGCCTTAACATCAGGAACTATCTGGGTTGACGGCGAATTATTTTCCGGTCGTCCCAATTTTAAATGGATTTTTTCGCAACAATATCCGCGCTTAACTGATGAAGAAAAAAGTTTTTTAAATAATGAAGTTGAAGAATTATGTCATCTTTGTAATGACTACGAAGTGCAAGTAATGCGTGACTTACCACAAGAAGTTTGGGATTTTTTAGCAACCAAAAAATTCTTCGGCATGATAATTCCAAAAGAATATGGAGGCTTAGGATTTTCGGCTTACGCCCATAGTTGTGTGATTCAAAAATTAGCTTCGCGTTCAGTGCCTCTCGCAATCACGGCGATGGTGCCAAATTCGCTTGGACCTGCGGAATTACTGCTTCATTATGGAACCACGGAACAGCGGGAATATTATTTACCGCGCTTGGCTGACGGTCGCGAACTGCCTTGCTTTGCTTTGACCGAGCCTACTGCAGGAAGCGATGCTACCTCTATCATGTCTTACGGAATTTTATTTAGAGATGAATATGGTGAAGTAAAAATTCTCTTAAATTGGAATAAAAGATACATCACACTCGGAGCTTACGCTACCTTGATCGGCGTAGCTTTTCAACTTTACGATCCGGAAAATATTTTATTTGATCATGAAGAGATCGGCATTACTTGCGCCCTTGTGCCATATGACACGCCTGGTGTCATCCAAGGTCGCAGACATGATCCACTGGCTACACCTTTTGTAAATTCTCCGCTCAATGGCGATGACGTAATTATAGGCCTTGGTGACATAATCGGCGGCCAAAACGGCTTGGGTCACGGTTGGAAAATGTTGATGGAATGTTTAGCAGCTGGGCGCGGAATTTCTCTTCCGTCAACAAGCTGTGGTGGCGCGAAATTAGTGGCGCGCACCGTTAGTGCTTACTCGGCAATCAGGCAGCAATTTGGCACGGCTATCGGCAAATTCGAAGGGGTAGAAGAAGTATTGGCGCGGATTGCGGCTAGAACTTACACACTTGATGCGGTACGCACATTTACCGCCGCCTCAGTTGATTTGGGTGCCAAGCCAGCAGTAGTTTCGGCCATCGCCAAATATCACGCTACTGAATTATTCCGCCAAGTAATAAATGACGGCATGGATATTATGGGCGGACGCGGTATTATCAGGGGTCCGCGCAATATTTTGGCAAATGCTTATTTTTCAACGCCGATTTCAATTACCGTCGAAGGTGCAAATATTATGACACGAAGCCTAATCCATTTCGGTCAAGGTGCTATCATGTGTCATCCTTACGCCTATAAGGAAATAATGGCTTTGGAAAATCATGATTTAGCAGAATTTGATCGCGTTTTCTTTGCCCACATTAATCATTTAATTAGTAACTTTGTAAGATCGACCCTACTCTCTATTACGCGCGGCGCGATTTACAAACCTTTCAAAAGAAATTTTATAACTAAATATGAAAGAAAAATTAAATGGTGTTCGGCAACTTTTGCCTTGCTTGCCGATATAGCATTAGCGCGCTTTGGTGGTAATTTAAAACGCAAAGAAACAATCAATGGACGCTTCGGCGATGTGCTTTCTGCCATGTATTTAGCAACTTCAATTTTGAAAAAATTTAAAGAAGGCGGTTGCAGAAAAGAAGAAAAACCGGTCGTTGAATATGCCTTACGCGAATGCTTGGTGAAAGCACAAACTGCCATTGACGGACTTTACCAAAATATGTTTGGATGCTTTGCCAAAATTATTTTATTTCCATTTTCAAAATGGGCTAAAATCAATAGTTTCGCCTGTCCGCCCAGCGATAAACTAGGTCACAAAATTGTACAAGATTTTATCAAAAACGGCAAATTGCGCCAAAAATTAACTGAAGGAATTTTTGTTAGCGAAGATGCTGCTGATAATTTGGGAAGGCTTGAAAATGCTATGCGATTGCATGAAAACGCGGCGAGCGCATCTGACAAAATCAAGCAAGCAATTCGCGTGGGAATTTTACCTAAAGCACGCATTGAAGACTTGATTGATGTTGCTTGTGAAAAAAATATAATTAATTTAGCCGAAAAAGAATTGCTCGACCAAGCTTCAGAGGCTGTACTTGATGCCATGCAAGTGGATGAATATAGCTTGGAAGAATATGTGAATATTTAATGTCATGCTGAGCCTGTCGAAGCATGGCTTTACAAAAGAAAAATCACCCTTCGACAGGCTCAGGGTGACAAAAAAATTATTATGAAAAAAATATTTTTAACTCTCATTCTATCATCACTAATTCTAAGCGCTTGTACTACCGATCCTTATACTGGCGAGAGAAAAATTTCTAATTCCGCACTTTACGGAAGTGGCGGTGCGGTGGCGGGTGCACTAGTCGGACAGCTTGCCGGTGGAAATACTAAATCTACTTTAATTGGAGCGGCAGTCGGTGGCGCTCTTGGTGCGGGAGCTGGTTATTATTTTGATAATCAAGAATCAAAACTACGCGCGGAATTGCAAGGCACAGGCGTTTCCGTAAAAAGAACAGGTGATAAAATTAAGTTGGTAATGCCCGGTAATATAACATTTGCCAGCAACAGCGCTGACATTGCTTCGTCTTCTTACAAGGTTTTAAATTCAATCGCCAAAGTTTTTAAAGAATATAAAAAGACCGATATTTCAATTAAAGGTTATACTGACTCAATGGGAGATGATGAGCAAAATCAAATTTTATCACAAAGTCGTGCGCAATCTGTTGCAGATTATTTAGCTAATCAGGGAATTGAATCGACACGCCTTAAAGCCGCGGGCTATGGTGCCGCGAATCCCATTGCATCAAATGATAGCGCTGAAGGACGCGCCAAAAACCGTCGCGTAGAAATTGATATTGTTCCGGCAAAATAATGATTTTACTCATCGATAATTACGACAGTTTTACTTACAACCTTTACCATTACATTATCCAAGCCGGTGAAAAAAACGTTTTGGTAAAGCGCAATGATGAGATTTCTTTAGCGGAAATTGAAAAATTGAATCCTGCCGGAATCGTTCTCTCGCCTGGCCCCTGCACTCCTAATGATGCCGGAATTTGTCTTGATGTTATAAAAAACTTTAAAGAAAAATATCCGATTTTAGGGGTTTGTTTAGGACATCAAGCAATCGGCCAAGCCTTTGGCGGCATGGTTGTAAAGACTTATCCGATGCATGGTAAAGTTAGCGAAGTTTTCCATAATCAAAAAGGAATTTTTAAAAAAATACCCTCACCTTTTAAAGCAACACGTTATCATTCGTTGATTATCGAAAAAGAAACTTGCCCTGCAGAGCTTGAAATTACTGCTTGGACTAAAGACGGAATTATTATGGGTGTTGAACATAAGAAGCATAAAATTTTTGGTGTGCAATTTCATCCGGAATCGATTGCTTCGGAATATGGGCATCAGATTATTCGGAATTTTATTGAGGCTTTGTAGGACATGAATATGTGGTGGTCGGGGTTACAACCACGACCCGCTCTAGTTCTTAAATTATAATCTCGAGTTATAGCGGGTTGGGGTTGTACCACCGACCAGACGTTCATTTCAAAAAACAAAAAATGCAAAATCTTCAAAACCTTTCCCCGACTGAATTCGAGAACATCTTCACCCAAATTTTTGACCAAAAAATTTCTGCAAATTCCGTTAAAGATTTTCTAATTTCTTTAAACGAAGAAAACCTGCCAAGCAATGCCTTCATTGGGGCGGTGTCTTCTTTAAAAAAAAGAATGAAAAAAATTTCCGCACCAAAAAATGCCATTGATGTTTGTGGAACCGGCGGCGATAAATTAAATACACTTAATATTTCAACTGCAGTTTGTTTTGTTGTTGCATCCGCCGGAATTCCTGTTGCCAAACACGGCAATCGCGCCATCTCTTCTGCTTCCGGCTCTGCTGACATTTTTGAAAAATTAGGTATAAAAATTTCTTCAGAAGTTTTAGAAATTGAAAAAAATTTACGTGAAAAAAATCTGTGTTTTTTATTCGCGCCTTTTTTTCATGATGGCTTAAAAAATGTTGCCGAAATTAGAAAATCTTTAGGTGTTCCGACAATTTTTAATTTTCTTGGACCATTGTTAAATCCAGCAAATACAAGCCTTCAGCTCATCGGCGTTTCGCGTCATGATGTCATGAAAAAAATGGCAGAAGTAATAGCACAAAATAAAAATGCCAAAGCTTATATTGTTTGCGGTTTTGACGGCATGGATGAAATTTCGTTATGTGATAATTCTTATTTACTTGAAGTTGAAAATGGTAAAATTTTGGAAGAAAAAATTATTGATCCAAGAGATTATGGATTTGAATTAACAAGCCTTGAATCCTTAAGGGGAGCTGATCCGGAGTATAATGCAAAAAAATTGATGAAGCTTTTAGAAGGCGAAAAATCAGCTTATCGCGATATCGTAATTTTAAATTCTGCTTTTGTTTTTAAATTGGCTGGAAAAGTTGAAAAAATCGAAGATGGGATCGAGCTAGCAAAATTAATGATTGATAGTGGTAAGGCACTTTCATCATTGCGAGCGTAAAAAAAACTCATAGTCATGCTGAGCCTGTCGAAGCATGTGTATGTACTCCGAGTTTAAACACGTGGCATAATTAAAAAAATGTGATGCTGTTTTCTCCTCCGATTCTTACTCCCATC
>CAZDLU010000008.1:0-64139 GCA_964506725.1 uncultured Rhizobium sp.
GAAAAAGTAATGCGATTTTTTGGGAAAACAGCATCACATTTTTTTAATTATGCCGTTTTTTAATAGCTTGGAATAAAAAGTTTCTGGGTGCGCGACTGGGTTTGTAACCCCGTCGCAACTTTCATTTCCTAAAACCAATTCATCAATTTAGAATAAATAGTTTCCTTACCTCTAATCAAATCCACATCAATTACACCTTCATCATTTAAATCAATTTTTTTTACAATTCGGCCAAAAGGATCGACATAGGCTGTAATGCCAGTATTTGCAACTCTTGCCAAGGCAATTCCATACTCAGCGGCGCGCATTCTTGCCATATTTAAATGTTGATAAGGACCTGAACTTACGCCAAACCAAGCATCGTTAGTAACATTTACTAATAAATCAGGACGCGAATTTTTATTTACGGTTTCGCCGGAAAAAATAATTTCATAACAAATTAGCGGACTAAAAGTAAATCCTTGTGAGACCAGTGTTTTAGCGCCTTCGCCTTCACTAAAACCAACGGCACCTTCAGTAATTTTATCAATAAAAGGTAAATATTTTTGTAATGGCACATATTCGCCGAAAGGCACTAAGTGATGTTTGTCGTAAAAATTTTCTACACCATTTCTACTGATTGTAAAAACACTGTTAAAGGCTTTGAATTCATAATCATTTTCAATGCGTAATGCACCTGTAATCAAGCGTCCATGCGGAGGAATAGCTGATTTTAATTTTGTAATTAATTCATCGGAAATTGCATAAGGAACTGAAGTTTCTGACCAAATTACGCTGTTAATATTTTTTAAATCAGTGGAATTTGTCAGGTCAATTGTTTTAACCAGATTTAAATATTTTATTTCCGGATCCCATTTCATTTCTTGTTTGATATTTGCTTGAACCAGGCGTAGCTTGGTCTTGTCGTCAATTACCAATTCGGTATTTTTAATATAAAAAAATCCGTAAAAGAAATTAGCAGCGAATAAAATTATTAAAAATACAGCAAAAATTCTGTCGGATTTATTTTGTTTTTGTAAAAATAAAATCGGTAGCAAAGAAATTAAAACGGCCAGAAAGCTTAAGCCAAGCACTCCGAAGAGATTAGCGCTTTGGAAGAAATTTTCATTAAACATCCAAATATAACCAAGCAAATTCCATGGAAATCCGCTAAAAAGATGCGAGCGCAAAAATTCAAAAATTATCCAAAGCGCGGCAAATATTAAAACTTTTTGATAATTTTCTTTGTAATTAAAATATTTATAACATAGCGCAAATAGCGCCAAATATAGCGCCAAAACGGATGGAATGATTGTAATCGTAAAGGGAATTAACCAAGCAAATCTTGCCGCATCAACTAAAAGTGAAATACAAATCCAATAATTTCCGGCAAGAAAAAATCCATAACCGAATAAAAATCCGCGCCAAAAAGTTGTTTTTTTATTTTTAGAATCTTCTAGAAGAAGAAAAAAAATTGTTAAAGAAATTATTGCAGCGGGAAAAAAATTAAATGGCGCAAAGGCAAGAGCAAGTAAGCTTCCGCTGATTAGTGAAAAAATTTTAGGATTGTTTATCAATAATTTCATAATTTTATTTTCTTACATAAACTTCAAAATCAAATACGGTTTTTTTGGTAGCCGGTTTAACATTGTCAAAAACATCCGGTTTTTCTTTGCTGTAAAATTTTATTTTGCTAATTGGCTTAATTGTTTTTTCAATTATTACGCGATTTTCAAAATGGAAATTTTCAAAAAATAATTTTCTAAATTCATAATCTAAAAAATAATATTCTAAACTTCCAATCAAACAGCGATCGCTTTTTTCTAAGTTCGAAAAATCATTATTAACAAAAATAACTTTTATATTTTTATTTTTTAACTGCTGTTTTAAATCATCAAATAAATAAGAAAAAGTAAAGGCGCGCATTTTATCGCCGCTAAACATCATTTTATTATTGCCATTTCCGGCTGAGGCCTGTGTTGACGCGATGTGGAAGGTTTGATAATTTTCCTTGTTTAAATATTTAATCAGCGGAAATTGGTGAACAATCCAATTTGAAATTGCAATTACGCCATCACTTTTTTTGTCGGCAAACTTATTGATGTAATAGGCTCTGGCATCAGAAAATGGGCTGGGAGATAAAGCCAAATCATCTTTTTTCATAATATTTGCAATCGAAATAATATAAGAATAAAGCAAACTGGCGATTGCAGCCATTATCATAAAATTGGTGAAGCTAGAAAATTTTTGTGCCGGATTTTTTTTCTCAAAGAAAAATAGTAATAAAAATAATAGAGATAAATTAAATGTTATATAGAGCCAGCCGTTGTTTTTTATGGCTAAAACAGCACAAAGCGCCGCTAAAATATAAATAAAAATTGCGATAGTTATTTTTTTTAAATTAAGATTTTTTCTAAAAATAAATGGTAGAAAAAATGCCAAAAGCCACCAACTATTGGCAAAGCCGCCAAGCCCGAATATTGCGGCAGGCAGAATTTCTAAATCAAATAGCGGAATAAAGAACAAGCAAAGCGTTATGAATTTATTTTTATCAAAAATAAATTGTGGCATGGTAAAAAAATCATAAGCTAATTTTAAATAAGTGATGGTAATGATTGCATAAAAAATTGTGATTTGATCTATGGTGGCAGCGCTTTCAGCGATGAGAAGTAGTGATGCGCCAATATAACTGGCGATTAAAATTTTGTCATTTTCGCTGGGTTTTTTGTAAGCAAAAATAAGAAAAATAAAAATGAAAACCAGAATTCGGGCGCTGAAATGAATTAGCGTATTACTTAAAAATAAATTTAAATTGTCATAAGCGCTGTAAAATTTTTGCCACATCGGCACCATGAAAATGAAAAAATCCGGGGTGAATCTTAGCATTAAATGCAGGTAAATCGCGCCTGTAAGATACATTGCGAGTTTGTCGGTTTGGAAAAAAAATAAGAAATTTTTCTTTTGTAGAAATTTATAAAATTCAATTGCGGCAATTAACAAAATATATTGCGGCTTAATGCATGGAATCAGTCCCATCAATATTCCGCGTTGTATTAATTGTGATTTTGTCAGCAGGTTTTGACGCTCAAAAGAAAAAGAAAGATAGGGATAAAAAGTAATCAATAGCAAACTGGTTTTGGTGCCGAACTCGCCGATTGTAAGAGCGAAAGGACGTAAGAAGAAACCGAGGAAATAACTAATAAGGATTAAGTTGTAATATTTTTTATCAAAAGTTGTTTCTTTTAAAATTTTCGCTGAATAGAAAATTGAAAGAAGTGCTAAAATATTTATGATAATTTCAGAAAAAATTATTGGATTTATGTGAAGTGCTTTGGATGCGTGATATTCAAGGGCGTAAAGATAAAAAGAAAAAGGGAAATTACTTTCAAAAAAGCCGGAAAAATATTTTTTTCCTTCCGCAATTTTTTGGCCTAAATCAATGTAAACTGCAGTGTCGGCACCAATGTCAATTAATGAGCGCAAAAAAATGCTGAGCAAAAAAATTATAACGCAGGAAAAATAAAGAAATTTTTTATTTTCTAACATAAACCTCAAAGTCGCGTTCAATGATTTCATGGTCTAACGATATGTTTGGAATTTCTTTGTCGGCAAAAAATTCGATATTTTTTTGGTAAGATTTTGTTGAAGTCAAGCGATTTAAGAAAGCATAATTTTCTAAAAATAATTTTTTAAATTCTTCATCTTTAAAAGCTTCTTCAAGAACGCCGATTTTACATTCGCTATCAGAATTGTAATTCTTTTTTTCGATAAAAATTAAGTCGGGGAAATTTTTAATAGTAACGATTGATGATAATTCGATTGAACTTTTACTGTAATTTTTTAGAGAAAAATTATTGTAAGAATTAGAAGATACGACCAATGTTTTCAGGGCTTTATTGTTGTTTATGGTTTGTAATATTTCATTGCTGATTTTGTTTGGTGATTTATAGCGCGCGGAAGGAGAATTATAGCCAAAAATTGCCGACAAATAGAGACTTGCAATATAAGAAATTGCCGTGAAAAAAATTGCAGTATGAACTTTATTAAAAGAGGTTGGTCTTAGAAAGATATAGATCGCGAGCCATAAAATAAAAAAATAAAGAGCAATGCTAAAGAAATTTGCGGCATCAAATTGCGGAACTATTAAAATAAATAATATCATTAAAGCATCGCGGCGCCAGTTGATTTGAGGGGCGATTTTGTAAATTGCCAATGTGATTAAGGGAAGGGAGATGGAAAAGAAAATTGTGCGATTGTCGTAATTGTCGGGAAAAAGAAAGAGTAGGATTGTGGCATATATTAAAACGGGATATGAAAGTGGCAAAAAGGTGTCAGAGACCTTTTCCGGAGAAGTGTGTAAGTTAGTAGTTGCCACTCTTATGCCCAATAGAATTATTAGTACCGGCAAAATATCTTCCTTAAAAATCACAAATCTGGCATTATTTTCAAAATCTATCATCGAAAATAAAATGGCCACCAAGCCAAGCAATAGTAGGCCAAAAACTATTTTATCAATTTTATTTTTCTTAACTAAAAAATAACAAATTGCCGGAAAGGCTAATGCCAAAATCAAACTTGTTTTGGTAAAAAATTCATTAAATTGCAAAGTATAAGCGCGCCAAAAAAAACCGATGGCTATGCTTGTAATTAGCAGGTTCAACAAAAAGGGGTCAGAAAAGGGGTCAGACCCCTTTTTTAGGATTTTATAACAAAAAATGATAGTAAAAATTCCAAGTAAATTTACTAAAATTTCACCGTCAATTATTGGTAGATGAAGTTGCCATAAATTTAAGGCAGAAGCGGGCCCACCATCTATTGCAGATCTTACTAGAATACTGCTTAAAATTACTAATGAGCAGGTAAAAAATGCGCTGGATTTTTTAGATAAAACTTTATGCAAAAAAGCAATTAATAATTGCAATTTTTCTAGCAAAAATTTTTCGATTTTAAGCGCTAAGATTAACCTTTTTTCTTCGATTTTTCCTTGTATAGTTACAATGTCTAGTTTATGCATGTTTATATTTTGCAGCAACCCTCACCCTAACCCTCTCTCTCAAGGGAGAGGGTGAGGGGTTGCTTGGGTAAGGCTAAAAACTATAGGTAAACAAATGACAAAAACAATCACAATCGCTTACGGCGACGGCATTGGTCCGGAAATCATGGAAAGCGTTCTTGCGATATTGCGCGAGTCCGGTGCCGATGTGCGCTTTAATATTATCGAAGTTGGCGAAAATATTTATGAGAAAGGGTTTGACTCGGGCCTTATGCCATCTGCTTGGGAGGCGCTTGCCGAGAGTCGTGTTTTGTTGAAAGCTCCGATTACAACTCCGCAAGGCGGCGGTTATAAAAGTTTGAATGTGACTTTGCGAAAAAAGCTTGGACTCTTTGCCAATGTAAGACCGGTAGTTTCTTTTTATCCTTTTGTTGCCACGAATTTTAAGAAAATGGATGTGGTTATTGTGCGTGAAAATGAGGAAGATTTATATGCCGGAATTGAATATCGCCAATCCATGGAAACCTATGAGTGCTTGAAATTAGTGACTCGCGAGGGATGCGAGAAAATTATTCGCTATGCTTTTGAATATGCTTTGGCGAATGGTCGCAAAAAAGTTAGCTGTTTTTCTAAAGATAATATTATGAAAATAACTGATGGTTTATTTCATAAAACTTTTAATGAAATTGCAAAAGAATATCCGCAAATTGAAAATGATCATTACATTGTGGATATAGGAACGGCTCGTCTTGCCGCCAAACCGCAAATTTTTGATGTGATTGTGACAATGAATTTATATGGCGATATTATTTCGGATGTAGCGGCAGAAATTTCAGGTTCGGTAGGCTTGGCGGGTTCAGCAAATATCGGGCGTGATTACGCGATGTTTGAAGCAATTCATGGCTCGGCGCCTGATATTGCCGAAAAAAATATCGCTAATCCTACGGGTTTGCTTAATGCTGCGGTGATGATGTTGGTGCATATCGGGCAATATGAGGTGGCAAATAAAGTCAGGAATGCACTTTATAAAACGCTGGAAGATGGAATCCATACGGTGGATATATATAATGAAAATAATAGCAAAAAACAGGTCGGAACCAAAGAGTTTTCCGATGCAGTAATTGCAAGGCTTGGACAAGTTCCGGAAAAATTGGCGTTGGCTAATTTTGCTAAAATTTCTGCAACAAACTCTGAAATTAAAAAACTGGAAAAGCCAACAGAAACAAAGTCTCTCATTGGTTTTGATTTATTTATAGAATGGAATGATGAATTTGAGAATTTAATTGCGCTGTTAAATAAATTGGAAAGTGAAAAATTGGAAATAAAAATGATTAGTGCCAAGGGTCTGCTATTGTGGCCGCATCTCGATAAACACATGATGCCGAATTTTAATCGGGGCCAAGTTGTTTTGCGTTTTATCGGCAAAGGAATTACTGGTAAAAATAGTAATGATATTATAAATTCCGCTAAAACAATTTCGCGCCAAGACATTATTGAAATGCTCAATATTTTAGATGAAGAAAATATTGATTTTATAAAATATGAAGGCTTGTATTTGTTTGACGGAAAGCCAGGTTATACATCGGGGCAGGGCGAATAATTTTAAAAAAATTTATGGCAGAAAATAATGACGCAATTATCAGCATTATTTCCAATAGTTTGGCTGACAATAATTTTTGTTGGCAATTTTTAGCGATTGCATCTTGTTTTGTTTTGGCTTTTTTCTTCTACAAAATCCTGCGCCGTTTTGTGATGCCGAAAATTATTTCACGAACTTTTAAAAATAATGCTGAATTAAATCGCTTGATGACACGCTATTTGATTCCGCTGCTTTATCCTTTGACGCTGTTTATCCTACTTGTGCTTGGCTTGATGATCTATGGCGGATTTTTTTGCGAGACTTTGGTTTTTGTAGTGATGATAAAATTAATCGCACTTTTTGTTTTTTTGCGTTTCTTAAAAATTTCGTCAAATAATAATTTTATCACTAATGCTGCCGGATTGTTTTTAATTCCGGCTGTTACACTTGATGCCTTTGGTTTACTGGATCCGACTATTGAATTTCTTGATCAATATGCCATTAAAATCGGTAGTGTAAAAATTTCGATTTATCTTGTGATGAAAGCTTTTGTTGTTTTATTAATTGTTTTTTGGTCATCAAATTTAATAAGTCGAAAAAGCAAAATTTACATCGACCGTAATCGTAATATCAAATCAAGTACTAAAAATATTTTAAGCAAATTCGTTGATATTATAATTTATTCAATAATTACCATAATTCTGCTTAAAACCTTCGGTGTTGATATGACAACTCTTGCGGTGATTGGAGGTGCTGTCGGTGTTGGTATCGGATTTGGTTTGCAAAAAATTACTTCAAATTTTATTAGCGGAATTATTTTGCTTTTTGAAAAATCAATTGAGATCGGTGATATTGTTGAGCTTGAAAACTCCGGAACTTATGGCACGGTAAAACATTTCAGTAGTCGTTACACTTTGATTGAAGGCACTGACGGCAAGGAAATAATGGTGCCAAATGAGGAATTTATTATCAACAAAGTTACAAACTGGACTTATTCAAATAATCGCGCGCGTATTGAAATCAGGCTTGGCGTGGTGCATGGCTCTGATTTAAAATTAGTAAAAGAAATTATGTTGCAATGTGCGAAAGAATGCGCGCGTTGTTTAAGTTATCCGGAAGTTGAGTGTTTTGTTACCGATTTCGGTGAATCAGATGTTAAATTTGTTTTATATTTTTGGGTTAGCGATATTGTTGCCGGCAGAATGGGACCAAAAAGCGAAGTGATTATGAATATTTGGAAAAAATTTGAAGAAAATAATATTAAAATTGCTTTGCCGCAAAGGGAAGTAAAAGTAGTAAATTAACATGGCAAAAATAATTATAGCAAAAAATTTTTCAGATGCGCGCGGTTCGCTCACTGTTACAGATGAAAGAGAATTAGGTTTTTCGGTTAAAAGAATTTTTAATATTTATAACTTGAAACCAAATTCCGAGCGCGGTGGTCATGGTCATAAAAAATCGGTAATGGCGATGTCTTGTCCGACCGGATCTTGTGAAATTTACATTAATGACGGCGAAAAAATTTCAACTTTTAAGCTAGATAATCCAACGCAATTTATTGTTTTACAACCCCATGAATGGCATAAGATGTATGATTTTGCCGAAGGCACTTCAATTCAGGTTTTAGCTTCGGAATTTTACAGTCCTGATGATTATTTTTACGAAGAACCGAAATTGAAATAAAAGCCTCGATGTCATGCTTCGACAATCTCAGTATGACATCGAAAATGTTTATAATAATTTATGAATTCAGCACCTCTAGTAATTTTTGCCTATAACCGCCCCTTGCACTTAAAGCAAGTTGTTGAGGCTGTTGCAAGTAATGATTTAGCGGATCAAACCAATGTCATATTTTTTTGCGATGGCGCGAGAAATGAAAAGGATGAAATCAAAGTTGCCGAAGTAAAAAATTACTTAGAAAGCATAAAGGATTCTAAAATTTTTAAATCAATTGCGATTAATTATTCTTCGATAAATAAAGGCTTGGCGCGTTCGATCATTGAGGGAGTGAGCGCAATAGTTAGTGAGTTTGGTCGGATAATTGTTCTTGAAGATGATTTAGTGCCGGCGAAATATTTTCTAACTTACATGAATGAAGCGCTTGATTTATATGAAAGCGATGTAGAAGTTGCAAGTATTCACGCCTATATTTATCCGATAAAAAAAGCTTTGCCGAAAACATTTTTTATTCGTGGCGCCGACTGTTGGGGCTGGGCCACTTGGAAGCGCGGTTGGGATTTATTTGAAAAAGACGGCAGCAAACTTTTGTGTGAATTAGAAGAAAAAAATCTGACAAAAAAATTTGATTTTGATGGTTGTTATCCCTACACGCAAATGCTTCGCGACCAAATTTCAGGTAAAAATAATTCTTGGGCGATTAGATGGTATGCTTCAGCATTTTTGAAAAATAAATTCACGCTTTATCCGTATAAATCATTCGTAAAAAACATTGGCAATGATGGCAGCGGCACGCATTGCGCCGATATTGACGATTTTGACAGTGCTATAAATAATGAAAAAATAATACTTAAAAAAATTGCCGTTAAGCAAGAAGAAAAAGCTTACAATTTAATGAAAGAAGCTTTGAAACCACAAAGAAATTTATGGCAAAAAATAATACATAAATTACAAAAAAAATTAAAAAAACGTCAGAAGAAAAAAGAAAAATATGGTTGGTTTTTTACTGATTTAAATTGGCATGAGGCTAAGAGCGCATGCAGTGGATATGATGATGCAAAAATTTTGGAAAAATGTAAGAATGCTCTCCTTCGCGTAAAAAATAATGAAGCGGTTTTTGAACGCGATTCGGTGCTTTTTGATAAAATAGAATATTCTTGGCCGGTTTTATCGGGACTGCTTTTGTCGGCATCGCTTAATTCAGGAAAGCTTGAAATCATTGACTTCGGAGGATCTTTGGGAAGTTGTTATTTTCAAAATAGAAAATTTTTAAATTTATTGCCGGAAGTGAAATGGAATATTGTTGAACAAAAAAACTTTGTTGAATGCGGTAAAAGATATTTTGAGGATGAAAAATTAAAATTTTATTACGACATTGATTCTTGTTTAAAAGAAAATTCCGTTAATGCAATTTTACTTTCCAGTGTTATTCAATATTTAGAAGAGCCCTACAAAATGCTGGATGAAATCATATCTAAAAAATTTGAATTCATTATTTTTGATCTAACGGGTTTTTACAATCAGGATAAGGATGTTTTGACAATTCAAAAAGTTTGGCCGGAAGTTTATGAAGCCAGCTATCCTTGCTGGTTTTTTAGCAAGACAAAGTTTTTTGCAAAAATTTTAGAAAAATATGATTTGATCGAAGAATTCGAGTCGCATTTCGGTGCTGATATTTCAATAGACGGTAGAGTGGAAGCTAAATATTTGGGTGCAATTTTTAAAATAAAAAAAGATGCTTAATTTTTGTACTTTATTTGATTCAAATTATTTAAATTACGGTTTGGCTTTGCTCGAATCTTTACAAAAAAATTGTGCAAATTTTCATTTATATATTTTTGCTTTTGATGAAATTGCTGAAGAAAAATTAAAAAGTTTGTCATTAAAAAATGTTACGGTTATTTCTTTAAAAGAATTTGAAGATGAAAAATTATTGGCTATAAAGCCAAGCAGAAGTAAGGGCGAATATTGTTGGACTTGTACGCCTTCAACCGTGCTTTATGTTTTAGAAAAATTTAAAGTTGCAAGCTGTACTTATGTTGATGCCGATTTATATTTCTTTTCTGATCCAAAAATTTTAATTGATGAACTGGCAGAAAAATCAGTTTCAATAATCTCGCATCGCTATACAAAAAAATATGATCAAAGCGCAATTTCCGGAAAATATTGCGTGCAATTTATGACTTTTAAAAATGATGAATCAGGTTTGGAAGTGTTAAATTGGTGGCGCGATCGTTGTATTGAATGGTGTTACGCCAAACCTGAAGATGGTAAATTCGGCGACCAAAAATATTTAGATGACTGGCTTGAGAGATTCAATTCAGTTTGTGAATTGCAAAATTTAGGTGGCGGAGTCGCGCCTTGGAACGTGCAACAATATGAATTGTTTTTAGAAAATGGAAAGGTTTTTGGAAAAGAAAAAATTAGTAAAAAGATCTTTCCTATAATTTTCTTTCATTTTCACGGTTTTAAATTTTTAGAAAAAAATAAGGTGAGATTGACAGGAAATTATGAAATAGCAAAAGCCATTAAAGCCTTGATTTACAAGCCTTACATTGAAAATTTTCTTCGGCTGCAAAATGTTAAGACAAGTGATAATATTTTAAGGAAAATAATAATTAGAATTATTAATTCCTACAAAAATATTTTTTGCTCGGCGAAGAAAAATAATGTGATCTGGTTATAATCTAATGTATCAACTCTAAATATTTCCGATAATCAGAACCTTTCTTATAGCTTTTAATTATCTCTTCCATCTTTTCTTTATTGATAAAATTTTTGCGGAAGGCCATTTCTTCTAGGCAGGCGATTTTTAAACCTTGTCTTTTTTCGATGGTATGGACGAATTGAGAGGCTTCAAGTAAAGAATCGGGAGTACCGGCATCAAGCCAGGCGAAACCGCGTTTTAATTGAATTACGCCCAGTTTTTTTTGCTTTAAATATGCGTTATTGACATCGGTAATTTCAAGTTCGCCGCGAGCTGAAGGTTTTATTTTTTTAGTGATTTTTACTATATCATTATTGTAAATATAAAGCCCGGTAACAGCCCAATTTGACTCAGAATTTTTTGGTTTTTCATGAATGGCAAGCGCTTTTTCTTCATCTTTGTCAAAGGTTATGACACCGTATCTTTCTGGGTCTGATACGTGATATGCAAAAACATAAGCGCCGATTTTTTTATTATTTATTTCAGTAATTTTTCCCTTCAGATTTTCGCCGCTAATTTCGGAACCATAGAAAATATTGTCTCCTAAAATTAAACAAACATTGGAATTTCCGATAAACTTTTCGCCGATTAAAAAAGCTTCGGCAATGCCATTTGGTTTTTCTTGAACGGCATAAGAAATTTTAAGACCGTAATTTTTGCCATCACCTAAAAATTTTTCGATATTTGGCGTATCTTGCGGGGTAGAAATTATTAAAATTTCGGTAATTCCAAGATTCATCAAAGTGGCAAGCGGATAGCAAATCATTGGTTTGTCATAAACCGGAAGCAATTGTTTGCTGGTAACATTTGTAAGTGGCGCAAGCCTTGTGCCGGAACCGCCGGCGAGGATTATTCCTTTCATGTTATTTTTGGATAATTTCGTAATTTTGATTAATTATTTTAGCAAAATCAGCGTTGATATTATTTAAATCTACTATGTCAATTCTGATGCTAAGATTTGATTCTTCAAATTCATTGCGCAATTTTGCCATTATGTCTGATTTTATTTTTTCATCATTTTTTGCTCTTAAAGCTAAATCAATATCAGAAAATTTTTTTAAATGTTGGCCATGAACACGTGATCCGAAGGCTCTGACCTCAATATTCGGTACAATTTGTTGTAAAATATTTTTAACTATTGCCAAATCTTCTTTGCTAATTTGCATTAATTTCTTGGAATTTTGTTAACAGATTTTCAACGTGTTTTATAAATTCAGGAATGGTTTTTAATATTTCATGTGATTTTTCTTCGTCATAAGTATGAGAGGTAATATTTCTTTTTTCGCGATATTCGAACCATTGTTTTGGATCATCAATAAAATTTGATTCGGCTCCAATCCTTACTAATTCCTTGAATGAAACCAGTTTTAGTTCCTCTTCTGATGATAAATTTTCTCGTAAAAATCTTTTTAATAATTTGACTGAAATTTCGTAAACATATTCAAATGATTTCACAGTGGCAGTTTCAAAAGCGAATTTTTTTTCGGGATTATTTTCACTTTGAGACAATTCATAATGATTCTTTAATTGCGTCAAAGCTTTTTTAAGATTTGAAATTTCAATCATTTTAAATACCAGTTGATTGTAGTTTTTAATTTATCTTCAAAACTCCCACTAATCTTAAATCCTAATTCATTTTTCGCTTTATTTGAATCGATCGCATAACGGAAATCATGGCCCATTCTGTCGGTTACAAAACTGATTTGTTTTTTGTAAGAAATGCCGTCAGACCTTGGTTTTACTTGATCCAAGATTTCACAAATTTTATTTGCGATATTTATATTTTCCATTTCAGCGTCACCGCCAAAACAATAGCTTTCGCCAATTTGGCCTTTTGCAATTGCTAAATTAATGCCGGCGCAGTGATCTTCAACATAAATCCAGTCGCGGATATTTTTACCATTGCCGTAAATCGGAATATTTTTTTGATTTAGTGCCGAAAAAATTACGGTTGGAATTAGCTTTTCTTTATGTTGGCGCGGGCCGAAATTATTAGAGCAATTGGTGATGATTGTCGGTAATTTGTAAGTCTCAAACCAGGCGCGCACTAAATGATCAGAAGAGGCTTTGGAAGCAGAGTAGGGTGAGTTCGGGCGGTAGTTACTTTCTTCAGTAAATCTGGCATCATCAATTTTTAATGAACCAAAAACTTCGTCAGTTGAAATATGAATAAATTTAAAATTATTTTTCTTTTTGTAAAAATTAAGTGCAACATTTAGCAAAGAAAAAGTGCCGACTATATTAGTGTTTATAAAGCTTCGCGGATTGGCAATTGAATTATCAACATGGCTTTCGGCAGCGAAATTTACTAATAAATCAATGTCGAATTTTGTTAAAATTTCACTGACTAAATTTTGATCGCAAATGTCACCTTTGATAAATTGATAATTTTTGTGATCCTTTATAGAAGCAAGATTATCAAGGTTTGCGGCATATGTTAGGATATCAAGATTTACAACAAAATTTCCTTTGGCAATTTGTTCTAGGACAAAGCAACTGCCGATAAATCCGTAACCGCCGGTGACAAGAATTTTTTTCATTGATACTAGAGAATCATAGTTCCAGCGCCGCTTTCGGTAAAGATTTCCATCAGCAAAATATTATCAACTGCGCCGTTTAAAATATGAGAAAAATCAACGCCATGTTCTAAAGCGTGAATACAAGTTTCAATTTTCGGAATCATGCCGCCGGTGATGATTCCGTCGCGAATCATCTGTTTAGCAGTCGCCATATTTAAATGACTTACCAGTTCGCCATTTGGCAACATTACGCCGTCAACGTCAGAAAGGATAATTAATTTTGAAGCCTGAATGGCGCTAGCAATAGCGCCGGCCGCGGTATCGGCATTAATGTTGAAAGTTTCACCATTTTCACCAATGCCGATTGGTGCAATCACCGGAATAATGTCGGAATCTTCAAATATGGCAAGAACTTCCGGATCAACGTGGCAAGGCTCGCCAACAAAGCCGAGATTTAAAATTTTTTCAATATTGGAATCAGGATCTTTTTTAGTGCGTGTTAATTTTTTCGCCTTAATCAAATTGCCGTCTTTACCGCAAATTCCAATTGCTTTGCCGCCGGCCAGGTTAATTTCTTTGGCGATCATTTTATTTATTGAGCCGGCCAAAACCATTTCAACTACATCAACCGTATCGGAATCGGTAACGCGAAGCCCGTCAATAAAGGAAGTTTTAATATTTAATTTTTCCAACATCTGCCCGATTTGCGGGCCACCGCCGTGGACTATGATTGGATTAATGCCGACCTGTTTTAACAAAACTACGTTTTTAGCAAAGTTTTTTAAGTTTTTATCACCACCCATCGCACTGCCGCCGAACTTTATTACGAAAGTTTCACCGGCAAATTTTTTCATGTAAGGTAAAGCCTCGCAAAGCACTTCTGCCTTACGCGCCCATTCCTGGATAGTATGCTCTTTTTGCAGAGAAATTTTTTCCAAAGGGGTGATTGCAACTTCTTTTTTGCCGTTGTTAAAATCGATGATGTTAGTCATTAGTTGAAGGTTAATTGTTAAAGGGAGGGAATTAAAAATAATTTTGCTTTGATAAGCAAGGAAATTCTTGATTAATTGAGGGCGAATTTGTTTACTGGGATCAACTTTAAACAAAGAAAAATCTATGATAAAAAAACTAAAATTTTTGGTAATTTTAATTGCCTTTTCTTCTTGTGTCTCCAACCAGCAAAGACTGGCGTTAAAACAGGCGCATGAAGTGCCGGCTGGTGAGTATGTTCTTGATAAAACTCATGCCAGTTTGATTTTTAAAGTAAACCATTTGGGATTTTCCAATTATACGGCGCGTTTTAAAAAATTTGATGCCAAGTTGCAATTTGAGCCGTTGCATCCTACAAAATCAAGTATTGAGGTGACAGTTGACCCGAAATCTTTAGAAACTGATTATCCGAATCTTAAACCTGATTTTAACAAGCAGCTACAAGGTTTTGCCTGGCTTGATGCTAAAAAATTTCCGGAGATAAAATTTAAATCAACCAAGATTGAACTTGTAGGAATTAACGGCGCGCGCGTTATCGGCGATTTAGAAATGCATGGTGTAAAGAAACCGGTAAGTTTTGATGTTAAATTCAATGGCGGCTATGCTTCGCATCCGCTTGATCCGATGGGTGCGCGCATAGGTTTTTCAGCACTTGGCAAATTGAAACGTTCGGATTTCGGAATTGCTTTCGGCATTCCGGCGGCTGGTTCAAATATGGGCGTGGGCGATGAGGTTGAATTTATAATCGAAGTTGAATTTGTTAAGAAAAACAAATGATAGTTTGTAAGGCCAATTATCAAGATTTGGAAGATGTCGTAAAAATCTGCCGGGAAAATTTACTTGTTAATAAAAGGCCGGAAGAAATTTCGGCGCGTGGATTTTTGATGTCGGAGCTTACGGAAGATGTTGCGAAAAAGATGCTTGATGAAGGTGCGATTTTCCTGGTTGCAAGGCGTGATGAAAAAATTTGTGGTTATTTGACAGCGCATGATTTGGTAAATGAAGATGAGATTTTTCGTACGGAAGTTCTGAAAATAAAAGATTTAAAAAATGCTAAAATTATTTATTACAAACAAATTGCTAAAAGTTTGGATGAAGTTGGTATTGGAAAAAATTTGGTAGAAGCGATGTGTGATGAAGCCAAGAAACGCGGCTATTCTTATGTGGTTTGCAAAATTGTGCTACAACCATTTTATAATCAGGCTTCAGTGAAATTTCATGAAAAAAACGGTTTTGTGAAGATGAAAGAGGTGCAAGAGAAGAGTAGGGTGGTTGGGGTGTTTGCAAGAAAGTTGTAAAATTTTGAATTTGGCGGGCGAAAGTTGTCCAATACTCTTATCCAACAATCATCGCTATCGCTGCTGCAGTCATCAAGATAATTGTCAGTAAAACTACCACCTGATTTAATTTTGAACTAGGGCGGTTGTTCATGATTTTTTTGTCGCGCGCTACCAAAAAAATTCCGACGAGAAGAATCGGCGCGATCAGGCCGTTGACGATGGAAGAATAGAAAAGCGTTTTGAGCGGATTGATGTTTAGTGAATCGAGTAAAATGGCAACTGCAATTGAAAACATGATGATGGTATAAAAGGTCGGAGCTTCGCGAAACTTACTGTCAAGGCCTTGCCTCCAATTAAAAATTTCGGCGAAAGCGTAAGCGCTTGAGGCGGCAAGTGTAGGAATTGCTAAGAATCCTACTGAAATTATTCCGATGGTAAATAAAAGCATGGCAGAGTCGCCAGCCAAGGGACGCAAGGCTTCGGCGGCTTCTTTGGTGGAAGTGATATTGGTAATGCCGGCTTTGTTTAAAGTAAGAGCGGTGGTTAATATGATGAAGAACATCACTAAATTGGAAAGAAAAGTGCCTACGCCTACATCTAAAGCGCGTTCAGAAAGTTGGGCTTTGATTTTTTCCTCCTTTTCTTGCGCGGTCTGCCAGAAGAAAAGGTAAGGGCTAATGGTAGTTCCAAGAATTGCCACCAACATGCTCCATTCTTGGCCTTGCGGCATTTTGAAAGTAAGGGTTTGTTTTAGAATTAGCGACCAATCCGGTTTTATTAAAAAAGCTACACTGATATAAGTAAAGAGGCTGAGAGTCAGCCATTTAAGCACGTTGGCGATTTGTTGATAGCGAAATTTTATGATGGCGTAGGAAATCAAACAGCCGAAAATTATGATGCAAGATGATGAATTAAATCCACTTAAAACTTCGACAGCATCGGCCATTCCGGCCAGATCAGCCGCGATGTTAACGACATTGGCAATCAATAATAAAATTGCCAATAAAATTAAAAAAGATTTGGGAAATTTTTTGGCTAATACTTGCGTTAAACCTTTTTCCGTTACAATGCCGATGCGGGCGCACATCATTTGTACGCCTGCCATTAACGGCCAGGTTAAGAATGCTGACCATAATAAATTTGTTCCGGTGGCAGAGCCTGCAATTGAATAAGTGGCAATTCCTGATGGATCATCATCGGCGGCGCCCGTTACAAGGCCGGGGCCTAAAATTTTAAAGAATTTTTTTAGTTGTTTTTTCATGTTAACTTTTTTCAACTAAATGTTTTAGTAAGAACGCTGTGCTGGTGAGTAATAAAAATCCGACAATCATCGGGGTCAGACTGTTGTTGTAAGCCTGGCCGATAATACTTCCTATTAGTGCCGAAATTACTGATGACAAAAATCCGATTACGGCGGCGGCAATGCCGGCAACGTGTCCCATTGGTTCCATGGCTAGTGCATTTAGATTGCCGAAGAGCAGACCGAGGCAAAAAAATGTGGTAAGAGTGAATGTCATAAATTGCCAAAGCATAATTTTTTGGTGTTGTAAAATGTTGATGAACAAAAAAATTACTGTGGCCGCAATCATTATTTTCAAGGCTTGGTGGCATATTATTTTCATGCCGTAACGTCTGACAATCATGGAATTTACAATCGAAGAAATGCCGATTGAAAGAGCGGAAGCACCGAAATAAAGCGGAAATAAATTTCCCACTTGAAAGTAATCCTGAAAAATTTGGCGTGATGAAGTTAAATAACCGATCATGGCTGCAAATATAAGACCGGCGCAGATCGCGTAAGTCATGGTAATTTTATTTTGAAAAACTTTTACGAAATCATGCCAAATGGCTTTTATGTTAAAAGGTCGTACATCGTTTGTTTTCAAGGTCTCCGGCAATCTTAGGAAAGTCCAAATGGTGGCTATTAATGAGAAGATAAGAAAAATAAAAAACATCACGCGCCAGCTTGCAACCAGTAAAATCGCTTGTCCGATGCTTGGTGCAATTACCGGAACTAAAATAAATATTGTCATAATAAATGACATTACGCGCGCCATTTCGCGGCCTTGATATAAGTCGCGCGTGATGGCGACACTTATGATGCGCGGTGCAGCGGCACCAAAACCTTGCAGTAAGCGGCCTAAAATCATAAGATGAAAATTGCCGGCGATCATGCCAAGAACGCTGCCGCAGGCAAAAATTATGAGACCGATATAAATTGTGAATTTGCGTCCGAAGCTGTCAGCTATTGGGCCATAAATGATTTGCCCGAAAGCAAATCCCAAAAAAATTGCGCCTATTACAAATTGCGTTTCATTTTCATCAGGCAGCGCAAATTCTTGCTGCATGAAAGATAATGCCGGCAAAATCATGTCAATTGACATGGCCATAAGCGACACATAAAGCGCCATTAAAGTTACAAATTCCGGAAATAATATTTTTTTCATCAGAAATTTTTTAAAGTCGATGATAAGTTACGGCCTTGCCGTCGCGGACCAGAACGTAACCGCGATTCATGAATCTATTGTAAGAATAAACTTCATCGCCTTCATAATAATAACAACCAAAAATCTTTTTGGCTTGATTTGGATTCATACTCATTTTTCTGGTAGTAAATTCTCCAAGCAAAGCTTTTGCCTCAGCTTTTTCTTCATAAGACGGCATGCCGCAACCCATGTGGGAGAAGAGCTCCGGAGAGCATGAGATTGCAAGAAATAACGGAATTACAAAACAAATTTTTTTCATTTTATTTATTTGTTAAATTTAAATGCCACTGATAAGCGGTCGCAATAATTTCATTTATATCACTGTAATTTTCCTGCCAGTTTAAAATTTTTTTAATTTTTTCATTATCAGCAAAAAGCATAGTTGGATCGCCGTTGCGCCTGGCCCCGAGGATTACTTCAAAATCTTTTTTGGAAATTTTTTTTACGGCATCAATAATTTCTTTTACCGAAAAACCTTTGCCAATGCCGACATTAAAATAATCGCTTTGATTTTTTTCGATTAAATATTCCAGCGATTTTACATGGGCATTTGCTAAATCTTCGACGTGAATATAATCACGAATACAGGTTCCGTCCTTTGTTTCGTAATCATCGCCATAAATCGTAATATTTTTTCTTTTCCCTAAAGCGGCCTCAATAACCAACGGAATTAAATGTGTTTCCGGTTCATGCAATTCACCGATTTCGCCATCACGCGAAGCGCCGCAAACATTGAAATATCTAAGACAAATATGTTTTATATTATGAGCAATTTCGAAATCTTTTAAAATTTCTTCAACCATCAATTTGCTTCTGCCGTAAGGACTTAAGGGATTTTTTGGTAAATTTTCACTGATAGGTAATTGAGTTGGATTGCCGTAAATAGCGCAAGTGGAAGAAAAAATAATTTTATCAATTTTTTCCATTGCCATTGCCTTCAGCAAATTCAAGCTTCCGTAAACATTATTTTCGTAATATTTGTAAGGATTTTCAACCGATTCGCCGACATAAGCAAATGCTGCAAAATGCATTATTGCAATGGGTTGGTGTTTTTTTATAACTTCAAGAAGGCGCGCAAAATCAAGCAAATCGCCTTTTTCAAATTCACCCCATTTTACATGCTGAGCGTGACCGTAAGACAAATTATCAAAAGTTATTGGATTAAATCCGGCGGCGCGCAAAGCCTTGCAATTATGGGCTCCGATATAGCCGGCACCACCGGTGACGAGAATATTTTTTGTCATGTTTTAAATTGATGAATGTGAGAAATAAGGGGATATTAGGAGGAGGATTTATTTCGGCAAGGCAAAGGTTAATATTTGGGCGGTTTGATATCGCGTTTTTTTTCTTTTGGTTGATTGTCAAAAAAATTATTGTGAATTTCATTTTGCTCTTCCTGATCTTCGATTTTGTTTTCGCTTAAGGCATCATCTTCTTCGGAAGTGGCAAATTTTTTGCGCAATATTTTTTCTTTGTGAGCTTCAGAATTTTCTTCATATTCTTCTTTGAAATTTCCGATATAAATCATGTCATTTTTCTTCATAAAACCTCTTTAAATTTAGGAAAGGTACCTGGAACCTTTTTTTATTCTTAAATTTAGGAAAGGTACCTGGAACCTTTTTTATTAGGAAAGGTACCTGGAACCTTTTGGAACCTTTTTTAAAAATTTAATTAGAAAGAGCAGAAGATGGTTTGATTTATATCAATTTAAAATTAGGAAAATAAATTATTAACTAACATATCAATTAAAATAAATTTTATGCCAAATTCTATAAAACTTCATTTAGTTCTAACTGCGTCGCCGCAAAAAATTTATCGCGCTTTTACTGAAAGCCAGGCAATGGCCAGATGGCTTGCGCCTGATGGGTTTACCTGCGAAGTTTTTAGCTTTGATGCGAAAGTTGGCGGGAAATTTAAAATGGCTTTTACCAATTTTACTAACAAAAAATCTCATACTTTTGGGGGGGAATTTTTGGAATTGGTGCCGGATGAAAAAATAAAATATAGTGATAAATTTGACGATCCAAATTTGCCGGGTGTTATGGTGACAACGGTAATTCTGGAAAAAGTTTCTTGTGGAACTGATGTGACTATAACTCAGGAAGGCTTACCGGAGATGATTCCAACGGAGCAATGCTATTTAGGGTGGCAACAATCTTTACAATATTTAGCCAAATTAGTTGAGCCTAATATCGAAGGATAATTATGAAAATATTAATAAAAATTTTGCTATTTTTATTTTTATGTGGGATTGCTGCTAAAAGTTGGAGTGACCAGAAATGCCGAGAATACGGGGTTGCTTTGCTGATGCCACAGGAATATTTGCAGGAAGCGCAAAGAATTAATAATGAAATTGTAGCACAGATAAGAAAAGAAAATTTGCCGAACGTTTTTCACATAACCTTATTTCAGGGATGTTTTTTTCGTAGTGATATTGATGAGTTATATCAGAAAGTAAAAAGCTGGCGCTTGAAAGCGATAAAAATTGCTTTAGTAAAAGAGATAAAAGGTTTGGAAAAAAAATATATCAATTGGCCGGTTTACAATAATAATGCTTTAAATGATTTGCATATTCTAATGCTTAATAATTTCGGCCCGCAACATCACGGAGCCCTGGCGCGCTACATTGATTCTTATAGGGAGTTAAATGCCAAACAACGGCGGCAAGTTGATTTTTATGGAGTGGCGGGAGTGCTTGATGAATATGCTCCGCATGTGACATTATTTTATTTTGCGAATAAAAATTCCGAAATTGATGATATAATAAAAAATATTGCTCCACCAAGATTTGGTGATGAGGTAATGGCAGGAACTGTGGCGATTGGCGAGCTTGGTTATAATGGTAATATGGAGAAGGTTTTGTATAGTGTTGAGTTGGAATGAATTTCTTTTCTTTTGAAAAGGGGCCAGGCTACTTTTCACCAAAAGTAGCCTGGCCCCTTTTTTTACTGGAGAGCTTTGGTATAGGATTAAGTTGGAATAAAAGGAGGCAAGCTACTTTTTACAAAAATACTGGAGGTCCTTCTATCACCCGTATATTTAGGTGATAGTTGGTATAGTCTGAAAAACCTGAGCTATTCTTAATAAAATTGGATGAGAGGTTTATTCATTTTCTGTTATAGTTTGTTTGGTTAGGTTCATGAATATTTTTATTACAAAAATTATCTAACATACTGTAAGTGTGATCATTGAGTTGTGTCGCGATTGCTTTCATTTCTTCAACGAAATCTTCTTTGGATTTACATACCGAAATGAAATCATTATTTTTACCAAAATTATTTGTACCAGATGGTTTTGGACCAAAGTATTTACATACAATATGTAAAGCTCCGGGATTCTTGTTCTCAGAATCAGGACCTATATTTAAGCCGCGGGTTAAAGTTATTGAATAATTTGGAAAGGCTACTTCTGTTATATCTCGCGAAGCGGTCAAATCAAATATTATACCTAACTTATCATCCCGGGATTTTTCAGAAGCTAAAGTGGCAGAGCTACGAGTTGGAGCTGAAGTGGGGTGGCCGCCTGCACCTGTAGCTTTATGGCTACTACTTGCGCTTGCAGCAGCTTCAGAGCTACTACTTGCACTAGTTTTATAACTAGGATCATTAAGTTGGTTTATCGCGGCATCGCAGAATTGTTCTATATCTATGAAAGTATTAGATTGATTGCAATTCGTACGATTAATCATTTTCATCATCAAAATTGCAAATTCTAAGTCGCGACGCTCTCCAAGTGGACTGGTTTTTGCCTCCTCAAATTTTTCCACCATTTCTTGTAAACCTGTTTTAATATAAATTTCTTCTTTCAAAAGATTAATATTTATATCAGCGTCTTCAAATTTAATATTAAATGATCCTCCCGCCTTGGAAATTAATGGATATAAATTAGCTAGTTTTAAAATTAGCCGTTCTTCGCCTTTATCAAGGGTGCCCACATCAGAGGTTGCAGCCGGTGTTGGAACTGTGCTATTAGTTACAGCAGCCGATCCACTGAGAATAGACGGAAGTTGTGCACGGCCGGTATCGCATAAGACATCAAGGTCTAGGAAACCCCCATTTATTTCGGCAAGATCTGCATTTGTACTATTTATTGCTGTTAACATAGTGAGTGCGAATTCTGTTTGTGGATCTGTGCTGGCCGTATTAAAATCTTCTACAATAGCGCTGTCTGGGTAAGCTGTTTGATTAATAGAAATTTTTCCTTCAGAAAGATTAATCCTTATTAATACAGGTCCAAAAATAACATTAATTGATCCGCCTACCTCGGAAATTAATTGGTATAAACCTTTTAGTTTTTCGATTTGCTGTGATTCTGCTGTATTATCTGCGGAAGAGTTGGTGGAAAGTGTATGCGCTATATCATGTAGTGTTTCTTTGCCTGGTTCTATAGATTTACCAATTACTATGGAAGCCGCACCTTCTTTTTTTGTACTTTCTTCAAACAATTTTTCTAATGCCTCTTTGCAATTTTCAGGATTAATTAATTTATTATCATATATTAGATATGTAAGATTTTTTGGATTAATTTCCGGACGTGTTTTAGCTTCCTCTGCCATGGCAGCAATAAGATTTTTATAGAGTTCCCTACTTCCTAGCGCCATATCCCAATTAATATTTATTGGATATACTATTTTTCCATTAGAAGTAGAAGTTCTTAATTTTATATTTCTTACGGAAGAGAGTGTTGAAGTGGGGTGGCCGTCTGCACCTGCAGCTTTATGGCTACTGCTTGCGCTTGCAACAGCTTCAGAGCTACTACTTGCACTGGTTTTATAACTAGGATCAATTCGGTTTATTGCATCGCATAACTTGTCTGTATCGATGACTAGATGATATAACCCTTGATCTACGATGTTGGAATTTGCTTTAGCTATCGCTAAACGCATACCCACCACGAATCTATCTTGAGCATTATCTTTTTTAACATCATCAAATGGTATTAATATAGGAACGTTGTTGCCAGGTGTTGTAATAAGGATTGTTTCTTTAGAAAGATTGATATCTATTATTGTTCCTTTAAACTCAATTTTAACAGTATCACTATGGCGATTAATGTTATTTTGATTAATGTAGTCATATAAATTGCCTAGTTTTAAGGTTTGTTGCAATTCGGATATTTGTCCAGGGGTTAATGAGATTGAAGCGGAAGCGCTTGCTTTTCCAGAGCCAACAGCCGAAGCTTCACCAGCAGCATCCTTTCTTGCTTGTGGTGATAACAATTTTCTGAAGTCTGGATTAATTACACTTGATAAGGTTTCCCCTCTTCCATTTTGTAAAGATAGACAGTCAATCTTAGCTTCGTTATAATGTGGAAGTAGGATATGAAGTACATCAATATTGCCAATTTCATTAGCAATGTGAAGAAGAGTTTGCTTGTCGGACAGCTCGCTTCTGTGGGTTAATAATCTATTGAAAAGATGAGGATAAGAGCGTTTAAAAGAGAGAAGCTCAGCTTTGAAATTTGTTAAATCAAATAAGTTGTTAGTTAATGAATTAAAAGAAAGTTCTAGAATTTGATTCTCATTACCTTTTTCCGGAAGCATTTTGAATTAGAATTTAAGTTAAGAAAAATTTGAAGAGTTTTATGTAGATGAGTTAACACCTAATTAAATAAAATAATAAAGTCAATATATAAAATAACCCTTTTTTTGTTGACAATCTCACAGAAATTTTTAACTTAATTTTTGTCACAATTTCACTACTTGCTTTCTTGAATTTAAAAGAAGCACAGCCACCAATTTTCATCACATCTCACCAAATTTTCTCGCCACTTTCATCACGAAATTTGTTAAAGTTTTAAGTTTTTTGGTGAATGGAAAAATTGCTGCCTCACGATTTATTTATTCAATCGCCATTTTGGAAATCGCATCTTGAAAGTTTGTCTCATCCTGTCGCCGTGAGGATGGCGCAGGATTTGGAAATTGCTTCGCCGCTTGGAATTGGTGATGCTAACAAAATTTTTTGGAAAGGTTTCAAGCATAATTTTGGCGCTGCTGATTCCAATATTGATTTTCTTTTTCGCATCAAAAAAAAGCATCCGCAAAAAATTGTTTTAATTCAAATCGGCGAATTTTACGAAACTTGGGGCATTGATTCGGTTTTTTTAGTTGAGCATTGCGGCATAAATAGAATGGGGCGCAAAGGCCCGCGTGCCGGGATGCCGCTTGCCAATATCCAAAGTGTTTTGGATGATTTAACGGCGGCCGGATTTTCAATTGTAGTTTGCGAGCAGGCTGACGATATTCACAAAAAAGGTCGCAAAATAAGATTCATTTCTGAAATCATAACTCCTTCCTCACCTACTTACACCTATGGCTTGGCCATGAGTCATAAAGCAAATATTGTCTTTCCGGAAGCACCGCCAGAATTTGGTTTGGCTGCAAATAGCAAAGGAATAAAGTTGGTTGAAATTAATCCTGACTTAAGAACTTCGCTCATCTTGGAAGGCTTGACGGAAGAGGCGGCGCTTATTCGTTTAAACAAATATAGCGGACGTTTAAATCGAATTTTTTTGCATGAAAAATTACCGCAAACTTTATTTGATGCCGCTAATTTCAAATTTCACAATTTAGTAAAAATTTCCGGCTATTCTTTGCGCGCTTTTGCCAAGCGCATGGAAGAATTAATAAAAATTGATTTGGATTTAGATGCTAATATTGAATTTTTAAAAACAGAAAATTTAGGTGAAGAAAATGCGCCGAAAGCTCTCTATCAGCATACCGCCGAGCAAATCGGAATTTTGCCGAAAAGCGGAATTCCGGATTTAGTGCAATTAATGTTGCCGAAATCAAGCCCCGCAACTTGCAAATATATTGTGCGAAATTTGTTGTTAAGTCCCGCGCCAAAAAAATATGCCGATTGTTTAAGGCAAGCAATTATTGAATTGCAGTCAAGTGATAAAAAGCTGCCAACCCTTCTAGTGTCTAATCCGGTGAGATATATAAAAACTTTAAATAAAAATGAAGCCCATCCCGAAATTTTAAAAGATTTATTTTCTTTGGCGGAAATTTTTCTAACTTGCCAAAAAAATTTTTCGCCGAATTTTATTAAAAATATTTTAGAAAATGTTTCTTATATTTCTGCGATAAGAACGGAAGAAAAAATTTTGCGTCAAACCGGTAAAAAAATAATTGAACTGCTTGCAGAAATTTTACCCAAAGAAGAAGATTTTTCGTACACACCAAAAAACGAATTAGTTCCACACACGCTATTTGAGCGGCTTGAAGAGGAGTTTCGCGGCAGGATTTCTAAAAATTCTAATGCAGAAATTTTTTCGCTTTATGAAAAAATTCATGAGTCGGCCAAAAAATATGAAGAAGCTTTAGTAAAAAATTTAATTCCGATTATTGCAGAAGAAGGCAAGTCAAAAAGAGTGGCGCTTTCTTACGATATGCATAATGAAGCGATTTGGTTGATTGGCAATGTGAATGCCAAGCACCAATTGATTCGACCCCTTGATCGTTATGGCAAAGAAGTTAAGGATCGCTGGAGTACTAAGGAAGTTGAAGAGGCTTTGAGCGAATATAAAGCGGATGTTTTAAAAATTTTTGAAGCGATAAAAAAAGTTTTGAAACAGGCATCGAAGGATCTTGCGCCTTACTGCATGCCGATAATTCATTTGGCGACTTTTTCTAATTTGACGAAGACGCTTTATCTTCACATTAAAGAATGTCAGGTAAAAAATTGGACGGCGAATTTTATTAGTGAAGGTGAAAATAAAATCGCGCTGACAGATTTTTTTCCTTATTGGATAAAGGCGGGCGAGGCGGTAGCAAATTCATTTGCTTTTGACGGCACTTGTTTGTTGACGGGCCACAATATGGCGGGCAAATCAACTTTGATAAGATCGCTTGCAGCCGCGACTTTGCTTGGTTCGTGTGGCTTTATGTTTCCGGCAAAAAAAATTGTTGTCGGGCAAGAAATTGATGGTTGGTATGTGAGAACCGGTGCGGGAGATGATCCCGAGGCCGGTCTTTCGGCCTTTGCCGTTGAAATGACAGATGTGAAAATTGCGCTTCGCGATGCGACTAATAAAAGTTTTTTACTAATTGACGAACTTGGCAAAGGCACGGAATCAAAGGCCGGACACGCCATTGCGGCGAGTGTTTTGGAATATTTGGCGAAGAAAAATATCAGGTCAATTTTTGCAACGCACTGGCATGAAATTTTTGTAAATAAGGCGGTTGATTTAAAAAATATTCGCTTGATAAAAATGTTGTGTGACGCAGATGTTGCAACTTACAAAGTTGTTGACGGAGTTGATTTAAATTCTTCGGCATTTTATACGGCAACTCAAGTAGGAGTTGATGCTGAGATTGTTGCAAGAGCCGAAGAAATTGCTAAAAGTTACGAACATTTTGTTGATGGAAATTCCCAAAATCTTTCCAAAAAAATTCCTGATCTAAAAGAAATTTTAGCCGAAATAACGACAAGCGAAATTGCAAAAATCAAAACCCTAAACGAAAACGAAACTCCGCCGTTAAACGATATCGGTCACAGCATAGTTTATATTTTGCGCACCAAAAATAATTTCCACTACGCCGGCGAAACTGATAATTTTTTGCACCGCGTGGTGGCGCATCGCGCCAACAATAATTGCGAATTTATCTACGCCCAAATCCCCCAAGGCAAAAGCCACGCGCGCCAGTTGGAGCAGAGGTTGATTACAAGATTGAAGAATAGCGGATTCGCTATGATTTCGATTGAGGATGCGGGAAATTTGAGTTTTGGTATAGCTCTGAAGGCAAAATAATTTCTTGATGCATAACTCACGGTTAACTGAGCCAGTCGAAGGATGTTTAGATTTCGAATTCAAACATATCCTTCGATAGCTCAGGGTGACTTTTGAGTTTTATGTTTTATCTAAAACAAAAAAGACGGTCGAAATATTTTTAATCAAATTGTGTTCTGACGCCTTGAGCTTTACCCGCAGAAGCAGCAGCGGCATCGGTAACTGCAATTACAGTAGGTGGATTTTGTTTTGCTTGGTCAATTATTAGTTGTGCTAAGGCTGAGGATAAGATTTCATTATCTTCGCAATTGGTTTTGATTGATATATCATCGTCATTCTCGCTCATAACATCTATTTCAAATTTATCAGGAGGTAATAATTTTTGAAGTTTTGTTAATGTTTCTTTACTGCTTTCAATAAAAAATTTTCCTTCATATAGCATAGCAGTAATATTTGGAGAAGTGCTTAACTGCGAGGACCCACCACTTTCTTTTAAGATACGTAGCTTAGAATTAATTTCTTGATTAATTAAATCTTTATGCTGCTTATCAATAATGATGTCTGTTAATTTTGATGATAAGGTTTTTATGGTTGCTTCATCAGTATAAACTGACTTGATATCTGACTCTACTATAACGGTAAAGTTTTTTTCCGTTTTATTTTTTAATATTTCAATTTCATAGTCCGGAATACTTAAACTTTCTTTTTCTGTTGCTTGAAGATTTTCAATCAATGATAAAAGATGATTAGCTGTAACGGCCTTTGCTAGAGCTAAAGATAGAAATTTAATGTTTTCCGGAGTTACGTGTTCTTGTTTTATAAAATAAATTCCATCTTTATTCTCTAGTCCAAATTCTCTATCATTGTTAAGCTTTCTCAATGTTGTAACAAGAGTATCTTCGATTTGCGGAGGGCATGTAATAATTAAATTAGAAGCATCATCTAAACATAAACAAAAAAGCCCGGATGAATGTCTAACGTCATCTCTTTTTCTATTCAAAAGATCATTAATTGCTTCTTTAATTTCAATTGCATTAATAGGTTGATATGTTGGAAAGTCTGAATTAGTAAATCCTGGTATGGTATCTACTAAAAAAGCTCCGGAGCCGCCGGCAGCAGCTATCACGGGCTGTGGCGCGGCAGTCGCCGAAGCCTTTCCGTCAGAACTTTCGCCGGTTGAATGAATCTCTTCTGCTAAGAGAAATCCAGGATTTTTTAAATTAAAATAATTCCGCATCATGCCGCATAAGTTTTTTACGACTTCTTTTTCTGCGTCATTTTTTCCTAATTCTGATTCTAAAGTTTTTAATATATTGCCAAATTCCGGTAGGAATTTTCTATCTTCAAAAATAATATTCATCGTGCTCATTAGTGATGACACGGATCTTATATAAGCGTTGTCTTTATCTTGTGGACTTGCATTTTGAATAAGAGTCAATCGCGCTTCGAGAGAAATTCTAAGACTTCTTATTTCGCTACTTTTCATTATTGTCGGTGACACAAGAGACCTTGACGCAGAAGCGGCTGCGGCAGCATCTGTTCTGCTTTTTGCACTTTCTTCATGAAAAATAGCGGCGACTTCTTGGCTATTTTTCATTTTAGAAAGTTCATCAATATATTTTAGAGCGGCATCGCATAAAAATGATCTTCCTTCCGTTGCCGGATTTGAATCGCGATATTTAATTATATGACTGCGAGCATCTTTATAATTGCCACCCAAACTTGAAATAACGTGCTGTGTCAGCTCTTGTACTTTTAAAGAAAATTCTATGCAGGCCGGCGCTAAGTGTTGGTTAAAAGTTTCATATTTTTTGATTCTTTCTAGAGTAGTACTTACTGTTGTTTCTAATTTATCAATAAAGCGTTCTAGGTCTTTTACGTTATCATTTCTTGAATCTATCGCATCATCATATTTCGATTCAGTTGCTTCACCTCCTGATCCAGCTTTGGCAGAAGCGGCTTCTGTAGGTGCGCCAGGAAGTTTTGATTTATCTTTAAAAGTTTCAAGATATTCCAAAGCCAAACCGCACAAAGCTACTCTTCCGCCGGTTTTTTCGCTTGTTCTTAAATAATCATCAATTACATAATCGCAGAATTCTCGACCACATTCCTGACCTTTATTATAGGTTTCAAAAAGATGCCGCATCCTACTTTCTAATTCTGCAAAAATTCTTTTACATTCATCGGCATCTTCACCTATATATTCATTAGTTCTATCCGGATTTCTTCCTAGCTTTGTTAAAAAATCATATACGGTTTTTTCTGATTTATTAATGAATTGTTTAAGCTCTTCTGCGGCAGTTATATAAGGTACCGGTTTTTTGTCGTCGGTAGGCGTTTCAACTCGAGTTAGATTCCAAAAGTGAGATTGTTTAAAAGGTGATGAATCTGCGGAAGCTGCCCCTGCGCCTGTTGCGGCATAATGAAAATCATAGGAATAAAGTGGTACGCAGAATCGTTGCGCTGTGTCAAATGGAGTATATGCTGAATAATCTTTTTCTTTTTCTAAATCCTTATAGTCATATATCATTTTTTTTACATCATAGTTATCGTCTTCTAATATTTCTAACATTTCTCCCAATGTTTCTTTAAAAACTTTTCTATAACGAGCGCCATATCCATTATTTATTGCTATGTCTTGCGGAGTTTTGCCTTCTCTATTCTTGTTATTAAAAACTTCATAAGCTTTTCCTTCTTGGTGACGCTCAATAAAAACATGATTAACATCCGGGCATGGGACTTCAGCCGCTAAATGAGCAAGAGAATTTCCGTTATGGTCTGTGGTTTTTAATAACTTATTTAATTTTTCACTATCATCTTCTCCTCTATAAAAAGGAGAACGAACAACACCATCCCAAATATTATGAATATTTTGAAAATCTTCTAAAGACATCTCTGATAGCTTATACCGATTGAGTCCATTTTTTAATTTTAGGAAGTCGTTTACTATTGTTTTATTTTCTTGATATTCTTTGCCATACCCCGATTCAATTGCAATTTCTTCTGCGTCTTTATTATCGGCATTTTTCCTTGCAAGAAATTCAGAAGCTTGCGGAACCGCTAAATAGCTATGAAGAACAACATTATTAATATCGGAAGATTCAATGCGAGCTGCAAGATGAGCAAGGGTATTACCGTCTTCGTCTATAAAACCCAATAATTCCCGCAATCTTTCTTCTCCATTTATTCCACCACGTGCGGATATAGTTTCATCGGTATAATGAGGAAGGTTTATGATATGATAAAAAACTTCTTTAAATTGCTGTAAATCTTGCGGCGTTTTAGTTGATGCGGAATAAGTAGTAATCACGTCCTTTAATCTATGGAAATCATCGGCTACAAATTCGTAATTACCGATACTTGCAATAGCACTTGCTGGATTGAAAGGTCGATCATACGCATCAATTTCGTCTTTAGTTATTTCAGCTTCAACCTCTGTTATTGCTTGAACCAGCGTTTCAATATAATCTCTGGTGATATATAGCGATCCATTTTCAATAAGAGCAGAGTTTGTAAATGCATCATTAGTTTCTTCTAACTTCTTACATTTGGCAAAAATCTTTTCTCTAATTAGCGGATGACAGCTAATTCCAAGAAAATGACTATAATTAATTGCGGCAAGTTGTTGTTGGTGCTTGAAAGGTATTAAAACATACTCCTCTAAATCAAGATTTTTAAGTAGCTCGCATGTTTGACTAGCTTTGGGTGAGAGTGATGAAGATACAGCACCGGCTCTGGCTTTTCCATCGCTTCCGCTTGTTACGGCCGCTGTCGCTTCTGTAATTCCCAAGATGAAGTTATTTTTCTCTAAAGCTTGCGGAAAAATATGTGCAACACTTCTAAAAAAATCTGTAAAATCATTCGGGCTTGTTTTTTTAAGTTCTCCCGTAACTCTATCTCTATCTACTACGGCCGGAGATACTGAATAAGAATCTCCGTTATTTTCTAATTTTATTCCGCAGAAATTGCTGTCATTGCTTTCAAGGGTATCTGAATTGTGTAAACTTTTTTTACCTTCCTTTTGGATTCTAATTAAATATTTATCTTTGGTGTGATTTTCTATAAGGTTCCAATTAATTCCGGGATTTTCTCCTTTGCTTTCCATTTCTCTTAGACGAATAAAACAATGAAGCAAAATTTCTTCCTGATTACTACAATTATCGATGTCTTTATATTTTGAGAGATTTTCAGCCAATCTATCACTTGCTCTTCTATCTTCTTCAAGCTTTTTTTGTTTTTCAGCATCATCAAATAATGGTGGAAACACTCCATCATTATTCCTTCTTTGCACTAAATGCATTGTAGTAACTGTCCCTATGTCATTATAAGTCTCAGTGGTTATATCTCTGCCGCGATCTATAAGCCTTGTATTAGAAATGCCGATTCTTCTTAGATCATCAAGAAAATCGCTTATTGTAAAGCCTGGTTCAAAAATTACCGGTATCCTTAATGTTGAGCCATCAAGAGTTCTGGTTAGTGCATATTTTTTTCCAAGAAGAAGGGAATTGTTGGGCATAGATTTTAATTAAAAATGATATAGAACTTTGAGTGATTTTAAAATCACTCGAGTGATTAAGTTAACTAACTCTATTAAGCAAGTATAAACTTTCTCATATTTCTGCCGGTGATTTTGAAGATCAGAACTGATATTTTTCCCCTGATCCTGAAAAAATAAATTTAATTTATGACAGTAAAAATTTATCACAATCCAAAATGCAGCAAGTCACGCCAGGTCTTGGATCTTATAAAAAACAAAGGCATTGCGCCTGAAATGGTTTTATATTTAGAAAAGCGTTTAAGTTTTGCTGAAGTTGAAGAGATATTGCAAATGCTGAAATTGCGGCCGCGTGATATTATGAGAAAAGGGGAAGAGGAATATAAAAATTTTGCTGATCTGAATCTGAGCGATCATGATTTAATTGCGGCGATAGTAGAAAATCCGAAATTGTTGGAAAGGCCGATTGTAGTTAATGGTAACAAAGCTGCTATTGGCAGGCCGCCGGAAAATGTTTTGGGGATTTTGTAGATCTTGGGAAAAAAGATTTTGTTATAGTTGATGAGTCGGCTCTACTTTCTTATATAAGATGTTTCCGTTTTAAATGTCGTGGTGAAATCGCGCCGCAAGAATGAGCAATCATTTCAACTTCAGTAATTATACTGTTTACATAATTGGCGACATGAACCGCTTTCGTTTGTGGCTTCAAGGATTTCTGCAAATATTTATTATGCGTGGCAATTCCGGTTGGACAAGTGTCTTCGTCGCAGCGTAGTGATTGAATGCAACCTAAAGTAAACATAAATCCTCGTGCCGAATTAATATAATCAGCTCCTTGTGCCAACGCCCAAGCGACTTCGAGCGCTGTTACTAATTTTCCTGATGCAATTATTTTTATGCGCTCGCGCAAATTATGTTCAGTAATTTTATCAACAACTAAAGGTAGCGATTGCTTAATCGAAAGACCAACTCCTTGCATCAATAAAATCGGCGCGGCGCCGCTGCCGCCTTCAGCGCCGTCAATTGTGATAAAATCCGGCGCATCTTTTAAATCGCGTTTTTTTACTTCATTACAAAATTCATCTAACCAATCTGCTTCTGAAATTACTGTTTTAAATCCGACCGGTTTGTCACTTAATTTTTTAAGTTGGGAAATGAAATCAAGCAATTCACAAGTGTTGGAAATTTCTTCGTGACGATTCGGTGAAATGGAATTTTGGCCTTCGGGAATTAAACGCATTTCAGCAACTTCGCGCGTAACTTTTTTACCGGGCAAAATCCCGCCTTTGCCTGGTTTGGCACCTTGGCTTAATTTTAATTCGATCATTTTTACTTGCGGATGCGAGGTTAATATTTGAAATTTTTCGGGACTAAAATGACCGTCTATGGTGCGTGCGCCGTATTTGGCAGTTCCCATTTGATAAACTATGTCGCAATTACCTTCCAAATGATGCGGCGAAATTCCGCCTTCACCGGTGTTTAAAAAACATCCGGCAAGTTTGGCACCATGCGAAAGCGCTCTGACAGCGGCTTCGGAAAGCGCGCCGTAACTCATTGCGGAAATATTAAAAAAAGAATTTGGGCGGTAAGGATTTTTGCAATAAGGGCCGATCACTAATTTTGCGGCAGGTTTTCCTTCACTTACTTTGATGGGAAATACGGCACTGGCAAAAACTATGTCAGATTTAAAATTAATTTTTTTAGTTGAACCAAAACCTTGCAAATGAAAGTCATCACCATTTTTTGCTTTCTCGATATATTCCATAACGCCGCGCGAAAAAGGTAGACCTTCCCAATTTTTTAGTGAAAAATAATCACGGAAAAAAACGCCAAGTTTAATGAGGAGAGGGCGTAGATGGCCGATTATGGGATAGTTGTGGTAGAGGGGATTTTTATTTTGGAGTAAATCGTAGAGAAATATTATGAGGGTGACGGTGAATATAAAAGTTAGTAAAGTGAGCATAAATTAAGCTAAATTTTTCTTGATCTTGTCATCCTTTCCTTGAGGGATGATCGGTTAACGAAGTGAGCCGAGGAGGGGATAATTTCCGAGTAAAACCCCTCCTCGAAGCTGTTGCACAGCTTCGATCCTCCCTCAAGGGGAGGATGATAAGATCGAGGAAACTAATTAAACACAAAAATGGGCCATGCTACTTTCGAGCAAAAGTACATGGCCCATTTTTAAAAATTTTCTTTAATTTTGGCTTTTGCATAATTAAAAACTTCTGTCGCAGAAATTTTTGGTGGCATGAAAAGTTCGTCCGGATCAATCATAACATTTACGATGAAAGGTAATTCGCTGCTGAAAGCCTCGTCCAACGCTGCTTGCAAATATTTTTCCTCGCGCACCAAAATTCCATCACCGCCGCAAATTTTGGCAAACTCGGCAAAATCACAATTGCGCATGTCGGTTTCATAATCAGGCACGCCGGCTTTTCCTTCTTGTTCGAGCGTGATTAAACCAAGTTTGGAATTGTTAAAAATGATTATGACAATTTTTAAATTATGTTTTACCGCCGTAATAAAATCAGTCATCAACATCGAAAATCCGCCGTCTCCGGTGACGCATATTATTTGTTTGTCAGGATATAAAAGTTTGGCGCCGATAGACGCGCCAAGGCTGAAAGCCATGGTGGCGAGCGAGCCTGATAAAATATAACGCTGTCCTTTTTTCATTTGTAAATAGCGCGCGTTCCACGCTGTCACAAGTCCGGTGTCAGAAATTATAATCGCATTTTTATCAGCCGTTTCGCCGATGAGATAAGCCAAGCGCTGTGGTTTTATCGGGTTTGATTTGTTGTTAACGTCTCTTGCAACTTCATTTTGCCAATCACTTTTATGTTGCTTTATTAGCTGTAAAAAATCTTGATTTGGTTTTTCTTTTATCAAAGGCAGAAGTTGATTGAGAATTATTTTAGCGTCTCCGGCAAGTGCTACGTCTAGCGGAATTCTGCGGCCTAAGTGATGCGGATTAATGTCAATTTGAATGGCTTTTTTTTGTGCCGGTAAAAAATCAAAATAAGGAAAATCAGTTCCGATCAACATTATCAAATCACAATCTTCCAAGGCTTTGGCACTAGGTTTTACGCCAAGCGCGCCAATTCCGCCAATTGACAAAGGATGATTTTCTAAAAATAATTCCTTGCCTTTTAAAGCGTGAACAATCGGCGCGGACAAACGCTTCGCCAGTTCAAATACTTCGTCAACTGCATCATAACAACCAATGCCGCCGACTATTACAATTTTGTCGTGATTGTTTAGTAAATCTGTTGCGGCTTTAATGGAATTGGCATTCGCGAGAGTTCCAATTTTTGGCGTTGGTGTAAATTTCCATTTATCGGGATTCGGCACTTTTTGACTGGCAATATCAACCGGAATATTTAAATGCGCCACACCGCGATGAGTGAGAGCGGCCTTGATTGCTTGCAGTGCTGCGTAAGGAAATTGTTCAGCGTTGGTGATGACTTGGTTATAAATGGCCACATCGCTAAATAATTTATGCAGATCAACTTCTTGATGATAATTGCTGCCGATAAAGCGAGTTTCAACTTGTCCGGTAATGGCGAGCATCGGCGCAAAATCAGCTTTCGCATCATATAAACCGTTGAGAAGATGTATAGCGCCGGGGCCCGCCGTTCCACAACAAACTCCCAAGTTTCCGCTTAACTTTGCTTGGGCAGAAGCCGCAAAAGCGCCGTTTTCTTCGTGATTCACGTGGACGAATTTTATTTTATCTTGAAGGCGAATGGCTTCGGTTAGGGCATTGATAGCATCTCCCGGCACACCGAATATTTGGCGCACGCCGGTATCGCTGAGTAATTTTATTAGAACGTCGCATACTGTGCTCATAAATATTTTGTATTTATTAAAACCATTCATAGTCATGCTGAGCCTGTCGAAGCATATGTCTCAAGCTCGGAGCGCACCACATGCTTCGACAGGCTCAGCATGACTATTAATGGTTTTAAATAATTAAATTTTTTGATCTAAATCCATGAGTTCTATTCAAGTTTAAAGTTGAATAAAAAATCAGTTCTAAAAAATTTGCTAAATATAAAGGAGACATAAATGTGCAGATGGATCGCCTATAAGGGAGCGCCGATTTTTATTGATACTCTTGTCACCAAACCTGATTATTCCTTGGTCGCGCAAAGCATGAATTCGCGTTACTCTTACAAAGCAGATGGAAGTATTTTGGCGGTAAATGGTGATGGCTTCGGTCTTGGGTGGTATGCTTATAGGAATGAGCCCGCTTTATTTAAAACGGCGGAACCGGCTTGGGCCAATGAAAACATTAATGAAATTTGCTCGCATGTTAAAGCTCATATTTTTATGTCTCATGTGCGCGCCGCATCTTCCGGTGCAATTGAGCGCAACAATGCTCATCCGTTTAAATATAAAAATTGGTTGTTTCAACATAACGGTTATTTGAATCAGTTTGCTTTGATAAAAAGAGATCTGCAATTTGCCATAGTTCCGGAATTTTTTAATTATCTTCAAGGAACGACTGATAGCGAAGTTTTATTTCTTTTGGCTCTAACTTATGGGCTTGAAAATAATCCGAAAATGGCGTTGGAAAAAGTGATAAATAAAACACAGGAAATATGTGAGAAAAATAAGGTTGCATTTGATCTGGTAATGTCCTGTGCGCTAAGTGACGGCAATTCGCTTTATACTATTCGCTTTGCGACTGGGAATTTTATACATACTCAATATTATTCTACTCACGAAGATTGTATGAAAAGCATCGATAAAAATGGCGTTTCAATTCCTCGAGGAAGTTTCGTTGTCGTTTCCGAGCCGTTGGATAAGGATATGGAACATTGGGAAGAGATGCCGGTTGGGGCTTTCGCTACTATTAATAGCGGCAAAATCAAGATAGAAGTTTTAAATATCTGATCTTGAATACAGGCTCTAGAAGACCAAAAAGATCAGGAGTTCCTACCATTAAATAGGTGCCAGGTACCTTTTTATATTTTTTGCTATATTGAAATAAATTTTTAAATTATTACGTTAGAAAAATTGCATCCACTCAAACTCATCCATTTTCAATTTAATTCTTTAAATATGATTCTAAAAATTATCAAAAATTCTGCGTTAGCATTAGCGCTAAGTGCAGGTGTGGCCTTTGCTGCAGATGATGTAAAAATCACTGAAAGCGTAACTTTTCATTACGATAAATATCCGCCAAGCGCCTATAGCAAAGAAGTGGCGGTTGTTAATTGGAACAGTCAAGAAGGAATTGAAAGATTTAATCGCAGCGAATTTAAAGGCGATTTTTTCCGTTTGGCTCATCATTACGCGCCGCAGCCAAATCCGGTAGCCTGCGGACAAGCAGCGGCCACAATAGTTTTGGGCGCAATTTATGAATTAAATAAAACGCCGTTCCCGCTTGTTGAAGAATGGCCGGTGGCAATTGGCGATAAAAAATATCCGCTGCAATATCGCTTATTTAACGAAGGAAATTTTTTCAATGAAGCAACTGATAAAATTTTAAACAGAAAAACAATTTACATGAAAATGACCAAAGCTGACGGCACGTTCGGCGGCGGCGTTGATATTGATGAATTGCAAGCAATGCTTAAAGTTCACGGTGTAAAATCGAAATTGGTTTTTGCTGATAAATATGATGATGAAAAACTTGCAGAGTTTAGAAAGTTAGTTAAGGAAGTTGTAAATTCTGACAAAAAGTTTTTGATTTTGAATTACGATCATTCATACAAGAACCTTATGGGTGGCCATTTCTCGCCGGTTGCGGCCTATGATGAAAAATCTGATTCGGTTTTAATGTTAGATGTTGCAGCACACAGAAATCCTTGGATTTGGATTAATCTAAGCGACATTTATCACGCGATGAATACTAAAAATTATGCCGGAACTAATTATCGCGGTTATTTGATTATTGATAGTAAGTTGCGGAAGTAATTATTAAAAAGTAGCTTGGCCCCTTTTCCAAAAACTCGATCTATTCATCCTCTCCTTGAGGGAGGATCGAAGCTACGCCATTAGCTTCGAGGAGGGGCTGCGATGTAGAATACAAATAATTTTTCTCACAATAATTATCCTCCCCTTGAGGGAGGATCGAAGAGCGAAGCGATTCGAGGAGGGGTTTATCTGTGAGACGACCCCTCCTCGAAGCTGTTGTACAGCTTTGATCCTCCCAAGGGGAGAATAATTAAACCGAGCAACAAGCCCTTCATTTACGCAGTCTCTGACTCGGAAAAGGTGAACATGAAATGACAAATTTTTCCGGACATAAAGTAGTCTGACCCTTTTTAAGAAAATATACCAAAACATAAATCTATACTCCTAACCAACTTCGTCTTTTTGGTAAAAATTTGCTCGAAAATACTTTGTTGGTTAGGAGTATAGATTTATGTTTTGGTATATGAAAAATTTACAAATTTTTCCCAGCTAATCATAGATAATTGACAGGCAGAAATCGAAAATTTACTGATCTAATTAAATCAGTAAAAAATGTTGAAAAACCTGATTATATTTTTTCTTCTTACAGGATGCGACTTAACGCTCCTTGATTCTAAAGGCCAAATAGGAGTTGAGGAAAAATGGCTTATGTTGGTTTCGCTTGGCGCGATGCTGATTGTGGTGATACCTGTTATAGTGATGGCGGTTTTTTTTGCTTGGAAATATCGCGCTTCGAATCCTCACGCAACTTACAAACCGCACTGGAATTTTTCTTACAAAATCGAAGCTGTCATTTGGGGAATTCCTTGTTTGATTATTATGGTGCTTGCAACTATTTGCTGGCAATCAACTCACAAGCTTGATCCGGCAAATCCGATTAAATCAGATGTGGAGCCGATTGAAATTGATGTGATAGCTCTTGATTGGAAATGGTTATTTATTTATCCCAAAGAACATATTGCAACTGTTAATCAAGTAGCATTTCCGGTGAATGTTCCGGTGCGATTTGAAATTACTTCCGATTCGGTAATGAATTCTTTTTTTATTCCGCAACTCGGCAGCCAGATTTACGCTATGGCCGGCATGGATGCAAGGCTACATTTAATCGCCAATCACATCGGTACTTATGACGGAATTTCTGCCAACTTTAGCGGCGAAGGATTTTCGGGAATGAATTTTAAAGCGCTGGTAGTTTCTAAAGATGATTTCGATAAATGGTTAGCAAAAGTTCGGCTTTCTAAAAATGTGCTGGAAGATAAAAGTTATGCGGAACTAGCGAAGCCAAGTGAATATGATGCGGTGAAATATTATTCGAAAATTGATGCGGAGATTTTTCGAAAGATTATTGGGAAATATATGAAGATGGATCCGGATTTGAAAGTTAGGAATTAAATAATTTTTCTCGCACTCCCCTTGAGGGAGGATGATTATCGAGTTACTTAAATCAAATTTTATGCTAGGAAAACTTACTCTTGAAAACATTCCTTTCGACCAACCAATCATCATGGGCGCTGTTGCTTTCATGGCTTTAAGCGCTTTCTTCATCATTGCGGCATTAACTTATTTTAAGAAATGGCAATGGTTATGGACGGAATATTTAACCTCCGTTGATCACAAGAAAATCGGCATCATGTATATTATTGTTGCTCTTATCATGTTATTGCGCGGGTTCATAGACGCAATAATGATGCGCTCGCAACAGGCTTTAGCACTTGGCGCCAATCACGGTTATTTGCCGCCCGAACATTACGACCAAGTTTTTAGCGCGCACGGTGTTATCATGATTTTTTTTGTGGCGATGCCTTTTGTTGCAGGGTTAATGAATGTGATAGTGCCGTTGCAATTAGGCGCGCGCGATGTGGCTTTTCCTTTTTTAAATTCCGTAAGTTTGTGGTTAAATATAGTTGGTGCGGTGCTCGTCAATCTTTCGCTTTTCATCGGGGAATTCGCCAGAACAGGCTGGTCAGCCTATCCACCTTTATCGGAACTTACTTTTAGCCCCGATAGCGGAGTCGATTATTACATTTGGAGTTTACAAATTGCCGGAATAGGAACCTTGCTTACGGCAATAAATTTCTTTGTAACAATAATAAAAATGCGGGCACCCGGTATGAAATTTATGGACATGCCGATTTTTTGTTGGAACGCTTTATGCACCAGCATTTTGATTTTGGCGGCCTTTCCGATTTTAACCGTGACGCTAGGTCTGCTCTCGCTTGATCGCTATCTTGACATGCATTTTTTTACCAATGAATTGGGTGGTTCGCCCATGCTTTACGTCAATCTTTTTTGGGCTTGGGGTCATCCGGAAGTTTATATTTTAATCTTGCCCGCTTTCGCTGTTTTTTCTGAAGTCAGCGCCACTTTTTCCAACAAAAAATTATTTGGTTACGCTTCGATGGTGTGGGCTACGGTAGCAATTACCGTTTTATCTTTCATCGTGTGGCTGCATCACTTTTTTACGATGGGCGCGGGCGCTAATGTTAACGCCTTTTTTGGCATTGCGACGATGATTATTGCAATTCCGACGGGCGTAAAAATATTTACGTGGCTTTTTACCATGTATCGAGGCCGCTTGCGTTTGAACACGCCGATTTTATGGACTGTTGGTTTCATTGTAACTTTTTCAATCGGCGGTATGACGGGTGTATTGCTTGCGATGCCGGGTGCTGATTTTATGTTGCATAACAGCTTATTTTTAATTGCCCATTTTCATAATGTAATTATCGGCGGCGCGCTGTTTGGCTATTTCGCGGGACTGGTTTATTGGTTTCCGAAAATGTTTGGATTTACGCTAAGTGAAAAGTTAGGGAAGGGTGCTTTCTGGTGTTGGATCGTAGGATTTTACACGGCCTTCATGCCGCTTTATATTTTGGGTTTTATGGGCATGACCCGCCGCCTTAATCATTATGACAATCCGGCGTGGCAACCTTATTTGATTATCGCCGCGGCAGGTGTTGCAATTATTGCAATTGGTATTTTATTTCAAGTCGCGCAACTTGTTTTAGGTTTTAGAAATCGCCAAAAAAACATTGATGTAACGGGAGACCCGTGGGACGGACGCACGCTGGAATGGTCAACTTCTTCGCCGCCGCCTTTTTATAATTTTGCCGAAATTCCTTATGTTCATGGGCGCGATGAATTTACTTTTATGAAGGAAAATAAAATCGCTAAACCTATCAACTATCACGATATTCACATGCCGTGCAACACTTCTATTGGCTTATTTATTGGCGTTTTTAGTTTTGTTTTCGGTTTCGCCATGATTTGGCATATTTGGTGGATGGCAATTTTGGGCGCGCTGGGAATTTTGGTTTCGACATTAATTAGAATGTTTGAAAAAAATATTGATTACTATGTGCCCGCCGCAGAAGTGGCGCGCATCGAGCAATTAGGAGGAAAATGAGCAAAATTATTTCAATTGAATTTCCACGATTTTCTTATCCTCCCTTTGAGAGAGGATCGAAGAGCGCAGCGATTCGAGGAGGGGTTAATCTCGGAGATCAACCCCTCCTCGAAACTGCTTACACAGCTTCGATCCTCCCTCAAGGGGAGGATGAAAACCAGCAAGATTTTGAAAAAACACATAATGACGATCACGGCGATGAAAGCAGAACCGTGCTTGGTTTTTGGATTTATCTAATGACTGACTGCATATTATTCGCCACTTTATTTGCGGTATTTGCCGTGCTAAGAAATAATTTTTTCGGTGGTCCAACCGGTAAAGAAATATTTGAATTATCTTATGTGTTAATTGAAACAATTTTACTTTTAATTAGCAGCGTAACTTACGGAATGGCGATGCTGGCTTTTTTTAAACGCGCCAAAAAACAAGTTATTTTTTGGCTGTTGATTACTTTTTTATGCGGCTTGATTTTTGTTTTGATGGAAATAAATGAATTTCATCATTTGATTGCAGAAGGCCACGGACCCAGTAAAAGCGCCTTTCTATCAAGCTTTTTTACTTTAGTTGCAACTCATGGTTTGCACGTTACTTTCGGTTTAATTTGGATGATCGTTATGATAATTCAGATTTTGCAAAGTCATGAATTTGATACGGTTCTTCGCAAACGCTTGACTTGCCTCAGTTTGTTTTGGCACTTTCTTGATATTATCTGGATAGGAGTTTTTACCTTCGTTTATTTAATGGGAGTAATATGAAAGAAATTAATGCCGGCACTTTTTCATCTTACATTAGCGGTTTTATTCTTTCGCTTATTTTAACCGCTTTGCCATTTTGGATTGTGATGCACCCAGAGTTTTCGCGCTCTGTTATAATTGTTGCGATTGTTACTTTGGCGCTAATGCAAATAATTATTCATCTTGTTTGCTTCCTACATTTAACTAGCACGCCCGAGCCTTTTTGGAATATTATTTCTTTTATTTTTACGATTCTGATCGTGGCGCTGTTGGTTGGAGGAACGGTTTGGATTATGATTAATTTGATGAATAATTTGATGCCATGAATTTATTTAAAGAAGACTTTGTTTTTTATCCTCCCCTTGAGGGAGGATCGAAGAGCACAGCGATTCGAGGAGGGGTGTGTCTCGGAGGTTAACTCCTCCTCGAAGCTGTTGGCACAGCTTCGATCCTCACTCAAGGGGAGGATAAAATATCGGGGCTTATTACGAAACTTTCCCATGATTAAAAAATATCTCCAACTTACAAAACCGGGAATTGTTCTTGGTAATTTAATTTCAGCAACCGGCGGATTTCTGCTGGCGGCGCATGGAAATTTTTTTTGGAAATTATTTTTTGTAACAATGACAGGTACGGCTTTGGTGATTGCTTCGGCCTGTATCTTCAACAATTATATCGATCGTGATATTGACGCGAAAATGCAACGCACTTGCAAACGCATTATTCCGCCAAAAATAATTTTGCTTTACGCTTCGCTAATTTTTTTGGCCGGAATTTTCGTTCTTTATTTTTTAGTAAATCCGCTTTCGGCAATTCTCGCATTTTCAGGTTTTATAATTTATGTAGGAATTTACAGTCTTTGCTTAAAACGCCATTCAATTTTTGCAACATTGGTCGGAAGCTTGTCCGGCGCGATTCCACCGGTTATTGGTTATGTTGCAATCACCAACAATTTTGATCTCGGCGCTTTTTTGTTGATGCTAATTTTCATCCTCTGGCAAATGCCGCATTCCTACGCGCTTGGTATTCTTTATCTTAATGATTACAGCAAAGCCAAGATTCCGCTACTTCCTGTACAACTTGCCAAAGTTCATATTATTTTTTATATCGCCGCCTTAATTGTTGCCGAAGCAATGCTAACCATAAGCGGCTATACCGGCTATGCTTATTTAATTATTGTAAGTCTAATTGGAATTTACTGGCTCTACACCGCATTATCAAAGGCTGAAAACCAACTCTGGGCCCGCAAAATTTTTATCATTTCGATTGTAAATATCACACTTGTCAGCTTTATGATGGCGCTAAATAATTAAAAAGGTGACTGGCCTCTTTAAAGAATTAATCACCTTTGAGTTTTTTTTCACTCTTAGCTAATTTTACCTCTCAACAATCTCTTTTTCTAAACTTCTTTTTGCTTCTATATATTTTTCAACTTCCTCTGCAGTAGCTTTCCCCACTAATTTCGCAGCATGATGATAAGAAAGTTTTTCTAATTCAACAATATTGTCCGATTTAAATAAAAGACGATTACAATCGCGCGAAATCCATCCTATTTGCGGCGACGAGCTTGATTTTAGAAGAGCGCGACAGTTTTCTTGCAAAGCCATATAATCTTTTTCAAACCCGGTATAAACTGCACCCAAATCATGTTTTTGAGTTATGGTTTTAGTCTCTTCTTTAGATCCTAATTTATATAATTTCCCGTCTTCCCTAATTTCCCACATCGGCCCTTTGAGTAAAAAGTGCAAATTTTCCTGCAAATGTGATTGCCTGATTTGCTTATAAAATGGTTCAAGAGTTTGAAGATGATGGGCAAGTGGCAGTGCGAGAGGATTTATAACAGATTTCATGCGCTAATATAAGTTAATGAGGATTTTTTTTAAGAATATTTTTTTAAAAGACAATTGGAAAAATAAAAGATAGTAGGAATAGGATTGATAAAAAGGGGCCAGGCTACTTTTACCTATGTTTACCTTTTTCCTCACGATAAACGTGAAATGAAGAAACGGAGAGAAAATTGCCGAAAATTAAAGAAAATCCGGAAGAATTTGAAGACTAAGATAAACGTGAAATGAATATTAAAAAAGCCGCGAAGTCCGCAAACGCAGGGGCTTGGAGAGGAATAAGAAAAATCACTAAAATCCACGAGAGATTTAGTGCGAAATTTTAAATGGCGGTGTGGGTGATACCCATTTCGAACTATTCTCACAATTTTTAAAACCTTGATTTACATAGCTCCAGAGGCACTTTTCATATCAACCGGAAAGTTCGAAAGTGATTCAAGTGAACATGCGGGTGATACCTTTTGCGAACTAACTTTTAGGACGCGTGAAAATTGATCACTGGATGCTCACCAAAAAAAATTAATTTATTGTTTTTTCCTTCCCATCCAAACCGTATGTCCCTGACAATTAGGATCTTCTTCTTTATACCTAACTACTTCAAATCCAAATTTTTTAAATAATTCCTGATATTCTTTTTTTGAAAGTGATGCGTGATAAAGATTTTCTCCATTATTATCGCTCCAAATTTCTCCTGCTTCTGGACCGCTAGTAAAAAGGAGGATTCCGCTCGGTTTGATCTGAGATTCAAAAATTTCAAACATCTTTCTTTGATCATCTTGCGTCAAATGAAAGAAACTGTCCCAGGCAATGATCGCATCAAATTTTTGGCGCAATTTTATTTTTCTCATATCGGCGAAAATAAAATTTGCATTTGGGAATTTTGCAGGAGGAAATTTCTTTAAAAAAAGATCCATCATTTTTTCGCTACCATCAATGCCAGTTAAATCATAACCTTTTTCAATAAAAAATTTAGCAATCGGATCTCCTGCACCGCAGCCTAAATCAAGTATTGAAGAGCTTGTAGGAATTGCCTTTACAATTAAATCTAAGTATTCTTTTTCTATCAAATTCTTCGATCGGTTTTGATCAAACCATTCCCCGATTTTATTGTAAGATTCGCAGATTTTTGTCATAAATTTTTTGTCATAAATAAGTACTGGCTAATTTTATTTAACTTTAGAAATCCAGTTTGGATCGCAATTAACGTTATATTTTTCAGGATCAAGATTGGCTTTAATCCAAAGACGAAAAGCTATTATAAAGTCCTTATCTAAGCCTCGTAATTCTTTAAAGTTTGGTAAAGTCTTTAAGATAGCGCCAATCGCATTTTCACGAAGATTCATTGTCACACTATCATCAACAACATTATCCATATGTTTTAGTGCATTGATACAGAACATATCATTAATTTCTTTTCCTATTTCCGGAATTGTTTTCTTTGGATCGTTTTCAGACTTGAGAACATAATCGGTAAAGTTTTCTTCCTCCTTATCCTTAATAAGTTGGCATAAAATTACATCAGCTGCCCCTGCAAGGGTTATTGAAGAAATGAGATCTTGACCTTTGAGAAACAAAATAATTGCTGTTTGAAGCTGGAATTCTGCTAAATCTATAATTTTATATGCTTTTGTAGAAGTATTTTTATCAATTTGATTTGGTAAAACTTCATGAGGTTTAGCTTTTTGACCATTTTTTTTCTCAAGTTGTTTTATTAACGGTTCATAATCTTTCATCATTTTTTGACCATCTTTCACTACCCATAAATAATTCAAAAAATTTCTTATGGCAGGCTCATTATCACCATATAGCTTGATGTGGTCGAGAACTGCAGCAGTAATTGCTTTCTCTGATGCATCTTCCCAATCCATCTCTAATTCATCTGGACAATTTTCCCCCTTATGTCTTAGCGAATAGATTCCAGTAATAGTTCTGAAGTGATTAATATATTTTGATTTTGAGTGAGCATCGTGCCCAAAAAGTTTTTGAAATAATGTCCGTCCATATTCAAAAAATGACTGCTGACCGCTAAATTCTAGAATTTTATGAAGAAGTTCTCCTGCTGCTCCAGCTAGAGTAACCGCTGATGGTAAATCTATTCTATTGAGAAATAACCAAATTGCTGTGTGAAGCTGCTGCTTTGCTATTTCACTTTTACTATAAGTCTTCTCAATATCTGCCCAAGAGTGATTTATTTTTTTCCAATAATCTGTTTCCATCAATAATTGTTAATTAAGTTGCTAGGTGAACTAACCGACAGTTTATCTAATAGAAATCTTCTTTCAATATTTGACTAGAAATTCTCTAAATCTCCATTTCACGTTCACCGAATTTTGATCACTAATATCAAGGCTTTACACAGTACGATTACAAAAAAATCTCCAATTTTCTCCGCTTTCCTGAGCAAAAAAAACAAATTTTCCAGCAATTGAAAATTCTCTGAGAAGTTTGCAAAAAGGTTCACCCGCTATGCAGTTATGTTTTCGAACTTTTTTGAGTAGAAGTGACCTAAAGCCAGTATTTACCGATGCGTACCGTTTTTAAAAAGGTGAACGTGAAGCAAAAAAATAGGGGTAAAAAATGGTAAAATTGAGGGGATTTTGAGAGAAAAATTTAATTTTTCTAACTCACGGTGAACATCGATGCAGCTTTGATTTGTAAGGGTTTGTGAGGCTAAAATAGATGAAAAAAAGTAGTGGCGGGGCAGCTGATACAATTTGCGAACCATTCTCCAATCGTGGAAACCCTTGATTTTATTAGCTTCTCATGCGTACCGAAAAGTTAGAGAAAAATCATCTGGGTGCGGTTGATATAACCTGCGAACTTTTTGCTGCTTTTGTTAAAAGTGCTCTGAAGCCTTGCTTATACTGGTCATTTCATGTTTACCTTCTGATCGGTTAGAAATTCCAAAACTACGATCAAGAATTTTTAAACTCTGCCTGATAGTTGCCAGCAATTTTGGATTTTTTATTCAAGATGTAAGAGCCATTGATTTCAAGCCTGCCAAAGTTTCTTGAGTGACCGCCAATCATCAATTTTTCACCAATTAACGTCCAAAAAATAGAACAATTATTTTCGTTTAAGAAAGTGCTGAAACTTTTTTTATCGATTAATAATGCTGAAGGATATTTTTTCTCAAAAATATCTGTAGTGAATGCAATTAAGTTATCTTCTTTATCAAAGAATCTGCCATCAAAATTTTGATGTAGATGCATTCTGTCGATGATCCACTTGCAAGGAAGGCTAATTGAGATACCCTTATTCAATGAGTAATCTAAGGAGTTTGAGTAAGAGTCATCAGTTACGATCATTGGAATTTTTGATTCGTTTGGCTTCACTCCAACATTGTAATCTTCCTTCCTCAAATCTTGAAACGCAGAGTAATCAGGATATTCTCCTAAAAACGTTTCATAAAAAGAGTATGATTCAGGCATCCATCTTCCATAAAAATTAGTTTTTTTCATCCAGCTAAGCAGATTTTTAGAGTCTTCGTTTTTTACGATATAACTTTTTGTCATGTACCAAAGCTGCTGAACTGGTACATTATATTTATCGATGATTTCAGGTTGAATCTCGTCTTCCCATTGCATGTAGCTCTCTAGGACTAGCCATTCTTTGCCATTATCATCCGTAATTGAAATTATATTGGCTGGATTCGGCAAATCTTTTTCATTCCTCATCCATTCGTTATTATTTTTCTTCTTCTGCCAACCTCTGTAACGACCACCTGATGATTTCCATTTTGAAAAAGTTACCAATTCTTTGAGGTGATCATCATTTCTTACGATGAATGATGGATCAACGTCTCTTAAATGGGGATGCCAAGGACCCTTATATTGTTTCTTCGATTTATCCCAATCGTTTCCATTAAATGCGAAATGATCTGATAATAATGCAGTAAATTCGTGATAAGCTATCAGTCGATATTTTTCCCATATTCTTTCAGAAACATTTTCTGTTTCACTTCCATAATATCTGCCTACCCTTTTATCAAACTCTCCGTGTAAGTCTGGATCATATCCCAATTCTATTACTCGGTTAAAAATCCATCTTTTTGCAGTTTCTTTATCAAAAGATTTAAGCGGATCAATTAAATGACCTCGATCATCAAGAAATGGTTCTATCTCATTTTCAAAGTGATTTTTCTTCGTTGGAGACAGAGATTGTTTAAAGGTTACAAGAAATTTTTTCTGCTTTGTAATTCTTGCTTTCTTTCTTTTATTTTCCGCGATTTGAAGGGTTTTTAAATGTTTCTCATCTTTGACGCCTACAAAATTAATTTTAATTTTCGGCATGTCGTCTACCAAAGATAAATTCCAGAACATGGAGTTTATTGCAGTGCCAAGCAGTTCTTTTTGCTCTTGCGATAAACTCTCTTTAAATTTTTCAAAAAGTTTTTCTCTATCTGGTTCGCCACGATATAATTTTCTGCTGCTCCAAGCTGATATTTGCATGTGCTTGTCAAAGTCTCCATATCCAGTTATGGAAAACTGCAAATTCGAAAATTTTGAGTTGTCGTCCTTTAAGTTAAATTCTTTCTCCAAAAATTGCTGAGTAGGAATTTCGGGCCATTTACTTTTATAGGGAGGGTTAACCTTTTTCTCTAAAATGTTTTTTGGGCAAGTATCGTGTTTTAGCGCTACCTCGATAATGCCGCGCGCATAATCCCGAAGTAAAATATGTACAGGCGGTCTGTTGCTTTCAAAAATATTTTTATACACCCATTCGGCCAATTTTTTTAAACCAGCTTTGTTTGATGTATTTCTTAAGGCGCAACCATACGCAACCGCATATAATCTTTCTGCCACATAAGGATCGTTTACTTCTTTAAATTCTTCTAAGATTTCAGAAATTAATTCTATTCTGTTATCTAAAATCGAGACCAATCCTTTTGTTGCCTTTCCCCTAACAAGTTTATTTGAGGATGTTAAGAACCAAGATAATGCTATAGAAACAAGAACTACTGAATCTTCATTTATATTTGATTTATTATGAGGTGACCAAGACCAATCCAACAATCTGCTGACAGCTTCATGTTCTCCATGTCCATAGTGCAAAAATGATAGCCACCATGAATCTCGCTGAGGCATAGTAAGTTTTGATAAGTACCTATGTAAAAATCTTGCATTAAATGGATGATCTTTAATCGGAGAAACCGATAGAAAAGCATTTAATAATTTGTGATGTTCGGACTCTGTTCTGATGTATTTATTTATAATCTTCCTAACTTTCTCGAAAGAAAAGTCTTTAGGATTTCTCCATATTATGCTTGAGATAAAAGCATCTACAGCAGTACTTCTGAGATAGTCATCTGTCACCAAATACGGAGCGGCTTCGATGAATTCTATTTGTTGCAATTGCTCTGGGCATTCAATAGATAGAGCCTCGATAATGCCGTGGTTCCATGAGGTAGATATAAATTTTCCAAGATCAGTACTCTTTGAAAAAAATGATCTAGCCTGGTTGATAATTTCCGTCCGGTTACGACCTTTATTTGATTTGTCAAATTGAGCCCTATATTGCTTAAAAATATATCTGGCTATGATGTGATCGCTGAATTTCTGAAAAGGAAACCTAACATTAAATTTACCCTTATTCTCGTAGTCTGGAACTCTTGTAATTAGCATGCTCTTTTCGAGCTGAATAATAAAAGCAGGAATATCATTAATCTCAGGATGGGATTCCTGAATAATTCTTACCAAGTCATCCTCTGGTATTCTGTCTTGATTCTTCTTAGCCATTTCTTCGGCAATTTTTTCTATCACCGTATCCCAAACAAAATATTGTCCTTTTGTATTTCGTCCTGTTTTTAGCCCTAGCTTCGCAGCAACTTTATCAGCTGCCTCTTTCACGAAAGATTCAAAAATATGAGTTAGCCCAACTTGGCCTCTAAATGGTTTTTTCTTTTTAATTTCATTTACGGTTTTGTTTTTGAGTTGACCTTGCAGAGGATTATTAAAATCTCTTTTTTTATCCCCAAATGCTTCACAAAATAATAACAGAAAAAGTGGGTTTGTAAATTCTGGCGTTAAAAGCGGTATCTCCGGCAATGGTATAGAAAATGCCGTAAAAAATTTATTAACCGCTTCCCATTCTTTAAAGTGCAGGCCACGATGCTCTTCTGAAATAAACAATAATTTTTGTTCTTCGTTTAAAACTTGGTTTTCAAAACCAGAGCGGATGCTTACAGCCAATGCAACATGAGGATATTTTTTTACTGCCGAAATTATAGATGAGATATTTTTTTGCCAAAAATCATGAGTTTTTGTTTCGTTTAAAGCATCCACAATTAATAGAGACCGACTCTCACTCTTCTTGCCAAGTTCATTCAATTTTTGTAAGAAATGATCCTTATTACTAAAAGTATTACTAAGTCCTAATTGCTCTATAATCTGTAGCCAAACATCACCCTTATCTGAAAAATTTTCGCCAAATACCAGAATTGTAGGCAAGATTTTATTTTCGTTGCTTACTCTTCGCGCAACTAAATCACAGAATAAGTGTGTTTTTCCATTTCCAGCCGAGCCAGTAAGTAGTAAGAATTGATTATTTGACAGGCTAGCTTGTGAGCTAGAGGCTAACTCTTTTAAGTTGTTAACTATGCTTTGAGCTGCGTAAGAGTGGTTAATGCAGGAATTATACTTGCTCTCCAAAGAAGGCCTGTGCCCGTTAGCTATTACCGGCTCAGCTTCCTCATCCTTTTTTATCTGTTCTTTATCCTCCGCTGCCTTTCTTAGTTCTCTGACAAGTTCCCACGAAGCTTCTAAGAATGATTCTGAAGCTTCAGAAATTTTGTTCCATGGAATGACTTTGGTATTATATTTTTTGACACCTGAAAGAATTTCGGATAGTGATTTTAGTCTAGTTCTAACGAGATCATAGTTTTTTTGTATCTCGTCATTTTTATATTTGCTGGCAATGTAATTGACTTCTTTCAGAAGTTTGCCGTGCTGCTTTCTGATCCTAAAATAAAATTCTTCTGTTCTGCTGATTCCATCAAAAATTTCAGAAATTGGCAAATCAACATTTAGCTCCGAAGTGTACCTTGGGCCGGCTTTTTGTTTGATTTCTTTTAGATGAGTTCTGTGCCAAATTTTATTATCCATGATCATATTTTAAATTACATTCAGTCTGCAGAATAATATTTTTGTCTAGATTTGGATGCAGGGCAATAAAAAATTCAGCAAAATCTAAATAATCTCCAAATCTCCGTTTCATGTACACCGAATTTTGATCAGCAAAATCAAGGCCTCACATAATATTATTCGTAAAAAATTCTCTGATTTTCTTTATTTCAAAAACATTTCAGCTACACAGTCAGCCCCTCAAACAAAAGTTCGCAGGTTATATCAACTGCCACCACTTTGAGAAGTTCGATGAAAAAGCTACGAGACCAGTATTTATCGATGTGTACCTTTTTCACGCGGTAAACGTGAAACGGAGAAATGGAGACAAAAATTGCTGAAAAATTGCAAAATTTTGGAAATTTTTCGGGGAGTTTTTGAGCGGAAGGTAAACGTGAAATGTAAGTCGTAAAATCTGCGGAGCGTTGCCAATAAAGGCGGGATCAGGCGCGTTGAGAATTTTTAAAAATTTACTCGGAGATTTTGGTTCGCAAAAAAAGTAGTGGCGGTGGATGGGGGTTAGTTTGCTAAATTGGTCGCACTTTTTTGGAATCAGTAAAATCAAGGTTTCAAAGCCATTTTCATCCATACCGAAAAGTTCGATAAAAATCAGATGCTTTCACCTCAACCACTTTGCGAAACTTCGTAAGGGTTTTTGCCGTGAGTTCGAATCTTCCTGCGCTACACAAATTGGACATAATTGGACATTTTTGTGGATATTTGCTGATTTGTTAAACCGATTGCCTTATAGTAGCAATATTGCATAAATCGCAATGTTTCTACTATGACATGCATTGACTTTTGCATTTTTAATGATATTATAGTCGTATAATTACTATTTTAGCAATTTTTCTACTATGGCAAAGTTTTCAGAATATTTAAAAGACTTAAGAAAATCAGGGCGGCTTTCTTTCACAGTGGATGAGGCTGCGAGCGATTTAAAGATCTCGAAATATAATGCTTTATCTTCGATATGCCGCATAAAAAAACGCGGAGAAATTATCAGTCCTGCAAAAGGATTTTATGTGATAATCCCACCTGAACATCAATTGCAGGGTTGTTTGCCTGCAGCAGAATTAGTGCCAATTTTAATGCAGCATTTGGGAGTAAATTATTATGCAGGCTTGCTTAGCGCTGCAATGTATCACGGAGCAACTCATCAAAAGCCAAATTCATTTCAAGTAATTTCTGATAAGCAAATCCGCAAAAGTTTAAAATTTGGGCAAATAAGCATTGATGTAATTTACAAAAAATCTCTAGCCAATCTTCCTCTAAAAGAAATTGCTGTTGATAGCGGATATTTAAAAATTTCCTCACCGGAACTAACCGCTATGGATTTACTACTTTACCCTGAAAGAAGTGGCGGGCTAAATCATATCGCAACTGTTCTATCAGAGTTGGTGCAATCAATTGATCTTAAAAAATTGATCGAGCTGGCAAAAATTTCCAACCAAAAATTCTGGCTGCAAAAATTGGGCTATATCTTGGAAAAAATTGATGTCGAAAATCTTGATCAGAAGCAGGAAATCATTAACGGTCTGCAAGATTATCTATCTTCGGATAAAAAACTCGTTGCCCTCGCTCCAGAAATTCCAATTAAAGGTTATCCAAGATGTAAGAAATGGATGATTATCGAAAACACTTCAATTGAGAGCGACTTATGATTCCAAAGATTTTTATAGAAAAATGGCAACAAAATGCTCCTTGGCAAAGCCTTGATATGGTTGAGCAAGACTTAATTATTAACAGGGCTTTGGTAAGTCTTTACCAAAATCAGAAAATTAAAGAAAGCCTGATTTTTCGTGGCGGAACTGCGCTCAATAAAATTTACCTCAAACCCTCAGCGCGTTATAGTGAAGATTTAGATTTTGTCCAAACCAAAGCACAGCCAATTGGTGAAACAATAGACGCTATCAGAATCGCACTTAATTGGCTTGGAGAACCAAACCGCCTTTTGACTGAGCGATCAGCAAAGTTAGTTTACAAATATACTTCTGTTAACGGCCTACCGATGAAGCTAAAAATTGAAATTAATACCACTGAGCATTTTCAGGTAATGGATATTAACAATGTAGCTTTTGGTTTTGAGTCGAAGTGGTTTAGCGGCGAAAGCATAGTTGCGGTTAATCAGCTAGAAGAGCTGATGGCAACTAAGATAAGAGCCTTATACCAAAGACGCAAAGGCAGGGATTTATTCGATCTGTGGATGGTCTTCAGTAAAGATTTAGCAAACATTGACGAAACGCTGAAAATTTTCAAAAAATATTGCGAGTATGGTGGGTTAAAAATTTCCAAAGATTTGTTTTTAAAAAACCTCGAATTGAAGCGCTTAAATAAAGACTTCCAGCTTGATATGAATATTTTGCTGCCCCAAGGGTTTCCGCAAACTTTTCCTATTACTTTTCGTGAGTCAACCAACTGGAATTTTGATGAGGCTTTTGAGTATGTAACAAGTGAAATTATTAACCGAATTTAATCGTGTATGAAAAAATCGCTAAAATATCTTCCGGAATCTAAACAAAACGAATTGCAAAAAATCATTTCTGCAATTCAAAAAACTTGTAAAGATGTTGAGAAGATTATTCTGTTTGGTTCTTACGCGCGCGGGGATTACAAGGAAGCCAAAGACTTAAAAGATGATAGAAGAACTGGTCACATTTCTGACTATGATATTCTGGTGGTGACAGAAAAAAAGAAATCCACAGACAAGTTTTCTTCTTGGAATAAAACAGAAAAACTAAAACTAACCGCACCAGTTAGAGCAATCGCTCATGATATTGAAAGCCTGAATATTAACCTTGCCGAAGGGCAATATTTCTTTACCGACATTAAGAAAGAAGGTATCTCGCTCTTCGATTCTAAAAAATATAAGCTGGCCAATAAAAGAAAATTAAAACCAAAAGAAAAACAAAGGATTGCGCAAGATCACTTTGAGGAATGGTTTAGAAGTGCTGTTAATTTTTTTGATGCGTTTGAATTAATGATGTCAAAGGAGCAATATAAAAATGCAGCATTTCAATTGCATCAGGTTGCAGAATCATGCTACAAAACAATTCTTTTGGTTTTCACCAATTACAATCCCAACGAGCATTTTCTATGGATGCTGGGACAAAGATCTGCCAAATATCACCCTGATCTAAAAACTCTTTTTCCTAAAAAAAATCAGAAAGATAAGGATCGATTTAAGCTACTAGATGATGCTTATATTGGTGGCAGGTATGATCCGGACTTTCGAATTTCAAAACGTGATTTGGAAATTTTGGCAAAAGATGTGAAGAAATTATTGGAGCTTACTGAAGAAATCTGTGAGCAAAAAATACAAAGTTTAATCGAGAAAAAATAATGCCAATTTTACACTGGTTAGATAGGGACAAGACTATAAAGCAAACAAGCCGAGCCCCCTATCGTTTGCTTGAAGTTGATCCTCAACTTTCCTATGGGGATCAAAATTCGCAAAATCTCTTAATTCAAGGTGATAATTTAGAAGCTCTAAAAGCTCTTCTTCCTTACTACGCTGGCAAAGTAAAATGCATTTTTATCGATCCACCATACAACACAAAAAGCGCATTCGAGCATTACGATGATAATTTAGAGCATACAAAGTGGCTGGAGATGATGTATCCAAGATTGGAATTGTTGCGTGAGTTGTTGAGTGAGGATGGAAGTATCTGGGCAACTATTGATGATAACGAGGTTCACTATCTAAAAGTAGTGATGGATGAAGTTTTTGGGCGTAAAAATTTTATTTCAAATGTGGTCTGGCAGCACAGCATACAAGGACAAGGGTATCAAGGAAAATTCACACTGAACCATAATCATATTCTGTGCTATAAAAAATCTGATAACTTTTTATTAGGAGTGCTTCCGAGAGAAGAGCATCACAACAAAGCTTATTCCAATCCAGACAAAGATCCTAAAGGATTATGGAGAACTGGAGATGTTAGAAATGGATTATACCGACCAAACCTAAAATATAACATCACAACACCGAGTGGAAAGGTAATAGAGCCACCAGCTAATGGTTGGAGATGGTCACAAGACACTCTTGCTGAAAAAATCAAATCTGGAGAGATTGTTTTTTCTCCAGATGAAACAAGGATAATCAGAAAAATATATCTCTGCAATCAGGAAGGACGAGTTCCGGATTCTTGGTGGAATGGTGACGAAATGGGAACAACTCGTCAGGCAAAATCAGAGCTAAAAAGTATTTTTGAAGAAGATCTGTTTGATACCCCAAAGCCGGAAAAACTGATTCAGAAAATTTTACAGCTTTCAACAAAGGAAAATGATTTAGTTCTCGACTCATTTCTTGGCTCCGGCACTACTGCTGCAGTTGCTCACAAAATGAATCGTCAATGGATTGGAATTGAAATGGGTGAGCATGCAAAGACTCACTGCGCTGCTCGTTTACAAAAAGTGATTAACGGTGAACAAGGTGGAATTTCAAAAGATGTTAATTGGCAAGGTGGTGGTGGATTCCATTTTTACAGTCTTGGTGAAGCGATTTTTGATGAAGATGGTCAGATTAATAAAAGCATCAGGTTCGAGCACCTAGCAGCACATATTTGGTTTTCAGAAACCAAAACTACTTTTAACAAAAAAGAAAAATCCACACTTTTGGGCGCTCATAATGGCGTTGCTTATTATCTGTTATTCAACGGTATTTTGGGTGATAAAAGCATTTCTGGTGGAAATGTTTTAACCTCAAAAACTTTGGCAAAAATTCTTTCAGCTCTACCAAATGGCTTTGGAGCCAATAACTTCCGCTGAAAATAATGGCTTTGATGAAGAATTTTCTTGTTTGAAGAAACGATTTTTAATCGCGCTGATTCTGACTTTGCCGATTTTATTTTTGGAAATGGGCGGGCATTTTTTTCAGTTTATTGATGTCAGAGTTTCGCAGGTGATTCAGATGATTTTATCATTCGCTGTCGTGTTTTGGAGTGGTTGGATATTTTTTGTCAAAGCTTTCGAATCGGTAAGAAATCGTATGCCGAACATGTTTACACTTATTGCTCTTGGAACCGGTGTAGCATGGATTTACAGCTTCGTTGCAATTTTATTTCCGCAAATTTTCCCTACTGAATTTTTAGATGATCAAGGTCACATCGCTGTTTATTTTGAATCGGCTGCTGTCATTACTTTACTAATTTTGCTTGGCCAAATTCTTGAAGTTAAAGCGCGCAAAAATACCTCCAGTGCCATCTCTGCTTTATTAAAACTTACTCCAACAAAAGCCTATCGTTTTACTAAAAATGGCGAAGAAGAAATTAGCATCGAGCAAATTCAAGTTGGAGATTTATTGCGCGTTCGTCCTGGCGATAAAATTCCAACTGATGGTGAAATTACTGAAGGCACAAGCAACATTGACGAATCCATGATTACCGGTGAATCAATGCCGGTTAAAAAGCAAATTGGTGATAAGGTGATTGGAGCTACAATCAATCAAGATGGCAGCTTTGTGATGAAAGTTTTGCAAGTTGGTGAAAGCACTGTTCTCCAACAAATAATCAAAATGGTAACAGAGGCCAAGCAAGGACAAACCAAAATTCAGAAATTGGTTGATCAGGTTGCGGCATGGTTTGTGCCACTCGTTATTGTAATTGCTATCGCAACATTTTTTAGTTGGATGATTTTTGCTGATAATTCGGCGCATGGTTTGATTGCAGCAGTGTCGGTTCTGATTATTGCCTGTCCTTGCGCTCTTGGCCTTGCAACTCCAATGTCAATAATTGTCGCGCTTGGAAAAGGAGCGGCAAATGGCGTGTTGGTTAAAAATGCTGAGAGCTTAGAAAAAATGGCGAAAGTAAAAGTGATCGTTGTTGATAAAACCGGAACGCTAACGGAAGGAAAACCACAACTAACAAAAATTATTACAGTAAAAGATTTTACCGAAGAAAAAATTATTCAACTTGCTGCAAGCCTTGAAAATCAGAGTGAACATCCACTTGCTAAAGCAATCACTAACTATGCCAAAGAAAAGAAAGTCTCTTTTTTGAAAGTAGGAAATTTTACAACTCCAATTGGAAAAGGAGTTAGCGGTGAAGTTGAAAATCAAAAAGTTTTAATCGGCAATGCCAATTTCATGGCAGAAAATTCCGTTGATTATGAAGAATTAAAGGCAGCGGCGGAAGAATTGAAAACAGGCGGCGCAACGGTGATTTTCATCGCAATTAATCAAAAGCTCGCCGGTTTGTTTGCCATTGAAGATGCGCTAAAATCAACAAGTCTCGCAGCTGTAAAAGAGCTACAAAATCTTGGTCTCCGAATTGTCATGCTTACCGGAGATAGTAAAAAAACTGCTGACAAAGTTGCTAAAGAATTAGGAATCACAGAAGTATTTGCTGAAATTCTTCCGCAAGAAAAAAGTAAAATTATTGCCCAATTAAAAGCTGAAGGAAATGCTGTAGCAATGGTCGGAGATGGCATTAATGATGCTCCAGCCTTAGCAATTGCCGATGTTGGAATTGCAGTGGCAAATGGAACTGATGTCGCAATTGAAAGTGCCGGAATTGTTCTGCTACATGGTGATTTGGCAAAGCTGGTTAAAGCTTTTCATCTTTCGCAAAAAACTATCCGCAATATTAAGGAAAATTTGTTTTTTGCTTTTGGTTACAATGTGTTCGCGATTCCTTTGGCTGCTGGTTTATTTGGTTTTCAATTGAGTCCGATTATTGCTGCGGCAGCGATGGCTTTAAGCGATGTATCAGTGGTGGCAAATGCTCTTCGTCTAAAAACAATTAAAATTTAAAATGCGAAAATACTTCCTGATTTTTTTACTTCTTTTGGGGTCTGCTCCAGCCTTGGCTAAAACCTATGATCTTGAAATCAAAAAGCAGAATGTTTTTATCACCGGAAAAGCAATTGAAGCAATAACCATCAATGGTGGAGTTCCTGGTCCGACCTTGCGCTTAAAAGAAGGAGAAGATGTTACGATCAATGTCAAAAACTCGATGGATGAAACTACCTCAATTCATTGGCACGGAATTTTACTTGATGGAAAATTTGATGGTGTGCCTGGTTTAAATGGTTTTCACGGTATTGCGCCACATACAACTTTCACCTATAAATTCAAAGTCAGGCAAAAAGGAACTTACTGGTATCACTCCCATTCAAACTTGCAGGAGCAGCAAGGTGTTTATGGCTCAATTGTAATTGAGCCAAGCGAAGCCAAAGCTGACCGTGAGCATGTTATTGTTCTCTCTGATTTTACTGAGGAAAATCCCAACACAGTTTTAAACAATCTCAAAATTGATTCCGGCTATTATAATTTTAACAAGCGCACAATTTTTACTTTTTTCTCTGACATAAAAAAGAACGGATTTTCTGCAACGCTGCGCAATTACATGGATTGGGGTTCAATGCGCATGGATCCTACAGACTTATCAGATGTCACCAGATATTATTTCTTAACAAACGGCAAAACCGCAGAGCAAAATTGGACGGGAATTTTTAAGAAAGGTGAACGCGTAAAACTTCGCTTCATCAATGCTTCAGCGATGACAATTTACGACATTTCAATCCCTGGTCTAAAAATGAAGTTGGTTGAAGCGGATGGTCAACCGGTAAAACCAACCTCAATTGACGAATTCCGTTTTGGCGTTGCCGAAACTTACGATGTGATTGTTGAGCCAAAAGAAGATAAGGCTTACACAATTTTTGCCGAATCAATTGACCGCACCGGATACGCCAGAGGAACTCTTGCACCAAAAGAAGGAATGGAAGGCAAAATTCCACCAATGCGTCCAAGGGCGGTTTTAACTATGGCAGATATGGCAATGGGAGGTATGGATCATAGCAGCATGCAAGGAATGAGTGATATGAAAAATATGGATCACTCAAAAATGGGTCATGACATGAGTGGCATGGATATGGGCGGAATGAATATGGCCGAGGGGATGAATAATGTAAAAAGTGGCTGGGCGCAGCGTGGTACTCCAAAAGGTAATAAAGCTTTAGAATATTCCGATCTAATTTCTCTTTACCCTCAAAAAGATTTACGTCAACCAACTCGTGAGATTGAATTCAAATTTGGCGGCACGATGAATCGCTATATCTGGACGATCAACGGCGAAAAATTTCCAAAACCAATGCGCTTAAAATATGGAGAACGAGTGCGTCTACAGTTTGTTAATGAAACCATGATGGCACATCCAATTCATTTACATGGTATGTTCATGCAGCTTGAAAATGGTCAGCCAATGAAATGGATGCCAAATAAACACACAGTTCTTTTGCCTCCCGCACAAACTGTTACATTGCTTTTAACCGCCGATGAAGCGGGCGAATGGGCACTCCATTGTCACCTTCTTCTGCATATGGCAAGCGGCATGATGACTTCTGTTACCGTTGATAAGGAGGGCAAATAATGAGAGTAAAATTTTTCTTAAAATCAGGTCTGATATTTTTCTTTTTTGGCGGAATTGCTTTTGCCCAAAATGTAGAACCAAAAATGGATCATGGTGATGATCATGCGCAAATTTATCACGCTTTTACTGTCGAAGCAGATGTTGGTGAAGCTCAAGATGGCCGCTCAAAAGGCTTCGATCTTTCCGGTTGGGTTGGTGGCGATTACAACCGACTATGGATTAATAGTGAGAAAAAAAATTACGGAAATTATGAGGAAATATTTGAAGCCCAAGCGCTTTATAGTCGTAACGTTGCTCAATTTTGGGATGCGCAAATCGGTGTCGCTCATGATTTTAGCACCGATTTTACTCCAACAAATGTAAATTATTTTGTAATTGGTGTTGAAGGTCTGGCGCCACAAATGTTTGAAACCAAGGCGCAATTTTTTCTAAGTGATGAGGGAAACTACAGTGCCAGATTCAAGCAGGAAGTTGATATTTTTCTGACACAACGATTGATTACCCAACCTTATTTTGAGACCGAAATTTTTGCTCAGGATGTTGAAAAGTTAGAAGTGAAATCAGGAATTTCTGATTTTGAAGTTGGTATTGCAACACGCTACGAAATCAGCCGCAAGTTCGCTCCATACTTCGCTCTACGTTATCACACTAAAACTTTTGGCACGGCAGATTTAGCAAGGCAGCTTGGAGAAAGAGTCGATAATTTTATCGTTGCCGCAGGGATAAGATTGAGATTTTAGTGAAATTTTTAGCGACTTTTTGCTAAAAATCCGTCTAAAATATTTCCGCTAAGGAAATAATTTTTATTAACAAAACTTTTAAAATTATGAAAAAAATATATCTGCTTATTGCCACCATTTTTTTATCTTCTTCAGTTGCGGCTAATGCGGAGCAATCTCATTCTACCCATCAGGATGAAATGAAGAATATTGATCACAGCAATGCCGCTCATAAGTCTGAAATGGAAGCTGTAGATCATGAAAAAGCTGCTCATAAATCTCAAATGAAAGCGGTAGATCACACAGACAAAATTCATAAAAATAAAATGAAAGCTGTAGATCGCGCTAACAAACATCATAAATCTAAAATGAGTGAATCGCAGGAAAAAGAATCCGATGATCACGGCAGTCATCATGTTAACTAGAAAAAATCATGTGATCATGGCGACAGAATAAAATTATTCTTCTGTCGTCACATTTGAATGAATTATCAATTATAGCAATATCAATTTTTCTCATCATTTGCTGAATTTCTTTGCGGTTTTATTGGCAATATTAACCAGCAAAAGCATTGCCGGAACTTCGACCAAAACACCAACTACTGTTGCAAAGGCCGCGCCGGAATTTAAACCAAACAGGCTGATTGCCACCGCAACTGCTAATTCAAAGAAATTGGAAGAACTGATCATGGATGCGGGAGCCGCGATGTTGTGTGGAATTTTGGCTTTATACATCCAGAAGTAAGTCAAACCAAACATCAGAAAACTTTGTAGAATTATTGGCACTGCCACCATCAGAATTGGTGCGGGATTTTTTAACAAAATATTAGCCTGAAATCCAAACAGCAAAACTACCGTTATTAATAATCCACTTACTGAATAAGGCTTGAGATGATTCAAAAAAAAATCGAGTTTTTTTGCCGAAAGTTTCTGGCGCGTAAAATATCCACCAAACATCGGAATTAAAACATAAAGCAAAACTGATAAAATTAGCGTGTTCCACGGCACTTCAATTTTTGCCACACCAAGCAGAAAAGCTACAATTGGCGCATAAGCAAAAATCATGATCAGGTCATTTAGTGAAACCTGAACCAAAGTGTAGTTGGCATTTCCTTTTACCAATTTGCTCCAGACGAAAACCATTGCCGTGCAAGGCGCACCACCAAGCAAAATCAGACCAGCCAGATATTCTTTAGAATCAAGTTCGGGAATAAAATCTTTGAAGACATGTTGTAAAAAAAGCGCTCCAAGAGCAGCCATACTGAAAGGCATAATCAACCAGGTGACAACAAAACTAATTCCAAATGCTTTTGGTTTCTTTGTTACTTCTTTGATCGTTGAGAAATCAATTCCCACCATCATCGGATAAATCATCACCCAAATCAAAATGGCGATGACGAAATTAACATTGGCATATTGAAGTTGACTTAAAATTTCAAAGATTTGCGGAAACAATTTTCCAAGCACGACTCCAGCAACAATTGATAAGGCAACCCAGAGGCTTAAATATCTTTCAAAAATTCCCATAAATTATTTTAGTTTTGCGATTTTATTAAATTTAGAAATTAACTCTTCTTTGGAGAGGCTCAAATCTACACCTGACAAAGCCTTAATTCGCTTTTCTATAATTGAAAAAATCCTCTCAAATTCAGCTTCGACTTCCTCACTGCTACCGGTAAATTTTGCTGGGTCTTCTAATCCTAAATGCACTTTGATAAAGTTGCCTAGAAATAACGGACAAGATTCATTGGCAGCATTATCACAAACTGTGATCACAATATCGAAGCGCTCATTTTTGAATTCACCCCAGCTTTTGCTTCTTAGGTTTGTAGTAGAAATGCCGTGTTTTTGCAGAGTTTTAATTGCCAGCGGATGAACATATCCAGCAGGAAAACTTCCGGCACTAAATGCCTCAAATTTATCGCCAGCATAGTGATTAATCGCAGCTTCAAACATTATACTGCGGCATGAATTGCCAGTGCAGAGAACGAGGATTTTGGTTTTCATTTTTTCTTACAGTCATTAAATAAATTTGAATCAATACAGGATTTTTCTCCTGAATCAGCGCAACAATTTTCAAACAGAAATTTTATCAGATTTTCCATAGCTTTAAAGTTGGCCGTGTAAGTAATACATCTGCCGCTTTTACTTTTCTTGATCAGCTTATTTTTCTCCAGATGCGCCAGATGAAAAGACATAGTATTTTGTGGCACATCCATCTTCTTACTGATTTCGCCTGCAAGTAAACCATCAAAGCCCGCCTTAACCAACAGCTTAAAAGCCCTCAAACGAGTTTCTTGAGATAAAGAACTAAGTGCTGATGCCGCTTCTTTTAAATTCATAACTGCAATATAATTAATCTAAATATCCAGAATTATGGATATTCCTAAACAAAAGTCAATATGCGACAAGTTTGCAAAAAAGTCGGAAACATCACTTGAGGTAGCATAGCATGAAGTTCGATGAAAAACCCACGAAGCCAGCATTTATCAATGCTTACCGTTTTCAAAAAGGTAAACGTGAAGCGGAGAAACAGAGAGAAAAATACCCCAAAAATGCAGAAAATTTTGCTGACAAGAGAGAGGAAGGTAAGCGTGAAATGGAAATTCAAATGTGGAGAGAAGCCGCAAACACAGGGGCTGGAGACGGGTAGAGAATTTTGCTAAAACCTATGGGAGATTCGGTTCGCAAAGGTATGTATGGCGGACAGGGTGAGATTCGAACTCACGGAACGCTTGCACGTTCGGCAGTTTTCAAGACTGCTGCCTTAAACCGCTCGGCCACCTGTCCGTATTAGATAGCTGTCTCTTCACCAGAGGACACTTATCCTATTTTCTTAGAAGAAGCTTCGCTTCGCCTTAGAACGATTTGTCCGCCGCAGTTCGGGAACCGAACTTAAGGAAGACTGTACTATTTAAACGCGGAAATTTAAAAAGAGCAGGGCATTGTAATTATTCGGTTTTTAATTGCAATGCGCTTGTGGTTTTTTTGATATGAATTTTAAGACGGGGTTAAGAACCCCGTCCTGTGCTTATTCTTGGTTTTTTTATTTTACTGATTTTTCAAAAATTCTTTGTACTCAGCTTCGCTCATCGCGTCAGCCAACTCGCTGTCATCTTTAATTTTAACTTTTGCGATCCAGCCGTCTTGGTAAGAAGAATTATTTACCAATTCTGGTTGTGAAGTAAGGCTGTCATTGGCTGCGATTACTTCGCCGCTTACCGGGATATAAACATCGCTCGCGGATTTTGAAGATTCAACAACTGCGAAAGCGTCGCCTTTGTTGTAAGCGTTGCCAACTTTTGGCAGTTCGACGTAAACTAATTCGCCCAAGGCTTCAGCGGCGTATTCTGTAATGCCGATAGTGGCTGTGTTGCCTTCGATTTTTACCCATTCGTGATCTTTTGTGTATTTCATAAGTTAAAAATTCTGTCATGCTGAGCCTGTCGAAGCATGACTTTGCTTTCGAGTAATGTCATGCTTCGACAGGCTCAGCATGACTACTAAATTATTTTTTCGCAGTTTTAGTTCTTGCAGCCACAAACGTAGGTGACTGTAGGATCGCTGGGATGGCGCGGTCTCTTACAATTGCCTGAACTTCGTCGCCGACCTTAGCCATACTAGTGTCGAAATAGCCTTGGCCGATGGAAGTTTTTAAGTTGGGTGAAAAGCCACCGGAACTTAAGAACCCGATTTTTTTACCATCTTTAGTTTGAATTTCCGTTCCTTCGCGCGCGATGCCGCGGTCTAATAATTTTACGCCGATTCTTTTTCTTTTTACGCCTTCAACTTTTTCTTTTAAAATTCGGTCAGCACCGATGAAAGTTGTGTTAGTTTTGCTAATTACCCAACCTAGAGCCGCCTCGATTGGCGAAGTTGTGTCGTCTAAATCATGGCCGTAAAGCGGATAGCCGACTTCAAGACGTAAAGAGTCGCGAGCGCCCAAACCGATTGGCTTTACTTCCGTTTGTGCAGACAAATCAAGCCAAAATTTTGGTGCAGAATCATTTTTAATTGAAACTTCAAAACCGTCTTCGCCTGTGTAGCCTGTACGGCTGACAAAAACTTCTTCACCAGTTTTTAATTTATAAAAACCGATATTCATGTATGGTAAATCGGCTAAATTTTTATCAACGAATCTATTTAAAACTTCTTCCGCTTTAGCGCCTTGCACCGCGATTAAAGAGCGGTCGTCAAGTGCCGTAAATTTAATATTTGAAGGTAAATTCTTTCTAATCCAAGCTGAATCTTTTTCTTTGCAACCGGCGTTTAACACGATGAAGAACTTAGTATCTGTAAGTTTAGTAATGATTAAATCATCAATAATTCCGCCGTTTTCATTTGTTAAAACTGTGTATTTTGCAAGGTTTGGCGTGCTTAAAGTAAAATCAGTCGGCGTAATTTTTGACAGGAATTGCGCCACATTTTCGCCTTCAATAAAAAATTGTCCCATGTGCGAAACGTCGAAGATGCCGACATTGTCAGCGCGCACCCACTCATGCTCTTTCAACATTCCTTCTTTATATTGCACAGGCATATCATAGCCGGCAAATTCAACCATTTTTGCGCCTTGAGCGCGATGTGTTT
>CAZDLU010000009.1:0-15864 GCA_964506725.1 uncultured Rhizobium sp.
GATTGGAATTGTAGCATCGCGCTTGAAAGAACTTTATAATCGCCCGATTGCCGTGATTGCGCTTGATGAAAAAGAAAAAGGCAAAGCTTCGTGCCGCTCAATTTCGGGAATTGATTTTGGCGCAGCAATTTTACAGGCGCGCTTGCAAGGCTTGTTGCTTGATGGTGGAGGTCACGCCATGGCGGGTGGCTTCTCGGTAATGGAGAAAAAAATTTCTGAGTTACATAAATTTTTTAACGACACTTTAGGTAAAAAAATTCAAGAATTAACAGCGCAAAGAAATGTTAGTTTTGATATTGAAGTTGATTTGCCACAAATTAATTTGGACTTGTTAAAGAAGCTACAAGCGCTGGAACCATATGGCGTTGGTAATGCTAAACCAAAATTCTTAATTCGTAATCTACAAAAATTAAATGCCAAAATAATCGGCCAAAATCAGGAACATATTAGCTGCATTTTTTCAACAAAAGAATTGATTGGTTTTAATAATAATTTACCGGCTGTTGCTTTTAGATGCGCTAATAATCCCCTTGGCCAAATTTTGCTTGATCCAAGTTATAAAAAACCGATAGATGTGGTGGGAAGCCTTGATATTAATAGCTGGATGGGTGTTGAGAAAGTACAATTAATTATTGAAGACATTTTATTATGACTTCTTTGCTGGCAATTTTCGCTTTCATTTTGTTGCTGATAATTTTTAATCCCGCACCCCTTAGGGGCGATTGGTCAAAAGCTTCGCGCGCAAGCGCCAATCTTGTGCCGCTGGCGCATTTAGATAAAGAAGCTAAAGTACAAATTTATTCCGCTAAAGCTTTTGCCTGGCGCGGTAAATTCAGTGTTCACACTTGGATTGCCATAAAAGAAAAAGATGCCGCAAATTATTTAGTTTCACATGTAGCTTTATGGAATCAATATTATAGCAACAGCGTGATTGCAATTGAAGAAGACTTACCGGACCGCTACTGGTATGGTGCCAAGCCCTCTATTATTTTTTCAGTCGAAGGAAAAAAGGCTGAGAAAATGATTCCACAAATTTATGACGCGATAAAATCATATCCTTATCCGACCTTTTATCGCGCTTATCCGGGACCAAATAGCAATACATTTGTTTCGCATATTATGCGTAATACCAAAGGCTTCTACACTACTCTACCAAGCAACGCCATTGGCAAAGATTGGCTTAATAACAATATTTTTAGCATCAGCGAAAGCCGTACCGGTATTCAATTTTCGCTTTACGGATTGTTTGGTTTTACGATTGGATTAATTGATGGAGTTGAAGTGAATTTGATTGGATTTAATTTTGGAATTGATTTTATAAGACCTGGTTTAAAGTTGCCGATTATTGGAAGAGTGGGATTGTAGGAAAATAAATATGTGGACGGGGTTACAAACCCCGCCCCCATAAAACTTGCGCATAACCAGCGCTAATAGCACAATATTATTTTTTAATTTCTTCTGTTTTAACTTCTTCCGTAGCAGCAGGAGTAGCAACACCGCCATCTTGCACTACAGCGCGCAGGTTATTCAAACCATCTTCAAATTTTTTACCGGCAACTTCAGCACAATTATGGAAAAGTCCGAAGAATTTACCAAAGAAACCTTTTTTACCAACCATTGTCCAAGTAACGATTGTTTGTTTTTCATTAACCGGTTGAAAAGTGAATTCAACTGCATTATTAGCTGCGAAAGGCTTAACCATTATCAATTCCATTTTAATTGAATGATTTAAAACGCTTTCAGTAATTTTCATGCTGCCTTCTCCAACTTCACTATTTCCAGCCCAAGCTTTAACCGCTCCAACACCGCTTTGCGCACCTTCGTAAGTCATTTGAGCATTAGGATCAAGTCTTTCCCAAGGCGACCATTTTTCCCAATTATGAAAATCATTTACATAAGGAAAAATTGTTGCAACCGGCGCATCCATCGCCAAGCTTTTACTAACATTAATTTCTGAAGGCTGTTTAACCACTAGAACTACTAAAACAGCTAGCACAACTGCTACGCCAAGAAGAATTTTCTTTAACATTTTTTGATTAATTTGAAGTTGATATTTTTTAATTTGGGATCGCAAATTCTTGTTGAAAAAATATTTTTTGCAAGAGATTTCTGCCTGAAAAAAAGTACCTGAAACCTTTTTACTTTTTTAAAACCTTTTTTGTTCTCTGCTTGAAAAAGGTACCTGTGAAAAAAAGAAAAAAAGGGGTACCTGGAACCTTTTCTGTAAAAAAAGGTACCTGGAACCTTTTTACTCTGTAAAAAAAGGTACCTGAAAAGGTACCTGAAACCTTTTTACTCTGTAAAAAAAGGTACCTGGAACCTTTTTACTAAATTTTAAAAAATTCGAAGCCCATATCCCTTGAAAATAGCGGGCGGGAAACGGTTCGCAATTCTCTTTCAAATTCAAAAATTTCTTTTCCTAAATTATTTTTTTCATAAAGGCGACGATTAATTATCACGCCATCGAAGCCTTCTTTTCTTATTTCCTCAATGAAAGTTTTTTTGTTAACTGATTTTTCTTGTTGCCACAAATTACTTTTGCGACCGTTGATTGAAGGATATGATAGCAATAAATTTTTTGTGTGAACATAGACAGCAGTTGAGCTATAATCATCTTTAATATATTCAGGAAATCCGTAGGCCGGCAAGATAAAGATTTTTGCTTGCGGCACAATTTCAGATTCAATTTTAGTAAAAAATTCTTGATCGCTTTTAAAAGTTTTTATCATTTCCGGTGATTGAATTTTAGCGGCTGACACTTTTCCTACTTGGTCCAGCAATCCTAATACAGAAATTATTAAAACAAGTTTTTTTGGTAATTTATTAAAAATAATTGCAACAAAAAATAATGTGATAAAAGCAATTAAAACTATAAAACGTGAATGTGAGCGCAACATCGGAAATGGCAAAATAAAAAACATCAAAAAACCGCCGACCGTTACAAATAGCAGCGCCATAAGGTTTAAGTTGGAAAGATTGCAAATTAAATTTTGCTCACTTTTTAATAAAGAGAATCTTTTTTTAAGTTTTTCTAGGAAAATATTCTCTTTAATTTGATTTTGACAAATCGCCCATAACAACAATGCCATAAAACCTATGGAACCAACAATACCAAGGCTTACTGTATTTCTCTCCAATCCCTGTCCAGGCAAATAATGATTTATTTTAGCACCTAAATCAGCTAAAAATCTGATGTAATGATTAGTGATTGGCGCAAATAAATTTATAATTCTTAGCGCAAAAATTTCGCTTTCTTCAGGCGCACGCGCCAAGGTTCCTGGCGCCACACCATTTTTCGTCCAATAACTTAAAGCCGGAAAATAAAGCGTAATTAAAATTACGAAAATTGTTAAAGCCAAAATCGGCGCAGCAAAACCGTTTTTATCTAAAAATCTTCCACTTTTTAATCCACGCAAAAACCACGCAATGAAAAAAGTTAGAGCAGCGTAAAAAGCATAATACAAGCCGTTTAGCGCAATAAAACATGTTAGTAAAAATGTAATTATAAAATAATTATTTACGGCGAAAGAAATTTTATTTTTTTTGACAGCGAATACTTGAATTTTATCTTCAATGATGAGGATTGAAACCAGAATTATCAAGGGCGCGGCCATGTAGTTGCATAAAAATAAATGCCAAGTGCCACGTAGAAAATGGTATGGTAAAAAGCTGTATAAAATGCTTATGGCGGTTGCAACAAAAACTCCGATTTTAAAATAGCGTAAGGTGGCAAAGGCTGTGGCAGTAGTTGCCATCATGGTAAAAATAAAAAAGCAATTGGTGATTAAAAAAACATCTTTGGTGAAAAAAGTGAAAAATTTTATGATGGCAAAATTGAGAAACTCGACATAAACCGGAAAATCGTGCAAGAACATGCGATCTTCGCCGAAGTGCGGAAATCCTAAACTCTCATTGTAAAAAAACCAACCGCTATCGATGACATTTTTTACCATGAAGAAGGTAAAAAAGGCATCATTGTTATAACCGAATAAAGGGATACGGAGATTAAGATTCCAAAGTTGGAATAGGGTTGTAAATATTATGAGAGCGAGGAGCGGTGCAACTAAATAGGAAAATGAATGTAAGGTCGGGATTGCAAATCCCGACCTGCTTGCTGATTGAGATTTATTCATAAGTCTTTAATTGAGATTTATATTTATGATCTCGATTGACCGCAGGTCGGTATTTGCAATGCCGATCTTACGTTCATGTCTTTCTACCCACGACTTATAATTTGCTTTTTTGCCATTTCAATAAAATCTTCCAAACTCATCACTTCCTGTTTTTCTTCACCAAATTTTCGTACGGAAACCAAACCATTTTCCGCTTCTTTTTTACCAATCGCTAAAATATAAGGCACTTTTTTTAAAGAGTGTTCGCGAATTTTGTAATTTATTTTTTGGGCATCTAAATCCGCCTCAGCTCTAAATCCATGAGCTTTCAATTTTTCTAAAACTTCTATTGCATAAGCATCGGAATCATTAGTAATTGTTGCAACAACCATTTGTGTTGGCGACAACCACAACGGAAATTTTCCGGCACAATTTTCAATTAAAATTCCGATAAATCTTTCGAAAGTTCCAATTATTGCGCGATGCAGCATAACCGGACGCTTCCTAGAGCCGTCTTGTGCCACGTAACTTGCGTCAAGTCTTTCCGGCAAAATAAAATCAACTTGGAAAGTTCCGCATTGCCATTCGCGGCCAATTGCATCAAGCAAAGTAAATTCTAATTTCGGCCCGTAAAATGCGCCCTCGCCCGGATTTATTTCGCAAACTAAACCGGCTTCTTTTACCGCTTCCGATAAAGCAGATTCAGCCTTGTCCCAAGTCTCATCTGATCCGGCGCGTTTTTTGGGACGCGTTGAAAATTTTACTTTTACATTAGTAAAACCAAAATCGCGATAAACTTCTTTGAGTAAATTGCAAAATTTTACGGTCTCTTCATTAATCTGATTTTCTTCACAAAAAATATGCGCATCATCTTGCGTAAAGGCACGAACGCGCATGATTCCATGCAGCGAACCGGAAGATTCATTGCGATGACAAGAACCAAATTCCGCCATGCGTAGTGGCAATTGACGATATGATTTTAATTCCTGATTAAAAATTTGCACATGGCACGGACAGTTCATAGGCTTGATCGCAAGCACTCTATCTTCACTTTCGGCAATGAACATATTTTCGCGGAATTTTTCCCAGTGACCGGATTTTTCCCACAAAATTTTATCAACTAATTGCGGCGTTTTTACTTCGATATAATTATTTTTTTCTAATTTAGCACGAATATAATTTTCAATTTCGCGATAAATTATCCAGCCTTTAGCATGCCAAAATACTGAGCCCGTAGCCTCTTCTTGAATATGAAATAAATCCATTTGGCGACCGATTTTTCTATGATCGCGTTTTTCAGCTTCTTCTAAAAGTTTTAAATAATTTTCTAAAGATTCTTTTGATTCCCACGCTGTGCCATAAATTCTTTGCAACATTTCATTATTGGAATCGCCGCGCCAGTAGGCTCCGGCAAGTTTCATCAATTTAAAATGTTTAATGTGCGAAGTTGAAGGCGCGTGCGGGCCGCGACATAAATCGATGAAATTTCCTTGGCGATAAAGTGAAATATTTTCGTTCGCAGGAATTGCGGAAATTATTTCTGCTTTATAATTTTCACCGATTGATTTAAAAAATTCCACGGCTTTGTCACGTTGCCAAACCTCACGCACCAAGGCTTCATCACGTTTTACGATTTCGGCCATTTTCTTTTCGATTTTTTCTAAATCTTCTAAAACGAAAGGAGTTTTGCGCGAAAAATCATAATAAAATCCATTTTCAATAGCAGGCCCGATTGTAACTTGTGTTTCCGGGAATAGCTCCTTTACTGCTTCGGCAAGGATATGTGCCGCATCGTGACGAATAATTTCCAAGGCATCTTTGCCGGATTTTGGAGTAATGATTTCGATTTTGGCATCATTTTCAATTACGCGTGAAAGGTCGCGAAGTTCAGCATTTACTCGGATTGCGAGTGCAACTTTGGCGAGTGAAATCGAAATTGATTTAGCAATTTCCGCGCCGGTTGTGCCTTGCGGGAACTCGCGGATTGAATTGTCTGGGAAGGTGATTTTTATGTTGGACATTTTTTAAAAACATTTCGGTGTCATGCTGAGCCTGTCGAAGCATGTGTTTGAATTCGAAATACACACACATGCTTCGACAGCCTCAGCATGACACCGAGTAAACTAAAGCTGCTGAATCGCAAAAACCTCATAATCCTTATCCTGGCGCAACCTTGCAGCCGCATCAGCAAAGCATTTTGTTGCTTCAATTGTCGTAATATAAAATACGCGATTCATCAAAGCGCTACGGCGCAAATTGAAACTTTTGCCGATTGATTCTGTGCCGCGCGTGGTATTAATTACCACATCAAATTTTCTTTCTTTAATCATGTCAACCACGTTACCAGAACCTTCATCTTCTTTTTTAACGATGATTGATTTTACGCCATTTTCGCCAAAAAATTTCGCGGTGCCTTTAGTGGCGTATATCGCAAGGCCCAAATCCTGCAACTGTTTAGCAATTTTAATTAATTTATTGCTTTTATCGGCATCTGCCACCGAAATAAAAACATTGCCGCGATCGTTGATTTTATTTCCTACAGCGAGTTGCGCTTTCAAAAATGCCATCTCGAAACTTTTATCAATTCCCATCACTTCGCCGGTTGATTTCATTTCCGGGCCCAAAATCGTATCAACATTGCCGAAGCGCGCGAATGGGAACACCACCTCTTTTACCGAATAATAATTTTTGCTGTAATTTTTCGATTTTTCCAAATCAAAACTTGCCAATTTTTTGCCAACCATCAAAAGCGAAGCAATCTTGGCGATATTGATGCCTGTTGCTTTGGCAACAAACGGCACCGTTCTTGAAGCGCGTGGATTAACTTCAATTACATAAAGTTTGCCGTCTTTAATGGCAAATTGTACATTCATCAGCCCAACAACCTCAATGGCGCGCGCCAGTTTGATCGTTGCCGCTTTAACTTCTGCGATCATTTCTTGCGACAAAGAATATGGCGGCAAGCTACAGGCCGAATCGCCCGAGTGAATGCCTGCCTCTTCGATATGTTGCATAATTCCTGCCACAAAAACATCTTTGCCATCGGCCAAAGCATCAACATCAATTTCAATGGCATCTTCCAAAAATTTATCAACCAGGATCGGACCATCTAAAATAAAGCGTCCGTGACGTTCTAAATATTTTTTTAAACCTTCGGCATGATGCACAACTTCCATAGCGCGACCGCCAAGCACGTTACTCGGCCTTATAACTACCGGATATCCGACTTTAGTAATTGCTTTAGAAATTTCTTCTAATTTATGACAAATTGTATTTTGCGGTTGCGTTAAACCGATGTCGGAAAGCAAGTGCTGGAAGCGTTCGCGATCTTCGGCCAAATCAATTTTATCAAAAGAAGTGCCGATAATCGGGATTCCCGCAGCATTAATATGTTTGGCTAGTTTCAGCGAAGTTTGGCCACCGAACTGCACAATTACGCCAACTAGCTTGCCGTTTTGTTGTTCTTTTTTGATAACTTCAATAACGTGTTCCGGTGTCATCGGCTCAAAGTACAAGCGGTCTGACGTGTCATAGTCAGTTGAAACGGTTTCGGGATTACAATTAATCATGATTGTTTCATAACCGGCATCAGACAGCGTAAATGCTGCATGCACGCAAGCATAATCAAACTCGATGCCCTGCCCGATTCGGTTCGGCCCGCCACCTAAAATTACCACTTTATTTTTAGCACTTGGATTAGCTTCGCATTCCGGCTCGTTGATGCCGTTGCCCTCATAGCAAGAATACATGTAAGGTGTAGCCGAAGCAAATTCTGCCGAGCAAGTATCAACCGTTTTAAATACCGGACGCACATTTAATTTTTCGCGCAATTTTCTAACATCCGCAACTTTTTTCTTAGTCAATTCCGCAAGTCTTTCATCAGAAAAACCCATTTTTTTCAATTGCAATAAACCAAATTTATCTTTCGGCAAACCCTTGCGTTTCAAAGTTTCTTCAACCTTTATAATTTTTTCAATTTCACGTACGAACCAAGCATCGTAATGCGAAATTTTGCAAATTTCAGCAACGGAAATTTTGTAACGTAAAGCTTGCGCAATCAATAGCAAACGATCCGGAACCAACTCTTTCAAGGCTGCTTTAATAATTTTCTGATTTTGCGCTAAAGTATTTTTCTTGCTTACGCCGTTAATTTTTGGTTCGTTAAAGCCCGTCAATCCTACTTCCATCGAGTATAAAGCTTTTTGCACACTTTCCGCAAAAGAGCGACCGATCGACATCGCTTCACCAACAGAGCGCATCGCACTAGAAAGCGTAGGCTTGGCTTCATTAAATTTTTCGAAAGTAAATCTTGGAATTTTTGTTACGACATAATCGATTGTCGGCTCGAATGAAGCAGGAGTAACTTTGGTGATGTCATTTTGAATCTCGTCTAAAGTGTAACCAACCGCTAATTTTGCTGCGACTTTGGCGATTGGAAAACCGGTTGCTTTTGAAGCAAGCGCGGAAGACCTAGAGACTCTGGGGTTCATCTCAATTACCACCAAACGCCCGTCTTTCGGATTCACCGCAAATTGTACGTTAGAACCACCGGTTTCAACACCGATTTCACGCAACACCGCAATTGAAGCATCGCGCATTTTTTGATATTCCTTGTCCGTCAAAGTTAGCGCCGGCGCTACAGTGATCGAGTCTCCGGTATGAACACCCATCGGATCAACATTTTCAATCGAGCAAATGATGATGGCATTGTCATTTTTATCGCGGATAACTTCCATTTCATATTCTTTCCAACCAACGATTGATTCATCAATCAAAACTTCGTGCGTCGGCGATAAATCAAGGCCGTAAGAAACAATTTCGATAAATTCTTCTTTGGTGCTAGCAATTCCGCCACCAGAACCACCCATGGTAAATGACGGGCGAATAATTGCCGGCAAACCTATTGTTTTCAAGGCCTTAAGAGCTTCATCAAGCGATTTTACCACGGCGTTTTTCGGAACTTCCAAACCGATTTTTTTCATCGCGGCATTGAATTTACTGCGATCTTCGGCTTTTTCAATTGCTTCGGGATTTGCCCCGATCATCAAAACATTATATTTTTTTAAAACACCCATCTTATTCAAAGCTAAGGCGCAGTTGAGCGCAGTCTGCCCACCAACAGTTGGCAAAATTGCATCAGGCCTTTCCTTTTCAATAATTTTTTCAACAGTTTCCGGAGTGATTGGTTCGATGTAAGTCGCGTCCGCCGTAGCATGATCGGTCATAATCGTCGCCGGATTAGAATTAACCAGAATCACGCGATAGCCTTCGGCTTTTAAAACTTTACAGGCTTGAGTTCCCGAATAGTCAAATTCACAGGCTTGCCCGATGACGATTGGGCCGGAGCCGATTACTAGGATTGATTTTACGTTTAGCTTTGGCATTACTGATTAATTATTTAAGTGCTTAGGTGCTTTCGCGCTACGCGCTAGTGCTTAAGCAAACTGAAAACCCCTTAAGCACTTAAGCACTTTTCTTCTTATTCTTCGCAATCAACTCCGCAAACTGCTTAAACAAATAACGACTATCATGCGGACCAGGCGAACTTTCAGGATGATATTGTACTGAAAATGCCGGGCGATCCTTTAAGCGCATGCCTTCGATCGTATTGTCAAAAAGCGAGAGATGAGTAACTTCAATATTTTTGGGCAGATTTTCATGCGGCACCGAAAAACCGTGATTTTGGCTGGTAATTTCAACTTTACCGTTGAGCAAATTTTTCACCGGTTGATTGGCTCCGCGATGTCCTTGAAACATCTTGGTTGTGGTAACGCCGCATGCAATTGAAAGCAATTGATGACCCATGCAAATTCCAAAAGTAGGAATATTTTTTGCAAGAATTTCTTTAATTACCGGCGCCGCATATTTAGAGGTCGCAAGCGGATCTCCCGGGCCATTTGATAAAAAGACACCGTCCGGTTTATATTTTTCAATTGTTTTAAAAGAAGATTTGGCAGGTACCACAGTTACTTCAAAACCATGGTCGGAAAGACAATTTAAAATATTTTCTTTTACCCCGAAATCCATCACTACAACTTTATATTTGTATTTCGGTTTTTCTTTTTCGACCTTAGCCAAAGCAATAGTTTTGCTCTTCCATTTATAAGGCTTCGCCGTTGAAACTTTCGAGCAAAGTTCAGCGCCATTTAAATCCGGCAAGTTGCTGATTTTTGCCATTAATTTTTGCGTATCGATTTCTTCACCCTGCTTGGCATATTGAATTATGGCGTTTCCCGCACCCTTAATTCTAATATATTTAGTAACAGCGCGCGTATCGATATTGCAAATTCCGCTTAATTTATTTTTTATCAACCAAGCGTTAAGTCCGGTTTTGCTTCTGAAATTTGAAGCCTCAGTAATATCATCGCGAATTACTAGGCCAGAACAAAATGGTTTTTTGGCTTCGTTGTCATCATTGTTGCAGCCAACATTACCAATATGCGGGAAGGTAAAAGTTATGATTTGGCCGGCATAAGATGGATCGGTTAAAATTTCTTGATAGCCGGTAATTGCTGTGTTAAAGCAAATTTCGCCAATTGTTTTGCCCTTTTTGCCAATTCCCTTACCGAAAAAATAAGTACCGTCGGCAAAACATAAGACAGAATCGACGTTTTTATTTGCTTTGAGTTTCATTTAATTTAAAGAGAAAAACTTTTACCTCGCTGACCCCTCACCCTGACCCTCTCCCTCAAGGGGAGCGGGAGAAAACGACCTTAACGGTCGTTTTCGGCGTACCTCAATCTGGCAGTGAGGGGTCAGCCTATGACTTAATTATTATAATACATTTCAAATTCAACCGGATGCGGAATTTGTTCGTAGCGTTCTACTTCAGCCGTTTTCAAGGCAATGTAAGCATCAATTTGCTCGTTAGTAAATACGCCGCCCGCAAGCAAGAAATCACGGTCTTTATCCAAAGCCGCCAAAGCATCACGCAGAGAACGCGCTACTGTCGGGATTTTTTTCAATTCTTTTTCCGGCAAATGGTATAGATCCTTATTTTTCGGTTCTCCCGGATGTATTTTATTTTTAATACCATCAAGACCGGCCATTAAAAGCGCGGCAAAAGTTAAATAAGGATTTGAAGCCGGATCAGGGAAACGCGCTTCGATTCTGCGACCATTTTCGTTAGTAACATTTGGAATACGAATTGAAGCCGAGCGGTTTTTCGGCGAGTAAGCCAAAAGTACCGGCGCTTCAAAGCCAGGAACCAAGCGTTTGTAGCTGTTAGTTGTAGCATTTGAAAAAGCATTAATAGCGCGCGCATGATGAATAATGCCACCGATATAGTAAAGTGCCAGTTCAGAAAGCCCGGCATGTTCATTTCCGATGAAAAGATTTTTACCATTTTTCCAAATTGATTGATGCACGTGCATGCCAGAACCGTTATCAGCAAAAATCGGTTTCGGCATGAAAGTCGCAGTTTTGCCATAAGCTTGGCATACGTTATTAATCACATATTTTGCTTTTTGCACATTATCGGCAGTTTTAGTCAAAGTATCATATTTAAAACCGATTTCTGATTGTGCCGTTGCCACTTCGTGATGATGCAAGGTTGGAACAAGACCAACTTGACGCATTGTTTCCGCCATTTCCGAACGTAAATCTTGCGCACCATCAAGCGGCAGTAGGTCGAAATAAGCACCTTTAACTTGTGATCTGCGCGCTAAATTTCCGCCTTCAATTTTTTTAGAAGAATTGTGCGGAGCTTCGTCAGCATCAATTGCAATAGAATTTTCATGCGAGCTAACTTTAAAACGTACATCGTCAAAAATAAAAAATTCCGGTTCAGGCCCAAAATAAGCCACATCGCCAATTCCGCTATTTCTTAAATATTCTTCAGCTTTTTTAGCCGTATTTCGCGGATCGCGCTCGTAACCTTTATTGTCAGTTGGCTCAATAACATCGCAAATCAAAACCAAAGTCGGAGCAACCATGAATGGATCAATAAAAGCCGAATCAAGTTGCGGCATTAAAATCATGTCTGATTCATTAATTTCTTTCCAAGCCGGAACCGAAGAACCATCAAACGCCACACCTTTAGTTAACTCTTCTTCTCCAACAGCGTCAAAGCAATATGAAATATGTAACCATTTTCCGCGATAATCGGAAAAACGGAAATCAACGAACTTAATGTCGTTATTTTTGATAATGTCAAGAATATCGGAAGGCGTTTTTGCTTTGCTCATATTATTTTAATTAGAATTGCTTTTTTGAGCCGGGGGTTGGCTCGGAGTTTTATTTTATTTTTAAAGTATGCGAGAGTCAAGGGGAAAAGTGCTCGGGTGCTCGGGTGCTCGCACTTCGCTGGTGCTCGGGCTATGTTGTTGTAGTAGTTTCAACCTAAAGCCCGAGCACCTGAGCACCCGAGCACTTGAGCACCTAAATCAACGCCAGCAAAGCCATCCTTATATAAACCGCATAATTGGCCTGCACAAAATATTTTGCCTGCGGCAATTCATCAATTTCGGGATCAATTTCATAAGTACGCGGCAGTGGATGCATTATAATTACATCGTCTTTGGCGTGAGATAAGATTTTCTTATTTATGCAGAAAATATTTTTTACTTTTTCATATTCTACCAAATCAAGAAAGCGTTCTTGTTGAACTCTGGTAGTGTAAATTATATCTAAATCTTTTACTGATTCTTCTAAATTATCTGAGGATTTTATCTTGCAACCATTTGCCTCGAAAGCCTTTATTTTTTCTTCTTCAAGAGCCAAAGAAGGATGCGAAATCAGCGTAAATTCATTGTTCAAATTGCGACTTAGCAAAGTCAAAAGCGAATGCACGGTGCGGCCATATTTCATATCGCCAACAATGCCGATTTTTAAATTATTTAATCTTTTTTTCTCGCAGAAAATTGTGTATATATCAGTTAAAGCTTGGGTTGGATGTTGATTCGTTCCGTCTCCGGCATTAATAACAGGAATTGTAGCATACTTTGCCAACTCGGCAACCGAGCCGTTTTGCGGGTGTCTCATTACAATTATGTCAGCATAATTGCTCACCATGCGTCCGGTGTCAGAAAGCGTTTCGCCTTTTTTTGTCGAAGCGGAATCGCCATTTTCTAAAGTTATCACTTGACCGCCAAGTCTTGTCATTGCTGATTCGAAAGATAGACGCGTTCTGGTGCTTGGCTCGAAGAAAAGCGGCGCTAAAATTTTACCGCGGCATTCACCATCACTAAAAGTTTTTTGATGACCTTGCTTGCGATATTTTTCAGCTAAAGAAATTAATTGCTGAAGATCGCTATCCTTGATTTGAGAGGCTTCGAGAAGATGCTGAAATGAAAGCTTATTCATAGTTTTTAAAAATTATATCAAAATTATTTTGTAAGTAAAGGGGTCTGACCCCTTTTTTACTTCACCGCAATCGCCGCGATATTTCCCACACTAAAAGAAAGCGGAAAATTTATTTTTTTACTTAAATTATAAATCTGTTTTTTAAAAGGAAATTTCGGCAGTAGTTTTATCCAGTAAGAAAGCGGATATTTATTGGTAATTGTAAAAATTTTAATATCGCGAAAACCTGCCTGTCTTAAGGTTCTATGAAGACTTTTTGGGGAAAAAAGTTGCATATGTTCGATATCATAAATCGGTGATTTTTTTCCTAAAATTTTATTTACCAATCCACGAAAATTATGCGTGACCACAAAAAATTTACCTTTTTCATTTAATAGTGAATAAGCTTCATGGCTTAATTCTAAAGGATCGGTGACATGTTCGAAAGTTTGGAAGCAGCTGATTAAATCGAATTTTCTATCTATTAAATTTTTGTTAAAAAAATCTGCGATAATAAATTTTTTTATCTCCGGTTGGGCACAAGCAATTGCCGCATAAGAGGGCTCTAATCCGCACAAATCTTGGATTCCCCTCGCCTTTAATTCTTCTAAAAATTTGCCGCCACCACAACCTATATCAAGAGCGGAGTTAAAATTTTTTGGCAAATATTTTGTATAAGTTTTTGCCGCATAAGTCTCTTCCGCACTACTATCAAATGATGCCGCGGCATATTCATCTTTTAATTTCTTAATTTCTAAAATCGGATTAGCATAAATCAAATCACAATTTTCACACAAAAATAAACGCAAGTTAAAAGGCTCTGGTTCCTTGCGTGACGAAAAACTAAAGGCATTTAATTTTTCTAAAGAAAAATTTTCCTCACGGTAAAGATGCTGACTTTTTATGTTGCAAATCGGACAATTGCGTTCAATCATATCTGCCCCGCCTTACAATTGAGCGCCTTACAAAATGCGGGCGCGCTTTTACTTCTTCAAAAATTTTGGCGATATATTCGCCTAAAATACTGATGGCAAAAAGATTTAGAGAACCGAAAAAAGTTACTAAAATTAAAGTGGTAGTAACGCCGTGCGGTGCTGATTCGGGAAATAAAATTTTAGCAATAATTTGAATTGTCATTAAAACAAAAGAAGTGATTAGCATAAGCCATCCAAAGGCGCTCAGCATATTTAGCGGCACATAACTAAAAGAAAAAATGCCTTTTTTGGCCCAGCCGATATTTTTAAATAAGTTATTTGTAGTGCGGCCGAATTTTCTTTCCGGCCTTATGTAATCAACTCCCACTTGCTTAAAGCCGGCGTAAGCGCGCATGCCGCGCAAAAATAAATCGCGTTCCGGAAATTTTAATAAACATTCAACAACTTTCTTGTCCATGAGCGCGAAGTCACCGGCATCTTTCGGAATCGGAACATAAGAAAATGCCGAAAAAATCCGATAAAATAATTTATAGAAACAACGCATGTAAAACGGGGCTTCGCGGCTTATGCGATGCCCGTAAACTACTTCAAAACCGCCTTTCCATTTTTTTACAAAATCTTCAATCATCTCCGGCGGATCTTGTAAATCGCCATCCATCAAGACACAGGAATTTTTTTCAGCAATTTCCAAACCACTTTTAAAAGCTGCTTGCGAACCAAAATTGCGCGAATGATTAATACCGATAACCTTTGAATCTCTAGCGCTTAGAGCGGCTATAATTTCTTCACAATTATCGGGCGAATTATCATTTACAAAAATAATTTCGTAATCACATTTTATTTTTTGGAATATTTTGGTAAGGCGCTCATACATTTCAGGAATAGCCTCAGCGTCCTTGTAACAAGCCACAATAGCTGATACGCTGAATTTTTTGTCCAGATCATCAAGCGGTTTTTTGGTAGAAATTTGCGTGCCGTAATTTGGATTGTTTTTTATCCAGTTAGAAGTTTTTAATAAACCGTTACGTAAATTCGTTTTAGCTTTCCACTCAATAATTTCAAGAGCCTTAGCACTATTAGCAAACCAGTTTTTAATATCCCACAAACGCGGTTTGGCTTCAAATTTCGGTGATTCTTTTATGTTAAAAATTTCTTTTATCAAATCAGCAATTTCAGCAATCGTAGTTTTTTTCTCGGAACCTATATTAAATGACTCGCCATAATTTTTTTCTTTTAAGCTTAAGGCCGCATCAATAAAGGCTTCACAAGCATCTTCAACATAGACAAAATCACGTGAAATTTCGGCATCAACCAAGGGCGGAAATTTATTTTTTTGCCCTTGTAAAATCAATTGAGGAATCAAGCGCGAAGAATCCTCGAATGGCCCATAAACCGAGTAAAAACGCAGGTTGGCAGCCTTCATGTTTTTTTTCTTACCGTAAAAATAAATCAAATTTGCCACCGCAGATTTTGTCACCGAATAATGACTATTGGCATTTGCCGATTCATCTTCAAGTGGTGCCGCGCCTTTATCT
>CAZDLU010000009.1:15874-51144 GCA_964506725.1 uncultured Rhizobium sp.
TTTATCTCCATACTCCGAAGAACTTCCGGCATTGATAAAACAATCAATGTCGCGCTTGGATAATTCTTCGATTAAATTGACGGTAAAATTAATATTTGTTTTGTAGATTAAATCGATTTCATCTTGGAAAGAGTAAGCTCCGTAAGCTATACAATTAAAAACGGTTTTTGGTTTTACTTCGTCTAAAAGTTTTTTTAAATTTTCTTCTTTTAATAAATCGCCGCAAAAAATATGCTTTTCATCAATGCCTTCAAGCCGCCAATTTCCTTGGTGCGAGGACGTTGCATAAATATCGTTACGCGTAGCAAGCAACAGACGCAACAGGTTTGCACCTATAAAACCACTGGCTCCAAGGACTAGGATGGGGCCTTTTAACTTTGTTATTTTGTTTGTTATTTCAACCATTCTAAAATTTTTTCCTTTGTCAAACCACATTCCTCACGATGAAAAGCCTGCGAACCGTAGAACCCGGAAACATAACCTTTAGCACAAAAATTGGCAAACTTTTTTGGCATAATATTTTTTTTCACTAATTCCAAAGCCAAAATTTGCGCTACCGAACCTTGTTCGACGTGTTCTTCCACCACGCATAATTTTTCTAAATTTTTAAAATCATCGGGCAATTCTTCTTTTAACGGTAACTCACTAAGCAGCCAAATTGCCGGGCGTTTGAGCTTTGTTTCTTTTCGAAAATCACCCAGTAATTTTCCGGCAATACTACCAAAAACAATTACCGCGCCGTTTTCGCCGTCTAGAATTTGTCTCCAAACCGAATATTTTTCTTCGTACTCACCTTCTACCAAACCCAAACGCATATAGCTTGGAGCCTTGCGAATCAAGGCGCGATCAAGCATCGCGGAAATATCATTTGCAAAAACCGGTACAAAAATATGCATATTTTGCAAAGTCAAAAGCGATCCGTAATCTTCAAGGCCGTGATGCGTTGCGCCCATAACGCCATAACCGTAACCACCACCATTGCCGATAATTGTTACCGGTAAATTATGTAGACAAATATCGTTTCTGATTTGTTCAAACGGACGGGCATAGACAAAAGGCGCAATGCTATAAACTATTGCCGGAATCCCCGTTTTAGCAATTCCAGCGGCTGTTGAAACCATATTTTGTTCGGCAATTCCGGCATTAATAAAATATTCACCCATCACATAGCGCAAAGGCTCAAGCGCGTTGAAGCCAAGATCGCCGGTTAAGAAAACGAATTTTTCTTTTCGGAATTTTTTTATTAATTCGTTACAGAATATTTTTCTCATAGGTTTTTTATAACCACTCATAGTCACCCTGAGGTCAGTCGAAGGGTGTGTTTGCACTCGTAGTAAACATACCCCTCGACTGACCTCAGGGTGACTATGAGTTTGCCTTAAGTTCTTCAATAACTTTTAAATACAACTCCTCATCAAGCGGCAAATAATGCCACTCAACCTTATCTTCCATAAAAGAAATGCCCTTGCCTTTTTTGGTTTTCATCAGAATTATTTTTGGCTTTGCTCCCTGGCCTTTTAAGGCTTCGTGCAATTCACTTTCGTCATGTCCGTTAATAATTTTTACATCAAAATCAAACTGCAAAAATATTTTTTCTAGAAAATTAATATCCTGAGAGGCCACGTCTTTTGTGCTTCCAAAACCTTGAATTCCGTTACAATCAACAAGAATTGTTACCTTTAATTGATTATGATTTAAAAAAACCAAAGACTCAAAATTACTGCCTTCCTGCCATTCGCCATCAGACATCAAACAAAAAACTCGGCCGTTTTTATTTTGCAATTTATTGCCCAAAGCCACGCCGCACGCAAGTCCAAGACCATGTCCCAAACTTCCGGTGGCAAATGGAATTTGCCTTCTAAAATCAGCAACAGGATGTCCGGCAAGTTTGGTTTTTTCGCCGTGAAAAGTTTTTAATTCCGCATCAGAGATTTTTCCAATCGACCATAAAGCAACATATAAAGAACCCGCGGCATGTCCCTTAGACAAAATAAATTGATCATTTTCCTGCAAAATAAAATGGTGTAAATAAAGCATGGAATCAAGAGCAGACAGGTTTCCGCCAATATGACCGACTTTCGCCTCATAATGCATTTCAAGCAAACGTAATTTAGCTTTTTTTTGCAATTGAGAAAAATTCATTTACCTTGAAAGAAAATTTGTTGAAACTTCACTTGAATTTGATATGATCCACGCTTACATTAAATTTTCAATCATTTAGTCCAGGTACCGCACCCCGACATGTGCCGGGTAACAACAACCTATAATCAATTGGGGCTATAGCGCAGGCTGGTTGCGGCAGCTCAGCTGAAAAAATGATCTTAACGATCATTTTTAGCAAAGAGCGGGCATGAGCGAGAGCGAATCCCGGTCTAGAAAAGTCTCGGTTCTTTGTTTAATCTTTGGGGCTATAGCGCAGTTGGTAGCGCGTTTGCATGGCATGCAAAAGGTCACGAGTTCGAATCTCGTTAGCTCCACCAAATTTGGAAATGGTTACACTCCCTACCCTCTCACAGTATGTAAATAAAACTAAAATAGGCACTAAACCTAAGGTCTTCGATTCTTATCAAAGTGATAAGCGCTATAGACCTACTGTCTTAGCAACGACCTCAGCAGCAATTCGCGAAATTGAACAGGCCTCTTATCTATTAAGAACAATTTATGATGAGCTAGAAGCATTAAAATCCGACACGGAAGAAGCAGCATCTAAAATAATTATAAATTCCGATACCGTTGATTTACGACCATTAGAAAATACAATTCAAACTCAAAAAGAAGAAAGAAAGAAAAAAGCAGCAGAAGCAAAGGATGTTTTAAAAACACCGCTGGCACCGCTTGAAAGATTGCAAGCTTTTCTTACGAGGCGAAATCAATCTCGAAAAGATAAAAAAATGCCACTTTTTCCTAATCCGGCAACCACAGATGGATTTGCTGAATTAGAAAAAATTATAAAATCAGTTTTACCGGAAGGCTCAGAACCGGTGGCAGAAGAGCCAGCAGCAGTGGCAAGCAAACCTAAAACTAAGGAAGAGACGTTAAGAGAGATTGAGGAGTTTTTGAATCAAGGGTTGAATACAAAATCCGGACTCATGATTATAAAAGGCCAGATTTACCAAAAGTTCTTAGATGAAGCGAAAACTAATGCTGAATTTGCAGCATTAAAATCAACGATTTTTTCAGGCGGCGATGAAGATAGAGATAAATTTATAGAATGGTTTACTGTTACCTCTGATAAAAAAGTCAAACTATCCGAGGAAAAATTAAAATCATTACCGACAGAGGACGCTGCTGCACCTACTGAAGCTTCAGTTTTAACAGCGGTAAAACCTGCAACCTCAAAACCACCTCTTTTTGAATTAACTGATACAGAAACAGAATTCTTAACAACAGTTGCCGAAATTATTAAAGGCAAAAGTTTAGCAGAATTTTGCACGTACAGCATTATCGATAAAGCTATTGTTCCTACCAAACAGCAACGTCTTGAAGCTTCAGAAAAACTTGTTGCCGGAATGAAAACAAGCGGTGCTGCTCGTGGCGGGGCCGGAGGAGAAGATGAAAGTATCGCTCCGGCCGCTGTAGGTTATGCAGCAGCTTCTACTCCAACTTCTGATTGCGAATTGGCGCAAGATCTAAGAGCTGTTGTGGCGGAAGAAAACTTTGTTACTAAAGTAATGCATGCACCAGATGCCTCAGCAGATGATATAGCAGCAGCACAACAAAGAACAAAAATGCTCATCCTAACTAAACTTCAAAATAAAGTAAAAGAAAAAGTACCTACTTTCTTAGAAGTTCCGGGATTAACAAAGGAAGGATTTAAGAGAGGAACAAAAGTTATAGCGGTAGAGAATTTTTTTAATATTGAAGTTGTTGGTAAGGAAGGACGTGTAACCATTAAAGAAGATGCTATTAGCGAGTTAAATAAAACAATGGCACCGGGCGGTAAAGATTCTGATGCGACCGCGGCATCTACGGCCGTATCAGCTGCGGCGCCTCCACCCGTTTCTGATTGCAAATGGGCGCAAGATTTAAGAGCTGTTGTGGCGGAAGAAAATGAGATTATGACAAAAATTAAGGCCGTAAAAGTGTTTGACGGAGGAGAAGAAAGAGCAAAGCAAAATATTAAATCAATAATTCAAACTGAAGGAATAGAAAAAATAATTGATTACTTAAACATTCCTGGATTAACAACCGTAGGATTTAAAGGAAGAAAAATTGTAACAGTAGAGAATTTTTTTAATATTGAAATTATTGATAAAAAACCACGTGTAACCATTAAAGAAGATGCTATTAGCGAGTTAAATAAAACAATGGCATCTGGCAGTAAAGATTCTGATGCGACCGCGGCATCTACGGCCGTATCAGCTGCGGCGCCTCCACCCGTTTCTGATTGCAAATGGGTAACGGAATTAAGAAAAACTTCAAGTGATGTATTAGCGCCAGAAGGATTAGTTGGAAAAATAAACGTGAAAGTCCTTCCAAATACAGCATCAAAAGAAAGGAAGGTTACAGAAAAATTAAATGAAGCAATAAAACAAATCCCTAATTACAAAGAAATTCCGGGATTAACTAATGGAAAAAATGGTCAATTTGAAATAGTAAATGGTGATAAGTTTTTTAACATTGCAATCTCTGATGACAACAAAGTAACGATCACTTTAAAACCCGAAAAAATTGATGAGTTAAATAAATCAGCTTCAGGTGACGTTACTGCTACAGCTGCAGCACCCACGCCAATCTCGGTACTGCCACCTCCGGGCGGATTAGTTCCTTCCACCTCTATTGCAAAAGCTAGCGCTGTAGCAGCCGCACCGCAACCCGTGATGCCTCCACCACTTCCTATTCAAACACCAAAAGCTGAAAATCATTTAAAGGATATTTTAACACGCTTTGTCGTTGCTGTTGATTACATCAATACTTACAAAGCCGAAAGCCAAGATGCAGCAGTACAAACTCAATTAAAAAAAGATTATGAAATTGACATTGATTTGTTAACAATAGAAAAATTGCTGCTATCTCCTGACTTGCAGAAAGCGTACGAACAAAGCTGCCTTTATGCTGCATGGGGAAAAGATAGCAAGTTTGAATATTTAAAATCAGGAATAACTAAAGATGAGGTTGAACTCTATCAAGCATTTAAGGAAAGGTTCGAATCACTACCAATATTTCTTATAAAGAAAATTTCCGTTACCACACGTTTAAAAGTACTTTCGAACCCTTCCTTTATTAAACGCTATAGAGATATGGAAGAAATAGAGGCTATAGCTGCTATACGAAAAGAAGGAAACGGCTGGTTAATTGAATCGGGAATTTGGGATAAAAAAGATGTTTTATTTGATGAAAATAGTAGGATTTATCAAGATGCTGCTGTTAATCTTAAAACACTTGATGAAGCTTTTAAGGAAGAATTAAAAAATAAACAAGATGCTCAAAAAAGAATAAATTCAAGAATTATAATCGCTCAAGATAAAGTTACAAAACTTAAAAAAGACTTAGAAGATATACCGACAAGAATCCAGCAAACAAAAAGATTCGTTATAGAGTTAGAAGAAGTAGTATCGTTAGAAAAAGATAAATTGATAGAATCAAAAAAAACAATTGAAACGTTAGCATCACAGGCTGAAGTTTTGGATAAAAGATTATCTAAAGCAACAGACGATGACATAACTACAAAGCTTAAATTTGAAGCAGAGCTATCTAGCACAAAAGAATCTTTGGAAGAAGAAAAAACACGATATGCACTATATGAACAAAACGCAGTAAATTTAAAACTTAAGTTAAAAGAAGAAAAAGATTTAACAACTCGTCAGTCACGTTTGCCCGGCGAAATTAGCAAAGCTGAAGAAGAACTAGCGCCAGAATTACCAAAGTTTCGAGATGAGAATGATCTAAGCATTAAACAAGAAGCACTTGATGCAATTTTTAACCTACCAACTTATAAAACAGCCGCCCCTATATTAAAACCTTTATGGGACCAAAAAGATGATTTGTTTACTGAAAGTGGAAAAAGGAAATCTAATATTGAGTTACATGAGTTGTTAAGAAAAAATGTAGCCAAAACGCAAGAGAGAATAATAGAATTATTTACGCCTTTCAAAGCTAAAATTATAGAAACAGTCAAAGAAGAATTAAAAAAGAAAAAAAACGAACTTTCTGTTCAATCAGTCATTGAGAATCCATTATTAGATAATGATCCGGTAAAAGAAAAACCATTTACGCTGCGCGTGGCAGAAAAATTGAAAGAATTAAAAACAGTATTAAATCCTCGAGCAGAAGCAGAAGAAGAAGCAAAACAAAAAGCTATATCAGCACTTAGTCACGGAATAAAAGAAATAGTTAATTATAAGAAAATTCCTGGATTGACTACTGGCAGCGGCGGATCTGAATTCATAGCAATAGAACAGTTTTTTGATATTAAAATTATAGATGACCGACAGCAAATAACAATTAAGGAAGAGGCTATTAAAAGTTTAGAAGATTATATTTCAAAAATAACCCCCAAACCAACTAAACCTATCACATGGGCAAGCGACTTAAGAGAACTTTTGGCAAAAGCAAGTGTGGCCTCCAAAATTGAAGAAATAGTAGTAAAAGAAAAACCTGAACTGCACCAAATATTCCATCTAGAAAGCATACTTCCAAAGATAGACTCCGCAATTAAAGAGTTTAATAAAAAAATCAAAACCTGTGCAATAGACGGCCTTCAAGCACTTACCTCAGATTTTACAAAAAGCATGCAAGAAATAGCTGAAGAAGCTAGAACAAAATTAGATGGATTTAAAGCAGCAACATGTACCAATAAACTTCCTTTAAGCAATGAAAGCGTTGCGGAAAAATTAAAAAAAATTTTATCTACCACAGATACACCTTTAGATCGCACCGCTGCTGGGCAGATAAGTCAATTAACTACTAGTATTTTTAATACCATAGAAGAAATAAGTAAAAACCCTTCGCTTTTAGAAATAATAGCTCAAAAACTTGAAAGAGCAGCTTTGATATATCAAGCTGATGATGAAAAAATATTCCGAGAAGCTTGTGGTTTAGTTGATCCGACAAATAGTGATAGTGATGTGGTTTCATTGGAAGAAGCTGCAAGAGCAGGAGCGATAGAGTCTCATGTTAAGGACATTGAAAACGAAATTAACTCTGCTATAGTAAGCACTCTACCAGAATATAAAGAAAAACAAGCTGAGAAAAAAGAATTAGAATCAGAAAATACTGCCATAAAAGAAGAAATAGAAAAATATCGCAGTAACTCAGAAAAGCTTCTTGCCAAATTAGCCGAAATGGAGAAAAACCCAAAAGATCCCATACAAATTACACCGGAGCAAAGATTAAAACTTATACCTTATCTACATTTGGGTTTGATCGATGGCAATTTACCAAGCGAAGTAAGAACTATAATTTCCGGCGGTACGATAACAGTCGCAAAAGACGTTGATCCGGCGCAAGTAAAAGCAATCGAAGATAGAATAAGAAAAGAATTCGCAGAAAAGTTAAAAGAATTACAATCGGGAAATGCCCAATTACAAGCAGAAAAAGACAGGGTAAAAGCTTTAGAGGCTCAAATAGCAACTATAGAAAGTCATAAATCAGAACTTACTGAGATTAAAGCTGAAAGAGAAAGTTTAAAATCGCAAATAGCCGACCTACAATCACAAATAGGAAAAGATAGCGGAATAACGGAATCTAAAGATGATGGTCAGACAGAAATGTCAGAACTACAAAATCAATTGAGAGCAGTAAAAGCAAGAGAGCTTGAATTGCAAACTGAAGTAGATAGTTTAAGAGCTTTACGACACCAACTTCACGATTCCGAGAAACTAGTTCATTCAAGAAGCAGCCAAGCTTTAAAAGCGCCGCAAGGAATTGATACGCGTTTACCTACACCTGCTTCTCCGATTTCAGAACCTGATAGATTAGAATTTCAGGGATTAGATTTAGCGACATCACCTCCGGTTCATTCAAGAAGTCATATTCATGATACTATAAGATCTCCGCATAAAATATGGGCTAGCCCTATAGCAAAACCAACACCTGATATGGTAGCCGCCTTATTTTCTACAGTAGACCACTCAAACGATAATTCTTTTGAATCATATGATTCAACCAGAGAACTTGATGAATATGGAGCCTATGCGGACGAGTTAGTACCGACTGCTAGAGGTTTATTTTCTACAATAGGTCACGAATCAGATAAGTCCTCACCTACCGGATCCGATACGGATTCTGAGGTAGAGATCTCAAAACCATTAAAAACACTTCCATCGATACTTCCACCTCCTCTACCAATAAAAACTTCAGCAACTGGCAACACTTCTTTTCCAACATCTTTTACAAAAAGCGCAACCGCAGGCGTATCATACACCTCTTCCTTTGCTCCACCAGCACCACAACAACAAAGAAAATTTAGCTTTAGAGGCAGAGATGCAATTGTTCAAACCGCTAATTTATCCGATATAGAAGTTATAATTAATGATGCTCAAGAGTATGAAGATGATGTAGTAAGATTTTTAGCTAGAAATACCCTACCGGAGGCCAGCGGAGTTGCCATATCTTCTTGCATTGCCACTGTCTTGCTCGGAGAACCCGGCACTCCCACGCACGAGATTTCCAAGGCCATGAACGAATCAATAATGAGAGAAATTATAAAAAATGGTACAAAAACCGGCCTCCCAATGCAAATTGCTTTTCCATTTTACTCCGGAGCGCATTTTCAGGTTCTAGGTTTAGAAATACTTGATGGTGCTTTGACTTGCAATATTCATCTTTTTGATTCAGCCACACAAACCTCTTCCGAATATGGCATGAAACAAATACAAGAACAAATAATCCCAATTCTGCAAATGATTGGCATAGAAAATATCAACGGATGTAATTATCACAAACCCTATGTCCAATCCGGCCAAAAACATTCCGCGATGGGTTTAGAAGTTGATCCTGACTATCAAACTTCTGATTGCGGCGTTTATGCCATGCAAGTTATGGAAGATATTGCAAAATCAGGTTTTGCAGAAGCAGCCAAAAGGAAATATAGCGATGAACTAAATGGTCCGGAAATTGTTGCAATGGGAGCCAAATTCCGCGCCAGACAGGCTGCAAAAATGATTATTCTTGGCAAAGAAGAGAATATTTCCGGCATAGAAAATTTTGAAACCTTTAAAAGCCAAGTTCTGGAAAAAAATAAATCAGCGATATTTTCAAGACCTGCCTCAGAACCCGAAATAGCAAGCTCCGAATTTACTAACACAATATTAACGGCGCTTTCACTTAGAGGAACGGAATTAAGTAGAACTCATAATGGATTTCGCTTTAAAATCGAAAAAGATAATTATTGTTTAGACCCGACCTATGGAACTTTATACAAAAACCATAAATATATAGGAGATAGTAAAAAGTTGGAAAAAGAATTTAAGTATATCAAAGAATTTGCAGAAGCCAAAGCATTGCCACCGACTTATGTGATAGAAAAAATTCCTTCCCCACATCCACAACCTACAGACGATACCAAATTATTTGCAACAACAAGCCAAGCGACTTCATCACCAACCTACATGGATATGGCAGAAAAAATTCCTTCCCCGCATCCACAACCTACAGACGATAACAAATTAATTCCGGCAAGAGGCCAAGAATCTTCATCCCCATCTTTTGAATAATACCTTTTCGATCACCGCATTCGCAACAATTCTTTTATCATCCGCAATCCGCAAAAATTCTCCGTCAAATTCCACTAAATTTTGCAATTTTTCCAAATTAAAAATTTCAGTAATATTTTTATTAAAAAATTTTAAGAAAATTTTATTACTGATTCCTTCTTGCAAACGCAAACCCATTAAGACCAACTCCTGCAACAACTCTTCACTATTAATATCATCAATATTTTGAATTCCCGCACCGGATTTTTGCACCTCTTTTAACCAATTTAGCGGTTCATGGATCATCATAATTGCTTGTCGTGAATTAAAAGGGGTCAGACCCCCTATTCTACTATGCGCGCCCGCGCCAATGCCGATATAATCACCACCCTGCCAATAAACTAAATTATGTTTACACTCGTGATTTTTTTTAGCGTAATTAGAAATTTCATAAGAATTAAAACCGTTTTGACGCGCGATTTTTTCAGTTAATTCATAAAATTCCGCACTCAATTCTTCACTTGGCATCGTAAATTCCTGCCTTTGAAATTGCGCAAAAAATTTTGTACCTTTTTCAATCGTTAATTGATAAAGCGATAAATGTTTTGTACCGAAATTCATAGCTTGTTCCAGCTCGCGCGCCCATGAATCAAGAGTTTGCTTTGGCCTTGCATAAATTAAATCAAAAGAAAAATTCTCAAAAATTTTTGCGGCATTTTCAATTACCGAAATTGCTTCTTTCGCCGAATGCGTACGACCTAAAAATTTTAAATCATCATCATTTAAAGCTTGAATTCCAAGCGATAAACGATTTATGCCGAGATCGCGAAAACCCTTGAATTTAGCACCTTCAAACGATGTCGGATTAGCCTCTAAAGTAATTTCACAATTTTCAGCAAGTGAAAAAACCTGCGAAATTTTTTTTAGAATTCCTTCCACCAATTGAAGCGGCATCAATGACGGAGTGCCTCCGCCGAAAAAAATAGTTTTTACTTTTCTGTTACCTATTTTCTTTGCAAAAAAATCCAATTCACTTTCATAAGCTGCTAAAAATGCCGCAAAATCAACATTCTCGCGCACATGAGAATTAAAATCGCAATAAGGACATTTCGATTTGCAGAAAGGATAATGGACGTAAATTGATAAATCTTGTTGCACGAATGATTAACTAGCGTAAAGTGATAAAGATTATCAATAATTCTATTAAATATGCTGCAAATTGCAATCGTGGTTTTCCGCGAAATTTTGGAAATTGCCTTGATTCTCGGCATTCTTAGTGCCGCAACTAAAGATATTAAAGGTCACCTAAGATGGATTTCAAGCGGCTTGGCTCTTGGTCTTGCGACATCTTGCCTGCTGGCATTTTTTACTGATAAAATTTCGGCAAGCCTTGAAGGCATGGGTCAGGAATTTTTTAACGGCCTGCTGCTTTTAGCCGCTGCCTTCATGATTTCATGGACAACTTTATGGATGCAAAAACATGCCCGTTCAATTTCCGGCGAGCTTAAGCGCCTTAGTAATTCGGTGCGCGAAGGTAAAAAACCGCTTTATATTTTGCTCGTAGTAGTATTTTTATCAGTTCTGCGCGAAGGCACGGAAATTGTACTTTTTACCTATAGTTATTATGTTGCGGCAACACCAACTCTTGAAATAATTTTCGGTTTAACAATAGGCATAATAAGCGGCGGTGCCGTTGGTATGGCGCTTTATTTCGGCATGTTAAAAACTTTCGGAAAATATTTTTTCTCAGTTACAACTTGGCTTTTGGTTTTTCTTGCATCCGGAATTGCCGCACAGGGAATTGGTTTTTGGATAAACGCCGGCATAGTCCCCGCCTTAGGCAATCCAATATTCGACATTTCAGGAATACTTTCACAAACCAGCATTTTCGGCAAATTCCTGCACATATTCTTTGGCTATATCGATCAACCAAGCGGCACGCAATTACTGGTTTATTTCAGCAATATTTTATTTTTGGTTTTAGGATTAAGAATTGCTAAAAAAATCTAGCGCGCTCCGATCCACTTTTGCAGCGCTGTTTCAATTGCTTCGCGCTTCACCGGCTTTGCAATAAAATCATTCATCCCATTTGCTAAACACTTATTTCTATCCTCTTCACCGGCATTAGCGGTAATTGCAATAATTACTACCGGATTAATAACGCCACGCTCTTTTTCTATTTCACGAATCTTGCGCGAAGCTTGATAGCCATCCATCACCGGCATCATACAATCCATTAAAATCATATCATAATCCACATACATAAATTTATTCACTGCTTCCTGACCATTTTCCGCGACATCCAAAGCAAAACCGAAACGCTTTAAAATCGTGGTTGCAACTTTCAAATTAACTTCATTATCTTCGCAAAGCAAAACCTTAAGTCCCTTGGTTTCAAGCACTTCCTCCTTCACGGCGCCTTTTTCTATCAGCATTCCTTCTTCTTCATAATAAGTGACATTAAAGACAAAGAATAAAGCCAACAATAGCCTGTCGCGCTTGACCGGACGCATTACAATACGATCAAAAGTTTTCAATTGCTCCTGTGAAAAACGCAATTTATTTTGCACTGAAATTAATAATACGATAGGTGTTTTGGCAGTTTTTTCATTGGCCCGAAGCATCTTCGCAATTTCAATAGCATCAACACCATAACGCATATTATGACTTAGCAGAATTGCATCATGCCCGTCAAATTTCTCTAAAATGATTTTATTTAAAGCCGCAATATCACTTGGAGCAACATTTTCAATATTAGATGCCTTATAAGATTTATTGCGGGACGCGCGATCATGATATACTTGCATAATATCAAGCGTTTCTTCCAAAACTTCCGCCACCACATTATTATTTTCAATTACTAAAACTTTTTTGCCGATAATTTCCTGTTTTTGCGTAAAATAAATATCCTCACCAACCTCAGTTCTTGTCAGCGGAATTCTAAACCAGAAATTCGAACCTTGCCCGAATTGACTGGTCACACCAACCTCACCGCCCATTAACTCTACAAGCTCTTTACAAATTGAAAGACCTAAACCGGTGCCACCATACTTACGCGTTGTTGACATGTCGGCCTGCGTAAACACTCGAAACATCGAACCCAATTTATCCTCAGAAATTCCAATACCGCTATCTTTAATATTAAAAGTAATAAAATGAATACCTTGCTCAAATCTTGCTAATGCTATGTCTATAACGATTTGCCCATGGTAGGTAAATTTAATAGCATTATTCACTAAATTATTCATAACCTGCCTTATACGCCCGGCATCGCCAATCACAGCTTCCGGCACATCTTTAGCAAGATGAGTTACTACTTCCAAGCCTTTATTATTAGCGGTCGGCGACATTAAATCGGCAACGTCTTCCACCAAGTCCCGCAGGTTAAAATTAATATTTTCAATTTCAATTTTACGCGCCTCAATTTTAGCAAAATTTAAAATATCGTTTAGAATCAGCAATAACGCATCTGCCGAGCGATAAATCGTATTAGCTTGATCCAAATCTTCATCCTGTAAATTCGGTGATTCGCGCAGCGCCTGACTCATGCCGATAATACCATTCATCGGTGTTCTAAGCTCATGGCTCATATTCGACAAGAATTGACTCTTAGCGACAGAAGCCGCTTCTGCCGCAACTCGCGCATTAATTAATTCACGCACGAATGGCCCGATTTTAATACGCCTGAATAAGTAAATCGTAAACATAAATAATGCTGAAGCGCCTACAGCCTGGCCTACCGAGATCATTAATTGATAGCGCAAATTAGCAAAAGCGCGTTTTTCATAATAGCCAGTCAAAGCCGTCACCGGATATTCCGCCGAACGTTGAAAATGCGCAAACATGCAATCACCCATCTTGAAACGCAAAGGCAAAAATCCTTCCTTGGCTCCGTAATATTGACTTATAGTTTCACGTAAATAAAGCTTGGCCTCCAAACCATTTTTATCATAATCTTCCGGCATAAAATCAGCAGAATTGGCCAAAAGATCATAATTTTTATCAACGACAATATAGCAAATATCCTCATCACCAAACACCCAATCAATTTGCCTTTGCACTACATAAAGCGGTACTTCAGCAATGAAAGTTCCAATCGTCACCAAATCATCATAATCTATACGCAAAGCCACCGGCAGCATATCATAAGAAGTCAGATCATTTTCAATATGAGTTTTTTGCCCAATTTTTAAACGCCAAGCTTTCTTGCTCTTGGCTTCTTCAATTGGAAAATAAGGAGACATCGTTATTGGATTTTTCAAAATACCATTAGAGTTAACAATAATTTTATTATCATCATTAGCTAAACTGATATTCATCCAAGATGAAGCATTGCGCTGTGTTACATCCTTATTCTTGGTTTTCTTTAAGAAAGCGGCAATCAAGTTACGCTTAGACTCACCTTGCATTTCAAGCAATTTATCGCCAACATAATTTAGATAATTATCCACTTCGCTAAATAAAGAAGTTGCCGCTTTTTCGATTACACCGCTTTGAAATTTTACCTGCTTATCTAAATTCGACCAAAAATTATTGTAAATCATCCAAGTATTTAAGGAAACCCAGCACAATCCCAAAATAACCAAAATATAGGAAAAAATTGAATAGGCCTGACCAAGACCCATTTTTTCTTTGCGCTTATCTTTAGCCGACATTCTTTCGTAGCGCTTACGAATTCTGCTGAATTTTAGAGGATAGGAAGGATCAAATTTGGTGCGCTGAACTATTTTGTCATGGTAATAGTCATTGCGGCCGAAAAGGAATAAAGCAAGGTAATAACTGATTCGAACAAATACATTTCTGATCTTTACTATAAGCTTTAATATCATTTGTCCAAACGCTTTTACTCTTACTAATTAGCATCAACCCTTGAAAAATAAGGTCGCAAGTTCTGTGTCTCATTTTGAAACAGTAAAAAATACCATAACAAAATCGTCCACGACTCAATTGCACTTGCTACATTTTTATGACAGCATTGCCCCCAAGTTGCTTGTTTTTCTAGAGTAGATGGCCTCAACTAAACTTAATTAATAGAAATTTAATTAGGCGGCAGAGTCAAATATTTTTACCTAACTTAAATAATGATTTTTTCATTTTCCTAAGTTGAGACAGTGCCTAAAAAACAGACAAATCCAAATTAACAAATTTAAATTTGTATGACTGCGCAATTACAAACATTACCGACAATCACCAATAAGAAAGTTGTCAAACCAAACCATATGAAAATAGTAGAGCCTAAACAAATAGCAATTGAAAACACTGGAAAAACCGATGAAGCTTTTGATTATTCTGCTAATTTTGAAGTAAGATTTACAAAAGATCCAATGGTACTTAGTCAATATTATATTTTGCGTGAAAAATGTTTTAGAGAAGTTGACGACGAATATCGCGCAAGACATCCCGAAGATTGCGTTTACTGGTCCGATTATGATGGCTCGGAAAATATTGACGACAAAAGAGGAAAAATTTTAGTCGCCCTTCATAATGGAAAAGTTGTGGCCGGTATGAGGTTTTTACTTTGTGATTGGACGGATTATACTTTAAATGAAGTTCCTGAGGCAAAATTTACTCATCGCGAATTTTTAAAAACTGTTGGACTAGATCATAATGCTACTTATGCCGAAATTGACGATATTTTAATTGACGAAAATTTTCGCAGCCAAGGATTGATTGAGAAAATGTTTAATACTCTGATCGAAGAATCAAAGAGATATAATTGCAAATATCTAATTGGTATTGCAGTTAAAGTATCTTGTCGAAATGACAGAAGAGTTTTCCATAGACTTGGTTATAAATTTGATATTTTCTTGAAATATCCATGGTTAAAACAAAGAAATCATGGTTATGAAACAAGATATCCGGTTATAGCTTATACAGATCAACGTCTTAGTTAGAATTTAGATTTCCTTGATCTGGATCCTTCTTTAGTAAATGGGCGATTTTTTGGTAATTATCCCTTGATATACAACTCATAGTCCCCCGAGCCACACTCCGTAGTCACCCTCAGCCTGTCGAAGGGTGTGTTTGAACTCAGAGTCTAAACACACCCTTCGACAGGCTGAGGGTGACATTTGAGTTTTTGTGTTTTAAGGATATTTGCCGGTTTTTTCAATATCGGCACAAATGTTGATATTGACAACTCCGCCTACCCCTCATAAAATCTCTTCCCTCCTTACAATTTTTTCCATTCAACATGAAAGTTTATTACGACAAAGACGCTGATTTAAATATTATTAAATCGAAAAAAGTTGCCATTATAGGTTATGGTTCGCAAGCTCATGCACATGCGCAAAATCTACGCGACAGCGGTGTTAAAGAAGTTAAAATTGCTTTAAGACTTGATTCTCCGACTGTGGCAAAAGCTAAAAATGCCGGATTTGAAGTGCTTTCAAATGCTGAAGCGGCTAAGTGGGCTGATGTTTTGATGGTTTTGGCTCCTGATGAATTTCAAGCTGAAATTTATGAAAAAGATTTACAAGATAATTTGAAACAAGGCGCGGCTTTGGCTTTTGCGCATGGTTTAAATATTCATTTTAATTTAATTAAAGCCCGTCCAGATTTAGACGTTTTCATGGTTGCCCCAAAAGGCCCGGGACATACAGTGCGCGGCGAATATGTTAAAGGCGGCGGCGTTCCTTGTTTAGTTGCTGTTGCTCAAGATAAATCCGGCAATGCTTTAAAAATCGCGCTTTCTTACGCTTCATCCGTTGGTGGTGGCCGTTCCGGCGTTATCGAAACTACATTTAAAGAAGAATGCGAAACTGATTTATTCGGTGAACAAGCTGTGCTTTGCGGCGGCGTTACAGCCTTGATCCAAGCCGGTTTTGAAACTTTAACCGAAGCCGGTTACGCGCCGGAAATGGCTTATTTCGAATGTTTACATGAAATGAAATTAATCGTTGATTTGCTTTACGAAGGCGGCATTGCCAACATGCGTTATTCAATTTCAAATACCGCAGAATATGGCGACCTAACACGCGGCCCTAGAGTAATCACGCCTGCAACTAAAGCCGAGATGAAAAAAATCTTGCAAGAAATTCAATCAGGAGAATTCACTCGTGAATTCATGAATGAAAATAAAACCGGCAAGAAAAATTTCGATGCACTGCGCGCTAAAGGAAAAGCACATCCGATTGAAGCTACGGGCGAGAAGCTTCGCGCTATGATGCCATGGATTGCGAAGAATAAACTCGTTAATAAACAAACCAACTAAAAATTATGAGAGTTACCAGCTACTCTGACCTACAAAAAAATTTAGACAAAACCGTGGAAATGATGATAAAAAATCATGACCCGGTTTTGGTCGAGAAAAATCACCAAAAATTTGTGATGATCTCTTGGGAAGATTACATCGGACAAGATGAAACCGACTACTTAAATAGCAGCCCAGAAAATCGTAAACGACTTTTAGAAGCCGTAGAAAACGTAAAAAATAAAAATTATCAACACCACGAATTATTACCCGACAATGACGAAAACGATAGCTTTTGAGCCTAGCGCTTGGGACGATTATCTTTATTGGCACATCGCCGATAAATCTCTCTTTAAAAAAATAAACAATCTTATAAAAGAGATTCAACGAACGCCATTTTCCGGCACAGGAAAACCCGAACCATTAAAAAATGAATATTCCGGTTTCTGGTCGCGCCGTATTGATGACGAACATCGACTAGTTTACAAAGTTGAAGGCGATATTATTGTAATTACGCAATGCCGCCGCCATTATAAAAATTAATATGACTGAAAATCTTTCGATTATAATTCTTGCCGCCGGCAAGGGAACGCGCATGAAATCGGAATTGCCGAAGGTGATGCATAAGGTCGCCGCGCGTGAAATGCTGAATATGGTGATTGACGAGGCTAAATTTTTGAAGCCGCAAGATGTTACAATTGTTGTTTCAGAAGAAATGGCAAACTTTCAGCAAAAAATTTTAGATGAACATAAAGAAATCAAAATAAATTTCGCTCTACAAAAAGAGCGTAAAGGCACGGCGCACGCGGTTTCAACGGCTTTAGAAAAAATCAAAAAAATCGGTGATAAGGTTTTAGTTCTCTATGGCGATACGCCATTAATCAAACATGCAACTTTAAAAAAAATGCTGGAAAAACTTGATGGTTTTTCAATTTGTGTTTTAGGTTTTGAAGATGAAGAAGAAAATGCTTACGGCCGCTTGGTTGTTGATTCTAAAGGTCATATTGAAAAAATTGTTGAGTTTAAAGATGCCACGGAAGAAGAGAAAAAAATTGCGCTTTGCAATTCCGGTGTGATGGCAATTGACGGCGAAAAAATTGCTGAGCTTTTAGCGCAAATTAAAAATGACAATGCAGCGAAAGAATTTTATTTAACTGATATTGTTGCGGTCGCAGGTAAAATGGGCTTGAAGCGCACATTTATCGAAACTGAAATCGAGGAAGTTTTAGGCGTAAATTCGCGTTTGGAATTAGCACAAATCGAAGATATAAAACAGAATCAATTGCGTGAAAAAATGATGAATCAGGGCGTGACTTTACTTGATCCTTTTACAACTTATTTTGCTTTTGATACTGAAATTGCCAGTGACGTTGTCATTCATCAACATGTAATTTTCGGCAAGAATGTTAAGATCGAAAAAAATGTTGAGATAAAATCTTTTTGCCATATTGAAGGTGCAAATATTGCGGAAGGCGCTGTGGTCGGCCCATTTGCAAGGCTTCGTCCTGAAACAGAAATCGGAAAAAATGTTAGAATCGGCAATTTCGTTGAAGTAAAAAAATCGCAATTTTTTGAAGGCGCCAAAGCCAATCATTTAAGTTACATCGGCGACTCTGAAGTTGGAGAGTCAGCAAATATAGGTGCCGGAACAATTACTTGCAATTACGACGGCTATAAAAAATATAAAACAATAATTGGTAAAGGCGCTTTCATCGGCTCAAACACTGCCTTGATAGCACCTGTTGAAATTGGCGAAGATGCAGTTGTTGCAGCGGGAAGCACAATTACTAAAGATGTCGAGGACGGTGATTTAGCAGTTGCACGAGAAAAACAAACTGTCATAAAAGATGGTGGAAAAAAATATCATCAGAGTAAAAAATGTTAGAAGAAAAATTTTCACAAAGAATTATTGCGATTTATAAAAGAAACACATCCTTGCAGCAGTTTGTTGCGATATTACTGACTCTACCTCTATTATTGGTCCCTACTATTTCTGGCGCTGTCAATACCATCAAAGAAGTCGATTATTTCGCCTCTCTGCGCTCGGCTGAAACCAACGTGCGCGCTGGCCCGGGACAAAATTATCCGATAAAATTTACTTACAAATTGCGCGGCATTCCGATGCAAGTTATCAGCGAATATGATAATTGGAGCGAGATCCGCGATTATGAAGGACAAAGCGGTTGGGTGACTAATAGTTTGTTAACTAAGAAGCGTACATTAATGGTGCGCACCGCTAAAAGCTTTATTAATTTACACAGCAAGAATAATGAAAAATCCCATATTATCTATCGCTTAGAAAATAATGTGATTGGCGATTATATTAAATGTGTCGAAGATTGGTGCGGAATTAAAGTGGGAAAGAAAAAAGGCTGGGTGCAGAAGAAAGAGCTTTGGGGAAATGAGTAAAATTACAAATTCGTAATAGACTATTCTTCCTTATTCTTACGCGGATCAAAATAAAGCAAAATTGGTGCGGAAATATAAATTGAAGAATAAGTTCCAACTACAATTCCAAAAAAAGTTGCGATAGAAAAGCTGCGTAATACATCTCCGCCATAAATTATTAAAGCTAAAATCGAAACAAGAGTAACGCCGGAAGTAATCACGGTGCGACTTAAGGTTGAATTGATGCTTGAATTTATTAGCGTAGATAATTCCATTTTTTTATAGCGGCGTAAATTTTCACGAATGCGATCGTAAATTACTACTGAGTCATTAATCGAATATCCAATAACCGTAAGGATCGCCGCGATAGAAGTTAAATTAAATTCCAAACCGCTAACAGCAAAGAAACCAAGTGTAATCACCGCATCATGCAGCAAAGCAAAAATTCCGCCAAAACCAAATTGCCAGTCAAAGCGAATCCAAATATAAATCATGATGAAGGCAAAAGAGAGTAGAAGCGCCAAACAACCTTTCCAAATTAATTCCGAACCAACTTGTGGACCGACATAATCAATTTTGCGATATTCAATATTTGCAAAATTATTAGCTAGAATATCTTGAATTTTTTCCACAATTTTTGCTTGCTCTTCTTCACTTTTGGAAACACGAATTAACAAACCATCATTATCAACATTTTGAATTTGCACATCTTTTATTTCCGCACCAAGAAGCTCACGAACCTTACTAACAGTAGCCTCCTTGCCATCGATTCTAACTTCAACCAAAACTCCGCCGGCAAAATCAATGCCAAAATTTAATCCTTTAACAGCTATTAAAATCAACGAAACCAGAATAGAAATAATTGACAAAGCCAAAGCGATTTTATGCATTTTCATAAAATCGATATTGGCATTACTTAGACTTGAACGAAAAGATGAGATGATTTTTTGCATTTTGATGAAAATTGGATTTAAAAAGTGGCGTTAGCCTAACTTAATTAAGCCGCTTTAATTTTGCGAATTTTAGCTGAAATTCTGCTTAATTTTCTAGAGGCGGAGTTAAGTTTCAAGACTTTTTTAGTCACACCGCGCATGATTTCCGGTTGTAATGCTTTGAAGGCTTCGCGAGCTTTTGTGGCATCATTTGCTTTCACCGCATCTTCAACTTTTTTGATAAAAGTTCTAATGCGACTTCTTCTTGCATTATTAACAGTATTTTTTCTAGCGCTAGAGCGAAGTGCTTTCTTAGCTGCTGATGTATTAGCCATGTTTGTAAATTTTAGTTAAAATAAAAAAGGCTGAGCATTTTACGAATTAAATAATTAATTAGCAAGTGTTAGTTACCAATTGCTTCAACTCCGCCCATATAGCTTACCAACGCTTGCGGTACCTGGATCGAGCCATCTTCGTTTTGATAATTTTCCAAAATCGCAACCAGCGTGCGGCCTACGGCGAGAGCCGATCCGTTTAAGGTGTGAGCAAAATTTGTTTTGCCGTCTTTGGTTTTATATTTTATTCCCGCCCTGCGCGCCTGGAAGTCGCCGCAATTTGAACAGCTGGAAATTTCACGATATTTATTTTGGCTTGGCAACCAAACTTCCAAATCGTAAGTTTTTTGCGCACAAAAACCCATGTCTCCCGTACAAAGTAAAATTTTTCTAAAAGGCAATTCCAAGCGTTTTAAAATTTCGCAGGAAACATTTGTCATTCTTTCATGTTCGATGGCCGAGCTTTCAGCTGTCGTGATCGAAACCAATTCAACTTTTTTAAATTGATGCTGGCGAATCATGCCACGCGTATCTTTTCCGGCAGCTCCCGCCTCGCGGCGAAAGCACGGAGTGTAAGCAGTAAAGCGCATCGGCAAATCATTTTCGTTTACAGTTTTTTTTGCAACCAAATTTACCAAAGACACTTCCGCTGTTGGGATCAGCCAATAGCCGTCACTTGTAACAAAAGCTTCCTCCGCAAATTTCGGTAATTGTCCGGCACCAAACATGCCGACATCTTTCACCAAATTCGGCGGCGAAATTTCGCTGTATCCATTTTCACCTGCAACATCAAGCATGAAGTTGGAAAGCGCGCGCTCTAGCCTTGCCAAGCCATTACTTAAGGTTGAAAAACGCGCACCAGACATTAAAGCCGATTGTTCAAAATCCAGCATTTTTAAATTTTCGCCAAGCTCGTCATGCGCTTTCGGCGTGAAAGAAAATTTTTTTATTTCGCCGAATTTTTCGATTTCCACATTGTCGTTTTCATCGCGTCCAATAGGAGCGGAAGCGCTTGGAATATTTGGAATTGAGGCCAAAAGTGAATTTAACTTTTCATCTAAAGTAAAATCATTTTCTAAATTTGCTAATTCCTGATTATTTTTTTTCGATTCTTCCAAAAGCGCATCAGCATTGCTTCCCGAGCGTTTTGCTTCGGCAATTTCTTTGGCAAATTTATTTCTTTTGGTTTGCAATTCCTGAATCAAACTTTGTTTCTTTCTCTTTTCTTCGTCAATTGCTAAAATCTCGGAAGCATTGAAATTAGCAGAACGAGATTGCATTGCTTCGTCGAATTTTTCGGGATTTTTACGAATGAAATTTATGTCTAACATTTTTCTTTAATTTTTAATTTATAATTCTGCTAAAGAACCCCTCACCCTAACCCTCTCCCTCAGGGGGAGAGGGGACACTCCGAGTAATTCCTGCCGAAAACGGCCGTTAAGGCCGTTTTCTCCCCCTTGAGGGAGAGGGTTATGGTGAGGGGTTTTGTTATATTTTTGCAAATGTTCAAAGGCTTTTTCATCTTCTTCAGAAAGCCATTCTTTTGCAAAAGCTTCATTAGACAATTGCATAAAAGCTACTTCATCAAAATCTTGCTTTAATTCTTTTTTTGTTTTCATATTCACTTCCAAATCACAATTCAATTTTATGCAACTAAACGCAACTCAACTTTCGCAAAAACTTATCCAAATTCCGTCCTACAGCGGCAATAATCCACAGGTGATTGAATTTTTAAAAGATTATTTGGAAAAATTAAATTTTGCCTGTGATATTTTAGAATATGATGGCGATGGATCTTACAAAGTCAACAATTTGCATGCGATTTTTAATCCAAAAAATGCCGAGAAAATTATTTATTTTGCCGGACATACCGATGTGGTGAATGAAGGAAATCGCGCCTCGTGGAAGCATGATCCCTTTGCGGCGGAAGTGGTTGATGGCAAATTATTTGGGCGCGGCGCGGCGGATATGAAATGTGCAATCGCTTGTTTTGTTTCAGCGGTTGAGGAATTTCTAAATGTAAATAAAAATCCTGATTTCGGCATTGGTTTTTTGATTACAAATGATGAAGAAAATGACAGTATAAACGGTACGAAAAAAGTTTTGGATTGGATGCAAAAAAATAATAAAAAAATTACGCATGCTCTAGTTGGCGAACCAACTAATCCTGAGAATTTTGGTGAAATGATAAAGGTAGGAAGGCGCGGTTCTGTTGGGTTTAAGGTGAAAATTATCGGAAAACAAGGTCACGTCGCTTATCCCGAAATTGCGATAAATCCGATTACGATTTTAATAAATTTATTAAAAATTTTGAAAGATCATAAGTTTGATGAAGGCACGGATTTCTTTGATGCAACTAACTTGGAAATTACTTCGATTACTTCGCAAAATTTAGGTTCGAATGTTATTCCAAATGAGGCCGAAGCCGCGTTTAACGTGCGTTTTAACGATTTGCACTCATCAAAGCAAATTGTGGAATTGGTCGAATATGCTTGTAAAAAAACTGTCGGGTTTGGTGCGAAATATGAATTGGTAAGTCGCATAAGTGGTGAGGCTTTTTTGAGTGATCCGAAGTTTTTGGCAGGAATTGTTAGTGATGCGATTCAAAAAACTTGTGGCAAAAGACCGGTTTTAAGCACGAGTGGCGGGACTTCAGATGCAAGGTTTATCAAGGATTTTGCTGAGGTTGTGGAATGTGGACTTGTGAATAAAACGGCGCATAAAATTGATGAGTTTTCTGAAGTTAAGGAAATTGAGTTGTTGCAGGAAACTTATTTGGAGATTTTGAAAAAGTTTTAACCAATAACTCTCGATGTCATGCTGAGCCTGTCGAAGCATGATTTAAAATTCGGAGCAAAAATATCATGCTTCGACAGGCTCAGCATGACATCGAGTGATTTATGAATGAACTAATCCTAACATTTTTCTACAGCGGCAAAGCAAAAAAAGCGCCAGGAACCTTTGGTAGCGCGGCAGCACTTGGTTTTTGGTTTTTGCTTTCTTATTTTTTTGCAAGCAAAATCTCTCTTACAAACCAAAATATTTTTTGGGGGATTTTTTTAATTTTGATTTTAATTTATGGCAGTCTTTTCATAAAAAATTACGCCAAAAAATTCGGTCAAATTGACCATAAATCAATTGTGCTTGATGAAGTTTTAGGACAAGTTCTTGCTTTGCAGATTAGTTTCAATTTTATTAAACAAGATTATTTTTCCGACAATATTTTAATTGCCGAACATTTACTTTTTTGCTTCATTTTTTTCCGCTTTTTTGACATTACCAAACCACTATTCATCGGGTGGTGCGACCGCAATTTAAAAAATGGTTTTGGCGTTATGTTTGACGATTTGCTTTGCGGAATTATTGCGGGAATTATTACCGTGTTTTTACTTTAATTATGCCGGATAAAAAAGCCTTTAGTCTTCTAGAGCTATCAGTTGTAATCACCATTGTTGCTATTTTGATTACCGGCGCTTTGGCAATTTCGGTAAATGATTTAAATGAGCGCCGCACCGAAGTTACGAAAGAGCGCATTCAGACAATTTACAAAGCGATGGGAAATTATTTAGCAGCCAACGGACGACTACCTTGTCCGGCTTCGCCGCAAGTGGCACGCTCGACTTCAACTTATGGCACCGAAGTTGATTGCAGCAATTCTTCTCCGGCTTCATCAATCGGAATTTGGCGCTCGGTTTGGAATGCCAATATTTGGTACGGCATGGTTCCTATCCAAACGCTTGGTCTTTCCTCCGACTTTGGCGAAGATGGCTTCGGCGCCAAATTTAGTTATTTTATTGTAAAAGGTTTTACCAGCACTGACTCTTCCACCGGTTTTGCCACCAACCATGCCAACACTTACGACGGCAACGGCACCACTAATCGTATTCGCATTCACGAAAAATTTTCCAGCACCATTAGAGAAATTACTAATCAAGCCATGTTTGCCATTATAAGTCACGGGCCCAATAAATTTGGTAGCTTCATTCCAAACGCAACTGTACAAAATCCTGCCTCAAGCGATACCTCGGAAATTTGGAATAGCGTTAACGGATCTTTAGATAACACTGCCGGCACCGCTAATTTATACAATTACGACGGCGCGCTCGGCACTTATCCTTTGATGTTAACTAATACAACCAGCGCTATTTTTGACGATATTTTATTTTACAAAACACGCGAAGAAATGCTGATTGATTTCAAACTTTACAACTTGATTCCTTGTCCGGCGCAAACTTTTACCAACCTTGGTTACAATAATAGTAGCGGCACTACCAGCTTTGCCTGGGGGGCGGGAACTTATGACGAAATTTCCTCTTCCACCAACGCCTGTGAAAGCGGAAGATTGAAAGGCGTAAAATATCCGACAAGAAGATGCGGCCCGTTTGGTGTTTGGAACAGCTATACAATTGAGGATTGCTTGCAATGAAAAAGCGCGCTTACACATTATTAGAATTGTCGATCGTGATAACAATCGTCGCTATTCTTGCAACCGGCGGGCTTGCAATTTCTACTAGCGGCACTATTCAAAAAAAAGAACAAATTACCAAACAGCGCATTGCAGAAATTTATAAAAAACTCGGGCAATTTGTTATACAAAATGGTCGCATGCCTTGTCCGGCTTCGCCGCAGCTCGCTAAAAACAGTACAACTTACGGCACCGAAGTTGATTGCAGCAACCAAAGCCCGGCAAGCTCAATCGGCATTTGGCATTCTAAATGGACTTATGATTATGTATGGTACGGCATGATCCCAACCAGAACTCTCGGGTTGCCTTCAGAGATGGCGGAAGATGCTTTTGGCACAAAATTCGGTTATTTTATAGTAAAAGGCTTTACCAATGCCGGCACTTTCGGCGCCAGCGCAAATAGCGGCCTCAGCACTAATTGTTCCTTCACAGGCTGTTCATCGACAATCGGGTTAGCACTTAATGAAGTATTAAGCACCTCACTAACTGCCGGAACTACTTTAAAAAATATTTCCGATCAAGGCATGTTTGCCATCATAAGCTATGGAGCCAATAAATACGGGGGATGGCCTAGCAATGGCACGACACAAAATTCTGCATCAACTGATAATTCCGAAAGTTTTAATTATTTAGTTCCGGGCTCAACGGATAGCCCAACCAACGGCTCAGCCAATGTTTACAAGTACACTGCCAGCTCAACAAGCGATATATCTCTTGTGGTCAAAGATTATGCCAGCGATATATTTGACGATATAGTATTTTATAAAACCAGAAATGAGATGGTGGCTGATTTTAATTTTTATAATTTAATCACTTGCAGTACTCAGTCGGGATTTTCCAAGATGTATGGTGCATATGTTTTTGACAGTATAATATTGGCCGCCTACTACAATACAGCAACAATAGGCTATTATGACAAAGTTTCTCCTTCCGCCAACTTTTGCTCAAGCGACTTTAATAAAACTCTCGGACCATATTATCCTACCATAAGGTGCGGAGCATTAGGTATCTGGGATACTTATCTTATAAATGATTGCCAGAGATGAAAAAAAATAGATTAAACGCCATTACCGCTTTCAGTCTAATTGAGCTTTCAATAGCCATGATAGTTATTGCAATAGCTGTAGCCGGCACTACCTCCGTAATGATCGGTCGCGCCAGTAATGACGGCGCAAGAATTACTAACGAGCGTATTCAGGCTATATATAAAGCCATGGGACAATATTTAATGCTGAATAAAAAATTGCCCTGCCCGGCCTCTCTTAATCTGGCGCGCACAGATAGTAATTATGGAGTAAGCCGCACTTGTAGTTCTACCGACGGCACTTTATACGACCCAGCCACCGGACTTGGCTATTGGCGACATGCCACTTTCAGGAATTTATTTTACGGTATGGTTCCAACTAAAACTTTGGGCCTTCCAATTGAATATAGCGAAGATGGTTTTGGCACCAAAATTGATTATGCCGTAATCAGCGGATTTACTTCGTCAGGCCATTTCGGCGTTAGCGATGTTAATAAAAAAGATCCCAACAATTTTTCTGCCAACACTTATGGCGGCACATTGCTCGATAAAAGCTCCGGCAATACTAATACCAATACCGGAACTAATTCGCGAATTACTATTTACCAAATCAAAAAAAATGTCGATACCACTACAACTGCAACCTTGGTAACCAGCGATGCGGCCTTTGTTATAATAAGTCATGGCGCCAATAAAGCCGGAGGTTGGAATGCTAACGGCACTACACAAAATAGCGACTCTTCAAGCACCGAAGAAAAATGGAACCAAGTACTTAACAGCAGCAGCAATGCCACTTCCAGCACCGCTACTTTTTTTCCGGTAAATCCCGCCACGCCTTTTGTTATCTCGTCAAACAATGATAGTGTTTTTGATGATATCGTTTTTTATAAAACCAGAAATGAATTAGTTAGCGATTTTAAAATGTATAATTTAATTCCTTGCGAATCTACTCCCACCTATAGCGAAACCTCAACCTCTTCCGTATGGACATGGTATTTCGAGTATTATAATTTTTATTACGGTCAAATAAATTACGATGCTACCAATAATGTTTATAACCATTATTGCGCTAATTATCCATCCAGCATAAAAACTCCCGGTAAAAAATGCGGAATTGGCGGAGTTTGGGATCAAGGCACAACGGGCGCGGCAATAAAATGCATGTAACTTATGACAGAAAAAAAAGCCTTTAGTTTGCTAGAATTAAGTATCGCAATTACCATAATTGCTGTTTTAATTTCTGCGGTAATTTCCTCTTCAAAACCGGCAATTGAGGCCCATCAAACCCGCATCACTCATGAGCGCATCAAGGAAATTTATCAGGCAATGGGAAATTATTTGGCAACAAATAAACGATTACCTTGCCCGGCTTCGATTCGCCTTGCTAAAAGCAATGCCAATTACGGTACGGAAGTTGCTTGCGGAGCCAATCCTACCGAGTCTCCCAACGGCACTGGAATTTGGCAATGCGTCTGGTCAAATAATATTATTTACGGCATGGTTCCGGTGACAACTTTGGGATTACCGAAAAACATGGCAGAAGACGGTTTTGGCAATAAATTAGCTTATGTCATTATAAGAGGATTCACAAACTCTACCACTTTCGGCACTGACGATCCTTTGACCTATGGTTACAATTCATATACCGGCTCATCATTTTATTGGACTTCCTGCGGAAGAATAGCAATTCACGAAAAAACCGGCTCAACTTACCGTGCCCTAACCAGCCTGGCACCTGTTTACACAGCCGGCGGCTATTGCTCTGACCCTAGAAATCAAGAAGCCATCTTTGTAATAATCAGCAATGGCCCCAATCAATATGGTGCGTGGCCGGCGAATTCAACATCGCAAGACACCGCATCATTTTCCAAAGCCGGCTTTCCGGCATCAACTACCGATGAAGGTTTCAATATGTTTCGCTATGACACCAGTACTAACTATACTTACGGCTATTTCTACAATTATGGACTTTCTGGCTCCGATTTCTGGTATCCCTTCGTCGCTAAATCCGATAATCCGAAATTCGACGATATAGTTTTTTACAAAACGCGTAATCAAATGGTTGATGATTTTAATTTGCACAAATTAATTTCTTGCACGACTAATACCTCGCAGAGTCTTACTTTCAACGGCGACACCAGAACTTATTACTGGACACCATCCGCACCTTATCCTCGTTACGGCGACGTGTTAGCATCAAGCACATCATGCTCTGGTTCCAACTCAACTTACGGCCCTAATGCACCGACTAAACGCTGCGGAAAATATGGCATCTGGGAAAGCGGCATAGTAAATGATTGTTTAATAAGATGACGAGTTTTCTTTTGGTCTATTTGTAGTATAATTGGTAATTATCCCTTGGGACACAAAAAATTCTTAGTCACCCGAGCTCACTCCTTAGTCACCCTGAGCCTGTCGAAGGGTGTGTTTAGACTCAAAGTTCAAGCACACCCTTCGACAGGCTCAGGGTGACTAAGGAGTGTAGCTCAGGGTGGCTAAGGGTTGTGTTTAAAGAGATAATTACCGTATAATTCCTAAAGTTTGACATGACTCCTTATTGACATTCTTAAAAAAAATCTCTAAATTCATCCCCAGTTTTTCCCTAAAAATTCAAACAGATGTTCCAGCAATTCCTCGAATTATTTTTATCGTCTTACTTGCCAATCATAGGCTATATTTTATTAATAGTCCTACCACTCCTTGGCGCTGTAGCTTACCTAACATTAATGGAACGTAAGGTTATCGGTGCGATTCAACTTCGCAAAGGTCCCAATGTGGTCGGACCTTTTGGTTTGTTGCAACCACTCGCCGACGGTTTGAAATTGATGTTAAAGGAAGTAATTATTCCTACACAGTCTAATAAAATTTTATTTTTGCTCGCACCAATAATCACCTTCGTCCTTGCCATGATTGGTTGGGCTGTCATTCCATTTTCTGAAAAAATGGTTTTAGCAAATATTGATGTGGGCGTTACTTACTTGCTTGCAACTTCTTCTCTTGGCGTTTACGGCATAATAATTTCCGGCTGGGCCAGCAATTCCAAATATGCGTTTTTGGGTGCGATTCGCTCTTCGGCGCAAATGATTTCTTATGAAGTTTCAATCGGTTTAATTATCATCTCAGTTGTTCTTCTAGCCGGTTCTCTTAACCTTTCAGAAATTGTTTTAGCACAACAAAATCATTGGTTTGCTTTGCCGATGTTTCCTATGTTTATTTTATTTTTTATTTCCGGCCTTGCCGAAACTAATCGTTTACCTTTCGACTTGCCGGAAGCAGAATCAGAGCTTGTCGCCGGCTATAACGTAGAATATAGTTCAATGCCTTTTTCGATGTTTTTCCTTGGTGAATATGCTAATATGATTTTGATTTCGGCTTTTTGCACCGTTCTCTTTCTAGGTGGCTGGTTACCACCGTTTGATATAGAGATTTTCAATGTAATTCCCGGTTTAATCTGGTTTTTGCTAAAAATATTTTTCCTGCTTTTTGTATTTATTTGGGTGCGCGCCACTTTGCCGCGCTACCGTTACGATCAATTAATGAGATTGGGCTGGAAAGTTTTCCTACCTTTGTCATTAGCTTGGGTCGTTGGCACTGCTGCTTTTGTCGTATATTCTTAAAAACATGAAACTATTAAAAAACGCTTACAATTTTTTACTTAAAGAAATTATTTTCGGTCACGCACTGACGCTTAAATATTTTTTTAAGAAAAAAGTTACTATAAATTATCCTTACGAAAAAAGTCCGATTAGTCCGCGATTCCGTGGCGAACACGCTTTGCGCCGCTATCCCAATGGCGAAGAAAGATGTATCGCTTGTAAATTATGCGAGGCGGTTTGCCCGGCGCAAGCAATTACAATTGAGGCTGAAGAACGCGCTGATGGCAGCCGCAGAACTACACGCTATGATATTGATATGATCAAATGTATCTATTGCGGTCTGTGCCAAGAAGCCTGCCCGGTTGACGCCATCGTTGAAGGCCCGAATTTTGAATTCGCTACCGAAACCAGACAAGAATTATATTACAATAAAGAAAAACTATTAGCCAATGGCGACCGCTTTGAATATGCGCTACGTCAAAATATTGAGGCTGATGTTAAGTATAGGTAATTTAGGTGCTCAAGTGCTCGGGTGCTCAAGCATTAATTTGCCCGAGCACTAGCGAAGCGCGAGCACCCGAGCACTTAACTACTCAAGCACTAAAATTAATTATGAACTTCACACTCGACTTATTCTACATTTTTTCCGCCGTCTTACTTGCTTCAGGCCTTGTAGTTGTTAGCACGCGCAATGCCGTGCATTCGGTGATGTTTTTAGTTTTGGCATTTCTAAATGCGGCAGCTTTATTTGTTTTGCTTGGCGCAGAATTTTTAGCAATGCTTTTGATTGTTGTCTATGTGGGAGCCATCGCGGTTTTATTTTTGTTTGTAGTTATGATGTTAAATGTCGACAAACATGAAATTAGCAAAAACATTAACCGCAACTTGCCGGTTTTGATCCTTGTAGCCCTGGTGATGGCGGTAGAAATTATTATGGTGATAAAATTTTCCGGCATTAAGACTTATGAAACAAATGCGCAATTCCCTACTCCAAGCGACATTCATAACACTAAAGCTTTAGGTGAATTACTTTACACTGATTTCATTTTGCCGTTCCAATTAAGCGGTGGCGTGCTTTTCGTAGCCATGATCGGCGCTATTGTTTTGACTTTAAAAGACGAAACACGTTTCATCAGAAAACAAAAAATTATCGATCAAGTTTCACGCAACAAAGCCAATTCGCTGGAAGTTATCAAAGTGAAAATTGGCGAGGGAATTAATATCTAAAATATAATAAATTATATTTTAGATATTAAATTAAAAATCCCCCTACCCCCCTTCTAAGGGGGAAGTCGTGCTAACGCAACGACCGAGTACCTTAACAAAATATCGAGTTCTCGGGAAAACTCTTTGAGGAAGTCGTGCTAACGCAACGACTGAGTACCTAAATGAAACTTGAATTCTCGTTTAGTAATTAATAACAGAAACATGAACGGACTAGAACTAAATCACTTCATCATCCTCGCCACAATCTTATTTTCCATCGGTCTTGCCGGCATTTTTTTGAATCGCAAAAACGTGATTTCGATTTTAATGTCGATTGAATTGATGTTGCTTTCGGTAAACATTAATTTCGTGGCTTTTTCTTCTTTTTTACAAGACATGGCCGGACAGGTTTTTGCGATTTTTGTTTTAACAGTCGCCGGTGCCGAAGCCGCAATTGGTCTGGCTATTCTTGTGATCTATTTTAATAATCGTCATAATATTGATATTAGAAATATTTCGTCAATGAGAGGATAAACTCCCCAAAACTCATTGTCACCCTGAGCCTGCCTTCGGGTGTGTTTAACTCAGAAGCCAAACACACCCGAAGGCAGGCTCAGGGTGACAATTGAGATTATGTTAAAAATATTCGCATTATTATTTTTATTTTCTCTTCCTGCTTTCGCTCAAGCTCAAGATTGCGACTCTTCTTTAGAAACCCAGAACCTTATACTCGAAGAGGTTAAGAAAAAAAATCCCAATGCCATCAAGGCGCTTCCTGCCTGCTTTAAGCTTGATCGCAAATTAATTTTGAAAACTGTCTTACTTGATGTAAGCCAATTTCAATATGCTGATGATGCGCTGCGCGAAGATGAACTCTACATAAAACGTTTACTAAAAATCAGTCCGGAAGTTTTGAAATATGCCGCCAAAAGCATTACTCGTAATCAAAGTTTCATGCAATATGCAACTTACATAAACCGCGATGCCTTGCAATACGCGGATCCGCTTCTGCTGGATAATAAGTTATTCATGCGAAAAATGATCGATTTTGATTCGCGCAATTATATTTATGTCAGCGACCGACTCAAGGAAGAAACAGCTTTTGCGGCAAAAGCTTTTAAAGATGACGGAAAATTATTGGCTTTTGCGCCGGATAAAATAAAAGCCAATAAGAAAATGGTAGAAATTGCCATCAAATCAAATGTTTCGGCTTTTGATTTTGCAAGTGATAAACTTAAGAAAGACAAGCATCTGCAGCATCTTGCAAAATCGCGCACCTCCATAAAATCAAAAGAAGATTTAGAAGAATTCTTACGCAAAAATTATACTGAAGAACGCAAAGAAAAGAATCTTGGAATGGCAATTTGTTGCAAAGCCAAATTTTTTACAAAAAACAAGAAACTAGATCATAATTACATAACAAAATGGCAAAAACTTACCATCTATGATGAAAATGAAGTGCGCCGCGAATCACATTTAATTACAGTTGACAGCAGAAACTACCAAACGCCTTGGCAAAAGGATTTTAAAGCCTTCACAGGCCTTTCTAAAAGAATCGAAAAGTTTTTTTTAAAACATAATTTTGATAAAAATACCATTGATAGTTTGGTTACAACTTACATTTGGAAAATTAAAGACAAGCCGCAAACCGTTGCTTTCAATTTATATCTTTTGCGCGAAAGTTCTGATTCTGATCTGGGTCCAAATTTTGCTGATGTAACTTCCATCACCGCAATTGCAAGCAAAATAAAAAACGAATGGCATTTAAGTATTGTTGAAGTAATTTTCGACAGTGAGATAAAGGTCGATAAAACCTACAAAGACGGGCATAAACGCTATATTTTGTGGGATTTATATAAAGTTGATAAAAAAGACAAAAATCCCAAAATTATTTTTAAAGTCGAAGATAAATTCAGCGAATATTTTGAAATTTTTGAAGAACAAGCTAACGGAAAATATCGTCAGGTTTATCAGATTAATCCGGTGAAATATGAGTAATTTTTAATTAAGAAAAATGGAAAAGTTTATTATTGGTAAATATAAGGAATTAACGAATCATGAAATAATTATGGCGATGCTTAGCGCTAAAAGTAGCGATGCTTATGAGATTACAATGATAGATAAAACCCGGTCTGAAGAATAAATATCTAAACAAATCTGGCGGTTTAAAACCAGAAATAGCAATTATTATAGCGGAAAAACTAGTAGATCTAAAGTCTGAAATCGGCAAGCCAAATTTAGATAGATTACGTTTTTTACAAAGTAATGGAATTTCTTTTAGCCGATAATGCAGTCAAAAATCTGATCGTTTGCAAATTAAGCGGCAATTCTAAAAAGACGTGCAACACACTTAAAAACAGCAATAAATAAAATCCCAGTTTATAATCATAAAAATAAATCATAATTGTTGTAAGCCAAAATAAAATCATCGAAATTAGCACAATTTTTGGTACTTTATTCCATTTAATAATTTCAACTTTAGAAAACCAATTTAGATAATGGTAAGTATAAATAAATGCGATGAAGGCTTGTGCCTTAAGGGCTGAAGGCGAGCTTAGCAAATCTTTTTTTTCAAAAGGAATATTTAAAACCTGCAAAATAATTTCATTAAAAAAAAGATTATTCTTACTTAAAATATCTAAAAAATATTCATTAATTACGTAACTATTTTTTGGAATAAGATAAAAACTGGCCGAACAAATTAAAAAAAATAAAAATAGAATATAGCCGGAAAAACCTTTGTTTCTAAGCGCCCCATTTAGAATAAATAATCCAGTAAAAATCCATACATGAATTACAGTTGTAAGCAAAAAACCAAAAATAATTTGATAGGCCCAAACTTCTTTAAAAAGAAAAGATAGTAAGAGAACCAAAACGAAACTATTCATTCTCCACCACCAATCTGAAATAAAATTTAAAATTAAAGCTGTGCCAAAGACTAGAAACACTAGGCTTGGCGAATATTGCTGAAATTTAGTAAAATAAATATTTTCTTTAAAGAATAAGGCACTAATTGAAAAAATTGTAATAGTTAAAGCCGCAGCAATTGATATTGTAAGCATAGCCTTACTATCACTTTTCTTTGCAATAAAATATTGTCTTTGGTGTAACCAAGAAATTTCCGTTAAATAATGAAGCGGACCTAGAATTGCGTAGGAAAGAAGAAATAATTCGAAGGGAAGAAAAACCGCTATAATTAAGGAAACAATCAATAAAATAATATTAGTAAAATCGATTCTGGTTATCATACTTAGAATAGGGACTCACAAATAAACAAAAATTACACTTGAGTTTTGTTTAGACATGCTTTCAGCAGTAGCGCTTCTCGAACTACGAGTCGTCATTTTCAGTTACTATAAAACCTGTTTCCAATATTTGAACATTTGGAAATTTTCTTATTAGTTGTAGTACTAGACATATTTATTGAAACTTTATTTGCGCCACGATAATCATTTAAGTAAATAACCAACAATAATCTAAAGTCAAATGCAAAAACCAAAAGCCTTCTCGCTCATTGAGTTATCTATTTCCATCGTCATTCTTAGCATTTTGCTTGCGGGCGTGATTAAAGGAATTAGCTTGTGGTCAACTTCAAAATTAACCGCAGCGCGGACTTTGACAACTAATTCACCGGTGTTGAATATTCCTAATTTGGCGTTATGGCTTGAAACCACTTCCAAGGAAAGTTTCAAATTAAGTAATTATGGCAATGCTACAAGTTTGAATAGCGGAACCTGGTATGATATAAATCCGCAAGAACTTACCAAAAATAATGCTGTTGGCGGAGCGTCAACCGGGCCTAATTATGTATTAAATGGCATTAATAAATTACCGGCTCTGCAATTTAACGGCACCAGTCAATATATGACTATCTCAAATCCACAAATTTTAAGCGGCACTGATTACACGATTTTTGTTGTTGAGCGTAATGATAAAAGCAGCGGCTCAGGTGCCAATGACTTCCTGGCTTTTGGCGGAGCATCTTGCGGCACCAATACATGTTTTGCCTTTGGCTATGAAGGCTCAACAATTGTGCGACTTTCGCATTACAATAATGATTTGGACACTACTTCTTCGCAAATTTCCGGTTTTACTGCTTATGTTGCAAATACGCCGCGCATTCATACCGGGGTTTTCAGCACTTCCTTGGGCAAAAAATATTATCTAAATGGTACAGCCGGCAACTCAAGCAGCAGCCAAACTGCTGCCATTAGCAATAATACTGCCCTTACCGTCGGCTATTTCACCGGCTATTATTATAAAGGTTATATCGGCGAAATAATAATTTACAGAAGAGCCTTGCGCGACCAGGAAAGATGGGCTGTGGAAAATTATTTGGCAAAAAAATGGGGAATTACAGTGACGCAATCATAGATGGCTCGGAAGCAATAATTTCATACTTGCGCGGCTCATAAAGTTGATAATGCCACCATTCTTTAGAATAAAAATCAAAACCGGCAAGCGCCTGTTTCCAGGCTGCAAACTCGATGTGTGTGA
>CAZDLU010000009.1:51154-59092 GCA_964506725.1 uncultured Rhizobium sp.
CGGCAATTGTCATAAGACCAAGCAGGAGTAAGCGATTCTCTTGCGCTTTCTTAGAAATTTTGTGACAATTATGAAAAGCCAATTCCGAAAATTCATCAAAATCCGTGCCCATTTCAAGTTCATTTCCTTCTAAATCACAAAGCGTTAAATCAATCGCGACACCGCGACAATGCGGGATTGCGCCATTTTCAGGATTGGAAATAAAACCTTCGGAAGCAGCGAATTTATCGAACATATATTTTTGCACTTCGATTGGTCTAAAAGCGTCGAAGATTTTTATTTGAAGACCCAAATTCTTTGCCGCTTCCACTGCGCGCATAAGTTTTTTTTCAGCTTCGGGATGGAGTAAGCAAAATGGATGAGAATATAATTTATGGCCGCAGACATTGTTGGCTGTAGCATAGCGGAGATCAAGAATTACGTGGTGGCTGGATTTGGTGATGTTTACTAAGTTTTTCATTTGTAAATAATTAAATTCCGAGTAACTCACCCTCACCCTAACCATCTCCCTCAAGGGAGAGGGAACGCTCCGAGAAATTTCTTCCCCTCGAAGAAAGAGGGAACGCTCCGAGTAAGCCCTCTCCTTGAGGGGAGAGGGTTGGGGTGAGGGTGAAAGATCTTTAAAACGGTTTCAAAATAACCAACGCCACAATCGCAACCATCAGCAAAGCCGGAACTTCATTAATGATGCGGAAAAATTTTTGACTATGTTTATTTTGCCCCGCAGCGAACGCTTTGCGATAGCGTGAAAGCAAGTGATGATAAAAAACCAAAAGCAAAACCAAAGTAATTTTTATATGCAGCCACACAAATTCAAAGCCGATTTGCCAAGCCAAATATAGCCCAAAGCCAAGAGTCGCAATCATCGCCGGATTCATAATATAGCGCAGTAATTTGCGCTCCATTATTTGAAAAATCTTATCCGCCTCTGACCCAACAGCCACTTGCGCATGATAAACAAAAATCCGCGGCAAATATAAAAGCCCGGCGAGCCAGGAAATTACTGAGATTATGTGGAGGATTTTTATGATGTCGTAAGGTTCGAGTTCGGTCATAAATGTTCTATATCATAATCAGTTTCATGAGGAGGTCGCACCGGAGCTCCAGCAGCTGAATTTACAGCTGTTTTAGGATTTTTTCTAGCAATTTTAGATCCAATTGCAAGTGGATTCACAGTTACATTTGGCCCAAATGTAACTTCCGTAAGCTCCGTTTCTTTAGGATTAGTAGCTTCATCTTCTTTACCTAAACCAAACCAGTTTTTTAAAGCTGCCAGTCTTCCTGTCGCTACTTTTGGTCTAGGAGCTGCCCACTTTGTATCACCTGAAAAATCCATAACCTCCTCCTCTAAAACATCACCTTTTTCATCATCAAGAGATTTACCTATTGCTGCTGCATCACTATTTTTACCTTCACTATCAGAATCTTCCGCATCATCAGAACCAAAATCTGATAACCCCAAATTTGCTTCATTATCTGAATCATCTTTTTCAACTACACCAAAATAATCAGCAGCAAGTACAGGATCATCTTCAAAACTTTGATCCATAAATTCATTCACTGCTTTTCTGTGACCTTCTTCTAAATGCTCCTCTTCTCCGAAAACACTCCCACCTATATAACGGTAGGGAAGAGAATCTAAAGGAGGTTTTTGCTTATTCTTTTTTTTCGGTAAGGATTGTCCTGACTCTTGCGCACTAACAACTAAAGATGCTCCCATTCTTTGCTGTTTATCTACTGCGCGTCTTATTCTACTTTCTTCAGGAGTTAGCACTTCAGCTTCTTTTTTCTTCTCTTCCTCTTTATTTTTCTTCTTTTTCCACTTATCAAGCTTATATTTTTCTTGACGCTTTATTATCCTATCTTTCATACTAATAGTCGCGCTTTGCCCACCAACAACTTCTACTTGCTGACCTCCTAGTAGTAATTTTTCTATTTCACTTAATCTGTCCTCTACTTTTTTACCAAATCTCCATTTTATTTTAATTTCTTTGATTTGCTTATTACATTTATCTAATTCTTGTTGTTTTTTATCTAATTCCTCTCCTTTCAATTCATTTTTTGCTATTTCTTTTTCACAATATTCTTTAGCATTGTTTAATAAAATTAATTTTCGTAAATCATCCCTCTCTCTAAATAACATTTTCTTCATCTCATCTAAAACTCCCTCTTTACCACGAGTATTATCAATAATACTTGCTTCACTTACTGATACAACTTGACCCGATCTACGTAAATTTTTAAGAGTTTGTTTAGTTGTATCTTTGGTTGCTTTCGCTCTTTTTTCTTGAGTTTTTTGCAATTTTTTTGCTGCCTCTTTAGGTTGATCTTTTTTCTTTTTTTCTTCATCTTCCCTCCTAAAACACCACTTCTCATGCTTCTTAGCATAACAAGTTAAAGCAGCAATAGTTGTAAGCGCCACCGCACTACCGCCGGCAATTGCCGCGATAAGCCATGGAAAATTGTGATGGCCGCCGATTGTAACATTATGCGATGGCGAGCCGCTTGGTGACAAAAGAGTTATATTGGTTGAAGTCGGTGTAAAAGAAATTGAAACCGTTTGCGACGGAGATTCGCTTGCCGAAGGTGATGGTGAAAATAATGCGGAAGCGCCGGGCGTTGGAGTTGCTGATTCCGTTAGCGAAGCCAATTGGCTGGCACTTATGGAAAGCGTAACGCTTGCCGACAAAGGTATGCCGGAAGGCGAAGTGCTGATACTTGCAGTACCCGTCATGCTTGGAATCGCGCTAGGGCTAAGTGATTCCGTAGCAGTTAAACTTGTGGTATTTGATACAAAAGCCGTATGACTTGCAGTTGGGCTTGCATAAACAGTTGTGGCCTGAATTGAGGTTGTCGAGGTTGGCGTTGGTGATGATGACGCGCTTAATGAAGGTGAGTAAGTTGTAAAGTTGGTAGATGATGTTGTCGAAGTTACACTGCCACTCGGAGAAAAAGAATCGGTAACAGTAGAAGAAGCAGTATAACTCGGCGTTGGCGAAACCGTGCCGTCTGGCGACAGCGAAAAACTTGCCGTTTCGGAATTAGTTACTTTTTGCGAACCGGACCTGGTTTCCGTAGCACTAATGCTTGTAGTAGCGGTTGGAGTTATAGTTTCCGAAACGCTATGCGTAATAGAACCGCTAGCCGTTGGCGTAGTTGTAGCCGTAGCGGTGGTGGTTGAAGTAACGCTAGCACTGGCACTTGCACTTTCGCTCGGTGTCGGACTTGGGCTTGCCGAAACGGTTTGCGAGTTAGAAATTGTTGTTGAAGCAGTGCCGGAATAAGTTGTGCTGGTGCTTAATGTAGTGGTTGAAGTCGGCGTAACCGTTTTAGTAAAAGAATTACTTTCAGTCGGCGTGCCGCTTGCCGAAAGACTTGTGGAAGTAGTGCTGGTAATGCTCGCCGTGATAGTTTTAGTACCGCTTGCCGAAATTGTAGCAGTTTCAGAACTGGTTTCGGTTCTAGAAACAGAAGCAGTATCACTAGAACTGCCACTAGCAGTTGCACTTACAGTTGGAGTCGGTGAAGGCGTAATTGTTGCAGTAGATGTGCTTGTTTCAGTTGCCGTAACACTGCCGGTAGCACTAAAACTTGCTGATTTAGTTTTCGTTTCCGAACCTGTTACAGAGCCGCTTGCCGATACAGTCGGCGTTACAGTTACACTGGTAGTAGAAGTCGGCGTGGCCGAAAGCGTTCCGCTTGGCGTTACTGAATAGGTTGCAGAATCCGAAGATGTCTCAGTCGTAGTAACGCTTGGTGTCGGAGTTGGTGTTACACTGGCGGTGCGCGAAAAAGATGAAGTGATAGAGGCAGTAGCGGTCGGACTTACGCTGGCTGTAGCCGTAGAGCTTGCACTTTCGCTGACACTGGCACTTGCCGTAACAGTAGGCGTTAATGTTTGAGTGTTGGTTATTGTAACCGAAGAAGTAGTAGTTGACGTTGCAGTTCCGGTTACTGTAGCGCTAGCACTATAAGTTGGCGTGGCACTTGGCGAAGGCAATGGACTTGCAGTTACTGTAGCAGTATGCGAAATTGTTTGCGTAGCACTTGCCGTTGCCGTGCCTGTCGGCGTCGCTGTTAACGTTGGGCTTTGCGTAACAGTTGATGAAGCCGACGAAGAAGTAGTCGCCGTAATTGATGGGCTGACACTAATTGTTTCGCTGCCGCTTGCCGACTCCGTTGTAGTAATTGACGCGGTAGAAGTTAATGTTGCCGTTGTAGTACCGCTTTCAGTTGCAGTTACCGTCGGTGTAGGAGTATCACTTAATAATCCGGCACTAGGACTTGAAGTCGGAGTGACACTGCGCCGCGCCTGCAATTTTCTTGGCTCTTGAGGAGTGGGAACAGGCTCTTCAAAAGCTGAAGCATCTTCATACTCCTTAGCCGGATATGATTTTTCTTGATCAATCGGCCGACCATAAGGATCAAGGCGCGTAAAACCATGCCCTTTAGACGGATCAGTCCAACCTTTCGGCTCCGGTTCCGGCCCAAATGGCTTTCCTAAACCAAGCCTTGTCGGATCAGAAGCTGCAGCCGCAGCAAGTAAACTATTAAAAGTTACCAAAGCAGCTGCAGCTCTACCGGCGGTAGTGCTTGTGGCAAGTTTACTTACTCTTAAAAATATTTCTTCTAACCAGGAAATTTGTGATTGCTGTTGTTCTTTTAGATTTTCAATAGCCTCATTCGCCTGATCATAAAATGTCGGGTAAAATCGCTGATAAGTATCTTTGTCGCGCAATCTTATTCCATCATCATCCAACGCCTCTAAAACACCGTCTTCTTCTGTTTGGCGCAGTCTATCTCCCTTATTTGAACGAACCCATTTTCTTTTTTTAAAATCTTCATCAACATCTTCGGAAAAATCAGAATCAGAATCTGAACCGGAAGCATCCCATAAATAACCGGTTCTGTTGAGCAAAGGAAATTGACTGGGAATTCTATAGCTCTCTTCAAAATCACTATCATAACCTTCGTAATCAGAACCTAAATCCGAATCCGGCTCTAGGTTTTTCCATTCTTTTTTCTTGTCTCGCCAAAGTTTAGCTTCTTCAGCTTGCCATGCTTCATAATTTAACGCACTCGCTTCTTCATCAAGCCTAGCTTTAGCAGTCGGATGCTCAGCAAAATGCTTTGCAAGTGCTTTAAGATTTTCAGAAAACTTAACATTAAACTTGTGTAATAACTCTTCATAACCCGCAACATTTTCTTCTTGATCAATATCAGCATCCCCAAGTGGCCTATCTGCAAAATCATCAGCAAGCATCCCAAAAAACTCCGGAACCTCTTCACCTAAAACCTCCGGAGCCTTTGCTTTCTTAACCCCACGATGTCTTCTTTTGTTTGGTCTCATTTTAAAATGATTAAACTTGAAAATTTATAACATCACAATTATTCTTCCGGCGCATCAATTTACATTGATTAACCAAAATTTTTATTTTTTCAAATTAATAATGAAAATTCTTGCCTGTAATAGCAATATTTCTTTGGCAAAAGAAATTGCCAAATATCTTGGTTGCGAATTAATTTCGGCTGAAGTTAAAAGATTTGCTGATCACGAAATATTCGTTGAGATCAAGGAAAACGTGCGTGGCGAAGATATTTTCGTTATTCAGTCAACTTCATTTCCGGCCAATGATAATATCATGGAATTGCTAATTGCAATTGATGCTTTGCGCCGCGCTTCGGCAAAAAGAATTACGGCCGTAATTCCATATTTTGGTTACGCAAGACAAGACAGAAAAGTTGCACCGCGTACGCCGATTTCATCTAAATTAGTGGCAAATATTATCACAACTGCAGGTGCCGATCGCGTTCTAACTTTAGACTTACATGCCGGCCAAATTCAAGGCTTCTTCGATATTCCGCTTGATAATCTTTACGCCGCCCCGGTTTTTGTGCGCGACATTAAAGAAAATTTCGATGCTAAAAATTTAACCATAGTTTCGCCGGACGTTGGCGGACTTGTGCGCGCACGCGCCGTTGCCAGCAAAATCGGTGCTGATCTAGCAATCGTTGATAAACGCCGTGCTAAAGCGGGAGTAAGCGAAGTAATGAATATTATCGGCGACGTTAGCAGTAAAAATTGCATCATCGTTGATGACATGGTTGATTCCGGCGGAACCTTATGCAATGCGGCTTCAGCTTTAATTGACAATGGTGCAATTTCGGTTTCGGCTTACATTACTCACGGCGTTTTATCCGGCAAAGCCAATGAAAGAATTGCTAATTCCAAATTAAAAAATTTGGTAATAACTAATTCAATTGAGCCAAACACAGAAACTTTGTCAGTAAAAAATATAAAAATCATAAATATCGCGAATCTGCTTGGTGAAGCTATCCGCAATATTTCCCAAGAAAAATCACTATCAATTCTCTTCGATTAAATTATGGATAAATTTAAAATTCCGGCATTCGGCGTAGCTATAGCTTTAGGTCTTACTATTTTTGCAATTATTGCTACCAATATTTTTTACCAACCAAAAAATTTAATAAAAAGAGGTTTTGAAATTGAATTAACCGCTGATGGAAAAGTCGTAGAAAAAAAAGCTGAAAAACCTGTTAACATCGCGGAATTGCTTGCCAAAGCTAATGTTGATAATGGCGCAAAAATTTTCAAAAAATGTGCATCTTGTCACACAATCGGCAAAGGCGAAGCGGCTAAAATCGGCCCGAATTTATTTGGCGTAGTCGGCAGAAAAAAAGCTGCGATGCCTGGATTTAACTATTCCGAAGCCATGAAAGCCAAAGGCGGAAATTGGGATATTGAATCAATTAATCAATTCATCACTAAACCAAAAAAATTCATTCCCGAAACCAAAATGGGATTCGGCGGATTAAACAAACCACAAGATCGCGCTGATGTGATTTTGTATTTGCAAAAAAATAGATAAATATAGATAAATATTTAGTTGACAGTGGTCAGTTAAGACACACTCCCTCTGACCACTGTCAACTGACCACTGTCAACTATCATGGAACACATTCTCGGCATCCTCCTCTCCGCCATCTTCGGCGCTATTTTCGGCTCTTACGCCACACTTTTCGCCTATCGTTTACCGCGGGGCGAATCTTGTTTCGGTAGATATTTCGGGCAAAAATCTCACTGCCCGCAGTGCGGCGCCATAATAAAAACTCGCGATTTAATTCCGCTATTAAATTGGATTTTAACTTTAGGCAGATGTCGCAGTTGTCAAACCAAAATCCCGCGCACCCATCTCTTTACTGAGCTTACAACAACATTACTTTTTATATTTTGCTATTTAAAGTTTTCTTTTAGTGAAGATTTTATAATTTATGCCCTACTCTCTGTAAGCTTGGTAATTTTACTAGTTTGCGATTTCACTCATAAAGTTTTTCCAAATGCGATCTTAAATTTAATCGTCACTATCGGTTTAGCCAACCGCGTATTGCGCGATCAAACAGTGGTTGATGCGATTTTTTCCGGCACCATCGGAATTATTTTTGCCATAATTTTTTACCAAATTTTTTACAAAAAAAATGACGGACTTCTTGCCACGCAAGATCAAGCTTTCGACTATACAAAATTTATTTTAATAGCCAGCATTTGCTTGAATTTAAATAATTTTTTAATATATTTCTTCGCCGTAATTGCTATTATCACCGCAATTTTGCTATCACCGATTCCAACCAAAAAAATTCATATTAGCTTTGGCTATGCCCTCATCATTCCGTTTTTGTGGTTGATGTTTTGTTAAAATAAATTCTAAAAATTATGACCAACGATTATCGCGTAAAAGACATTTCCCTTGCTGCTTGGGGACGCAAAGAAATTACTTTAGCAGAAAATGAAATGCCCGGCTTAATGTCGCTACGCCGTGAGTTCGGCCAATCGAAGCCACTTAAAGGCGCGCGCATTCTCGGTTGTTTGCACATGACAATCGAAACTGCAGTTTTAATTGAAACCTTGGTACACTTGGG
>CAZDLU010000010.1:0-56681 GCA_964506725.1 uncultured Rhizobium sp.
AAAAAGTAATGCGATTTTTTGGGAAAACAGCATCACATTTTTTTAATTATGCCAACTTCTTCTATTTCATGAACTCTCGCAACAACTTGCGGCGTTGGATTTACTATATCAATTATTGATTTTAATTTTTTAGACTCCGGATCAGCACCGTCAATTTTATCAAAACATTTTGCCACTGATTTTTTAATTTTAGATTTTTCAAAAAGACCGGTGACGGCTGTTACAACGCTTCCAAGCGCAAAAGATGCCGCAGAAGCAATCAGCAAAAAAGGAGTTGCAAAAGGAGTAAATACCGAAGCTCCGGCAAGGCTGGCCGATATTGCGGTAGTAGCAACCATTCCCGAAACGCCAACATCTTTTATCACTTCTTTTTCAATTTTGGCGTGAAGAAAATCTTTGAAATTAGCTTGCGAACCATTCGCTTTTTGATATGTCGCAAATTCCTTGGCATAATGATCTTTCAAGCAATTCTGGCGTAAATTACCAAGCAGAGTTTTGGCTTTTTCATTATCAGGATCGTTTAATTCATCTTTTAATTTTGCGATATTTTTCTTACCTTTTAGATCTAATTCTTGAGCTATAAAATCATAATTTTTCTCAACATATTTATCAAAAACCGATTTTCCGAAAATGCCAAGATGCGGCTTTTTGTCTATGCCGGAAAGAATATAATCAGCAACTCCGCTTGCCGCATTTTCCACAAATCTTTTTTGGCGCGCCCGATAATTTACCACGGCTTTATAAGCGCCCGACAATGTTGCAATCACCGGCGCCGCCAAGCCGGCAACAGCGCCAATCATCGGCATCGCGTATTTTGCCATGCTGCTCACGCGCATCGCCATATTCGCCACCGTAAAAGCATTGCCGGCATTTTGCACCGAATCATCAAATTTACGTTCTTCTTTTGACAATAAATTTAATTTGCCGCTCTTGATATCTTCTATTTTACCATCAACAATTTTTTTAATTCTTGGCGATGCAAAAGCTTTGTCAAATTCTTTGCCGATTCTTTTTCTATTAAAATAAGCCGCAACTCCGCTGCCTATCGCCCCTACTCCGAGAGTCACTAAAGAAGCAATTGCCAAACCGACAAAAGCCGGCGGAAATAATAAACTGGCCGATAAAATAGCGCCGGAAATTCCGAAAGTTGAAAATAATCCCGGAATCACGCTGCGCTTGGTAATGGTGTTCATTACCTGTTTTTTGCAATGCTGTTTGATTGATTCGGAAGTAACCGGGCCTTTTTTTGCTATATCTTGGTCTAAGCGGCTTATGATATTTTCTATCTCGCGACCGCTTTTAATCGAAGATATATAATTTTCATTTTGCACCGCAGCATAAATTCCGCCCGCAGCAGACAAGGTTGCGGAAGCAGAAGTAGCAAAAACTCCGGCATCAAAAGCTATAGGATCTTTGGTGTGAAGTAAATCTGCGGCAAAGGTTTGGTCTTGATCAGCATATGATGGAGTCTCATTGATACGAGGATCTTGTAAATTATATTGATCAATATAGTGAATTCCCGGCTTTTTAAGCTGGTCAACGGTAAGAGATCCTGCGGTACTATCAAAATCAACATTTAGAAACTTAGCATCTTCAGTGTTATAAGTACTGCCCGGAGTACTATCCATGTAGTAAAAATTCTTATGTTGCGAAGTTAAGTCCTGAATAGTTGGCATCACGCCACTTTGCGTACCCAAATAAACATCGCTAGTCCAAGCAAAGTTATGATTGGCATCTACTAAGCTATTACTAAATATTGAATAAGCCTCATCAGTTTGAGCCGGACTAAGAGTAGGAGTATTAAAATCAAGAGTTAGAAATTGATCGGGATGAGTATCAATCCAAGTTTTAATTTCATCAAAAGCATCCGTTAATTTTTGCGGCGGATTTGTTGCGCTGGGTTGAACTAAAGCATAATAAGAATTTCCATTTTGATCGGTAACTAACTCAATATTAATCCTTAAACCCCTGACCGGAGTATTATCTAAAATATCAGTTATACTGGTATTTCCTAAGTCTTTAACCCCCAATGTAATTCCTTCAGTTAAGCGAGTATCGGGCTTATTAAGTAGTCGCTCAATATCTGAATTAAACTTGAAGGGAAGATCATGTTGCTGATATCCCGAAGTAACGGCATTTTCATCATGAGCGATTACGGTAGCTCCTGCGGCAGCTCCAAGAGCCGTTGACGCAATTGCCGAAGAAACAACCGCTGAAGGCTGATTTATTTTTTTCTCTTTACTCATTTTATCCAACTATGATTATTGTGACAAATCGCGACCGCCAAAGCGTCGGCCTCATCTTCTGTTTTGAAATTTGCTTTTGGAAGTAAAATTTTTACCATCGTTTGAATTTGTGCCTTTTCGGCACGCCCTACTCCGACAATGGCTTTCTTGATAGCAGTTGCCGAATATTCAGAAACTTTCAATCCGCAAAGTCCAAGAGTTAAAATCAGCGCACCACGTGCTTGGCCTAGTTTTAGCGAAGATGTCGGATTGACGTTAATGAAAGTTTCTTCGATGGCTGCTTCATGCGGTTGATGAAGTTTTATAATTTCGGTGAGTGAATCGTGAAATTGTTTTAGCCTTACTGCGAGTTGATCTGACGGACTAGTGTGAATTGTGTGTGATGCTACAAAGCTTAAAGAATTATTTTTTACTTCAATGATGCCAACACCGGTTTTTGTAAGACCGGGATCGATTCCGATTATGCGCATAGCTCGCTTAAAATTTTCAATGAAAATAAATGCGGCTAGTTTTTAACACTTAACACATATAAATCACTAAGATTTTTTCCGTGGCACTTTGCCACCCTCTTTTCTCGCCTCTGAAAGCCCGATAGCAATTGCTTGCTTTCGACTGGTAACTTTTTTTCCCGAACCAGATTTTAATTCGCCATGCTTCATTTCATGCATAGCTTTTTCTACTTTGTCTTGCGCTTTTTTTCCGTATCTTGGCATATGATTACAATTAATTATGCACAAGATTAAAAGATAAGTAGAATAAATTTTCGATAGCGAAAGTAAAAGAATTTGCTAAGAAAATATATTTTTTAATTTAGCTAACAGCCGAAAAAATATTTTAAGAAAAGGGCCAGGCTACTTTTGCCTGAAAGTAGCCTGGCCCTTTTGGCGCCATTTTTTTAGCTTATACCGCAACCATACCCAAAAGGTCAATATCACTTAAAGCAACATCGCCTGCAACTTTTATTGCAAAGTCAGAATTAGCATCAGTGATTAAAGTATCGCTTCCGGCTTTTGTAAATTCCAAATTAACTCCCTCAAAATCAGAACCTGTGAGTTGTATTCTGTCTTCACCTTGCACGAAATCAGTTATCACATCAATATTTTGATCTGTTGAATCATTCAGACTTATAAAATTAAACGTATCATTACCGCTACCGCCAATAAGCGTATCACGACCCGAACCGCCTATCAACATGTCATCACCTTCCTGACCGCGCAACGTATCATCTCCGGCGGAACCGTAAATAATATCATCACCTCCCAAGCCGTTAATAACATCGTTTGAGTCATTACCGTTAATATAATTATCTGCTGCGTTACTAAATGTTGCAGTATTTTTATCTACAATATTTATTTGGTGATCGACACTGTGATCAATATTATAGTCCTTCGCTCCTTCAGGCACACCGTCAAATGCAAAACTACTTTCACCCAACTTGGCATAATCAAATTTATCAAGCGTTAAAGTAAAATCCGACAGTCCTTCAAACTGTACTACAGTGTCATTGCCATTATATGAAAGTAGCATTTTATCCGCAGTCATTTCCGGACTTTGGAAATGTATGGTATCGTTAGAACCGAATTTAATAATTTCATTTTTCCCATTTGTTACAATAAAATCATCGCGTCCATCACTGCCTGTCAGAGCTTTCGGCGCGAAAATAAAATTATCTGCGGTTAATTTCGACACATCAATATCTTTTAGAGCTACAACCTGATTACCAAAATAAATTGATGAGGCTAACTTACTTATTCTTATCTGATCGAAAGAATTAACGTCAGTAAAAGCCGAAAGGTCAATTTTTTCATTAGGATTATTAGTTTCAAAATCCATAATTTTGCCATAGTGGAAATCATTATTCTCGGCTTTATCAATAACGAATCTGTCGTCTCCTTCACCACCTCTAACCGTATCATAACCAAGAGCAGTATGAATCACATCGTTGCCGGCGCCACCATCGATAACATTAATACCATCATTTGCTTTAATAGTATCATTACCATCACCGCCGAAAATTTTATCATTTGCGTTGCCGGTAGTTATCGTATCGTCGCCGCCTTTGCCATCTATATAATTACCCAATAGATTATTGCCGTTTATAACATTGGCAGAATCGTCTCCCACAATTCTAAAATCAAATTTATCATTAGTAAGAGTTGCAGCGTCAGTATTTTTAAAAATTATTTTTTGGCCGCTGTCAAAACTCATCACCGCATCACTACCTTGCTGCACAGCAAGTCCGGTAATATCGGTAACATTTATATCAACTAAATTAATTCTATCGCCGACAGAAAAATCATCGATGGTAGCAACTTTTGTTTGACCGGAAATTACAAACGTATCGTTGCCCTCACCACCACTAGCTTCAACTTCCTGACCAACAATATTAATTACATCATCACCACCACCGGCGTTGACAATGCTATTATAAGGACTACTCCAAATTGTTTCGCTATTGTCGCTGCCATTTTGATTCACAGTAATTGCAGCAAAATCTTTCAGGTCAACTACAGAGCCATCGGCAAATTTTAAATTATACCCTTTATAAACAGAAGTGCCATCATTGCTAAAATAATTAGCAATATTAATGCTGCCCTCACTATTTTTAAATTTAATGATAAAATCTTTTCCCGGTAAATTATTTGTATTTATTGAGGTAGAAAAAACTAAATCGCTAGCACTAATACCTTCGCCAAAAACGATAGTATCAGCAACGCTATTTGTATTATTATAACTAAAAATTTTATCCGAACCATCACCCAAATTATAAATAAAAGTATTGTTGCCGGCTTCGCCGTAAAGCTTATCATCACCGCGACCTCCGTTCAAAAAATCATCTCCCGTACCGGCATATAAAATGTCATTACCATCGCGGCCATTTAAGGTATCATTACCACCGCGATCAGACAGAGTGTCATCTCCTTGCGAACCGTTTAACACATTATCCAAATTATTACCAAGAACATATTCGCCAACATATCGCGCATTATAGTTTAATTTCAGCGTCGCGGAATCACTCAAATCAAGACAGCTTCCATCCGCAAATTGCAAATATTTTACCAAATAAGAATCTGGATCTGACATATGTTTTAAGAAATCCGTAATCTTTACTGAATCATTCGGCGCAGTGATAAAAGAAATTACCAAATCATTTCCTGCGGCAGAAAAATTCATATATTCTTTTGCAAGCCCCGCACCAAACACAATAGTATTTTGACCGGGAGTTACAGTATTTTCATATACAATATCATGACCATCACCTGCATTAAAAATGTAGCAATCATCACCATTTCCGCCCACCAATAGATCATTATCTTTGCCGCCTGCAAGAACATCATTACCATCACCAGCTATCAATAAATCAATACCATTCCCACCGCTGATATTGTCATTACCATCACCGCTTGTAATAACCTCATTCGCGTCACCCCCCACAATCGTATTATCGTTACCATTACCACCTATAAAATTAAATTGCAGAGCCGCTTTTTGTAAAACGGAAGTTTGTTTTACAACAACACTAGTTGCCGCTAAAGAATCGCTTTGAATTTGATTTAAACTCAAATTTGAATCGACCAATTTTTTTTGTTGCTTTGACATAAATTCTCCTGAAGTTAATTTAGAGAATTTTATGCAAACAACTCTACATTGCTCACCAATTCCCTTTGAACAAGAGTATTGTTAGCGTTTTTTGCAAAGAATTGATCTGAATCAACAGAAGAAAATATTTAAAACGCCAATCGGGATAACAAACAAAAAATTTACTCGATCTAATCACTCTCCCCTTGAGGGAGGATGATTAGATCGAGTATTTATCCCGAATTGGCGTATAAGATTAACTGGCTTTGCGAGAATGATTTTATTTTGGCAGCGAAGATTGATGAGATAAAAAATAAAAAAGGGCCTGGCTCCTTTTGCTATTTTCTAAAAAGATTAGAAACCTTTTGAAAAAAAGATTTTTTTTCCTTTAGGTCCGGAATTTTGGACTGCGTCACCTAATTTACTTGCTGATATGATTTCAACATCAGTACTTAACTTTTTTGATTTTCTATCTCTCCCTTCGCCATCATTTGTTTCTTGTGAAAATGAGAAACCACTATCATCAGTAGCCAATCCGGCAATGATCTTCTCATCTGAAAATATAGCATCAAAATTTATAGCATCAAAATCTATATCACGATAATCTCGTTTGTTTGGATTTCGATTTCCGCCATTACTAGCTTGCACCGACGGAACAGCACGATGATATTGCAGCACTCCAGATGTTGCATATACTTCCCCAAGAGCGGATGTAAATTCCGGGTTTAACCCAGCGCCAACATCAGAAGAGCTAACTGGTTCCGAAATAGCGGGAACCGGTGCAGCTACTACTTCTGATCTTATTACACTTGGAGCGCTATGAGAAAAGACAGGCACAATTGCATTGCTATAACGGAGTTTAAACTTTTCAAGTAGATGTTCGTTTGAGAAAATCAGATTCTGCACTATCATGTAAACCACAAACAAATCTTATTCAGACTTAGAATTAATTTTACCATATAAAACTTCCTGCTCTTCCGGAGATAGTTCCAACGGATACGCTTTTATAGATAACCCTCCTTTTTCCTCTTCCGATGTAGAAGGATTTAATAATTTTTGAGCAATCAACAACGCTTCTTGTTCTACACTTGTATCTAAATTAAAGCCAGGATAGGTACTGGCCATAAATTTTAAAAGAGAATTGCCTGACAAGTAATTTTCATCTGCCACAGTAAATCCATATACAGCAGGATTTGGCAAGAGATCTTTGCTACATGGCACTTCCAATGAGTCAAATTGATCTTTTATACTATTATAATTTGCTATAAAATTTCTGAACAACTTCTTACATAATTCATCTTTTTCCTCTATTTCAAAATCTAATTTTAGTAATTCTGTTAAAAACGCCACTTCTCCATCTTCTTTAAAAGAAATTATTTTACGATCCGCAATTCTCTGTAAAGGAATACACTGCCTATCATGTAATTTTATATTATATCCTAATTCTTGAAAAAATCTGTTTTCTACTACCCCCATCCTGTTATTTCGATTGTTCATTCGAACCATCATTAGAACTATTTTTCTATATGTTGCTCTTTCCATATATTTCACTATTTATAAATCAAGCTAACTAATAAATTTCTTACCCTTCTTCGCCATATCAAGCAACAACTCACTCACCTCGAATCTTTCACCATGCTTCTTATTCAACTCTTTCAACTTCGCCACCACTTTAATAATTCCGTAAGAATCGGCATATCTTAACACACCACCGCGAAAGGCCGGGAATCCTGTGCCCATGATCATTGCCATATCAAGATAGCGCGCATTTTTTACGACTCCTTCTTCCAAACATTTCGCCGCTTCGTTAACCATCGTTAACACGCAACGATCTATTATTTCAGCGTCACTTAAATAAGTTTGATGAATATTTTTTTCGCGGCGCAACTTATTTACTATTGCCTCAATTTCATGATTAATTTGCGGTTGTTTATTTGCATGAACATAAAAACCTTTACCCGATTTTTTACCCAAAAGTTCTTTATGATTATTGTAAATTTCATTTAAAATCGGCGCTACATTCATGCGCTTGCCGTAACCTTCACGCAAAGAAAAAGCAACTTTCACCCCAACATCAATACCAACCACATCCGCTAAGACAAAGGGCCCCATCGGCATGCCGAATTTTTCGATTAAATTATCAACACGTTTTATTTCAGCTCCTTCGGCAAGTAAAAACGCCGCTTCATTCATATAAGGAAGTAAAATTCGATTCACCAAAAATCCCGGAACGTCTTTCACCACAATCGGCGTTTTTCCCAAGCGTTTCGATAATTTCACAATCGTTGCAATCGCCTCATCGGAAGTTTTTTCACCGCGGATAACTTCCACCAAAGGCATACGATTTACCGGATTAAAAAAATGCATACCGGCAAAACGTTCAGGATTTTGTAGCGCGTGCGCCATTTCTGAAATTGAAAGTGATGAAGTATTTGAAGCAATGACCGCATCTTTTTTTACAAATTTTTCCGCTTCCGCCAAAATATTTTTTTTCACCGCCATATTTTCAACAACAGCTTCAATCACAATATCACTCTTCTCAAAGCCACTATAATCAAGGCTTGTCGTCACTTTATCAATTTTAATTGCAACTTGTTCAGCAGTTAATTTTCTGATTTTTTTCAGCTGATTAAAAACTTTTAGAATTTGTTGATAGCCAAGCGCAATCGCATTTTGCGTAATATCTTTGACACGAATATTAATGTCGTTATTTGCAAACAACCAAGCGATACCGCCGCCCATAACGCCAGCGCCAATCAAAGCCGCGTCTTCAACCGCCCTCGCTTTTGCACCCGCCACGCCTTCATCTTTTTTTAATTCTTCGCTAGTAAAAAATATTTCAATTAAATTTTTAGAAATATTTCCAACCACTAATTCACAAAACGCTTCAAGTTCAACTTTAAATCCGCGCGAACCGTAAGTCATGCCGTATGTTCTCCTGACTACTTCCAAAGCATAAAATGGCGCCGGATATTGACCTTTGGTTTTTTCAAATAAATTCTTTTTGGCAAAATAATAAATTAAATATTTTTTGAAAAATAATGTTTCGCTGATGAAACGTTTTTTGCGCGCCGAGTCGCGCGAAAGCAAATAATGATTGGCTTCGCCCTCTTTTAAAATTTCCGTTACAAAATGTCCGAGCTTTTCTTCCAAAAATTCTTCGCGAATAATGTCGTCAACCAAACCTAATTTAAAAGCCTTCTTGGCGTCCACCGATTTTCCGGTTAAAATCATTTTTAAAGATTCTTCAAGTCCGATTAACTTAGGCAAACGCTGCGTTCCGCCAAATCCAGGAATAATTCCAAGGTTAACTTCCGGTAATCCCAAAACGGTTTTCGGATTAGTAATTGCCACACGATATTTGCACGCCAAAGCCAATTCCAAACCGCCACCAAGACACGCCCCACCTATCACCGCGATGGTTGGAATTTTTATGTTAGCCAATTTTGTTAAAAGATTTTGCCCGCGCGAAACTTTGGTGTAAGCCTCTTTCGAATCCCGAATATCCTTGATTTCATTAATGTCAGCACCTGCGATGAAAATATTTTCTTTAGCACTTGTTATAATTAAAACACGAATTGCTTTATTGCCGTCAATTACATTTAATGCCTTTTCCAATTCAAGCATTACGGGAGCTGAAAGCTTGTTTATTTTTTCGTGCGGCAAATCAAAAATTAAATTTGCGACACCGTTTTTTTCGATAGAAAGAGTTAATGTATTAGTCATAGATTTTTAAACTCGATGTCATGCTGAGCCTGTCGAAGCATGATGTTAGGGCTCCGAGTTTTAAGATCATGCTTCGACAGGCTCAGCATGACATCGAGTTTTTTGAATTTAGTGCGCCAAAAATTTTTCAATCTCAAGCGCCGCCATACATCCCGTCCCAGCCGCCGTAACCGCCTGACGATAAATTCTATCTTGTATGTCGCCTGCCGCGTAAACACCAGCAATATTTGTTGCGGTAGAATTTGGTTTAGTAATTATGTAACCTTCTGAATCAATTTCGAGTCCGGTATTTTTAAAAATATCAGAATTTGGTTTATGCCCAATCGCAATAAAAATTCCATCAATTTTCATTTCACGAATCTCTCCCGTTACGGTATTTTTAAGCCTTGCTCCGGTTACGGTTTTTGGATCAGCGTCACCCACAACTTCATCCAACGCATGATTCCAGATCACTTCGATTTTTGGATTTTTAAACAAACGATCTTGTAAGATTTTTTCTGATTTAAATTTATCGCGACGATGCACAACGTAAACTTTTTTAGCGTGATTAGTTAAATATAAAGCCTCTTCCACCGCGCTGTTGCCGCCTCCAACGACAATCACTTCTTTATTTCTAAAGAAAAATCCATCGCAAGTTGCACATCCCGAAACACCAAAACCTTGAAATTCTTTTTCGGACGGAAGACCAAGCCACTTGGCTTGCGCGCCTGTTGCGATCACTACCGCATCAGCTTCAAAAATATCACCTGATTCTGCAGTCAACACAAAAGGACGCTTAGACAAATCTACTTCCTTAATATGATCAAAAAATATTTTTGTGCCAACATGTTCCGCTTGTTTTTGCATTTGCTCCATCAACCACGGCCCTTGAATTACATCGGCAAAGCCCGGATAATTTTCCACGTCAGTTGTAATTGTAAGTTGCCCGCCCGGTTGCGTACCTTGAATCATAATGGGCGCTAAATTGGCGCGAGCCGCGTAAATCGCGGCGGTATAGCCTGCCGGGCCGGAGCCGATGATTGCTACTTTTGTTTTATGTACCGTCATTTTTTTTAAAAATTAAAGTTATTCTTGTAAATTTTTTACTCAACTATTCTACCTAAATTTTCATACATTTCTTCACTCAATTTAGCTGCACTTGGATTCTTAATAGTATTTCCGATAGTTTCATTAAAAACCGGCATCATTCTTACCGCTTCCCTATCATTCGGAAGTTTGGCAGTAAGTAAAACCTCATGAGGATTATCACTTTTTATGGCGCGTGCCAATATTTCCAAAGTAGCAAATCCGCAAATTTTAGTCGCCTCAGTGACGCGAATTTTATTAGCACGAAATTCGCCATCCTTTTCTACAAAAGCTGATTTTATTATATTAACAGCTTCTTTATAAGTCGAAATACTATCTAAATAATGTTCTCCGTTAACGTCAAATAATGTAACATTATTTTCACAATCGCGATAAAGTAAAAAAACATGCGAAGCTTCCACCTTATCTCCTTCCTTATCCTCACTGCGATAATCAGTTACAATTCCGCCGGCACCAACCAATACAAAACTTGGCTTGGATGGATCATAATATTCTTGCGATTCTTCAAAATCCTTAGATATTTTCAGCCTTTCCAAACCGCCGTCCCTTTCTATTTCAAAACTGGTATAATAAAAATTATATTCCGGATTATTTTCTTGTAAAATCGCCGCCGCGGATTTAAAAGTATTTGGCACTAATTGACTTGGACTGGACTTAGAATCCGCCAAAATAGTTAACATATTTTTCGCCATTTGAGGATCCTTTCTAAAAACCGCAGAAGGATAAGACCTAGTCCCCGAAAATAATCCTTTTTGTTCTATTTTATTCGATAAGAAAAAAGGAAGAGCTCTTCTTAAAGCTCTTTGCCAAACTGTTCTACTCATTTTTAAATATACTCTCTTTAGAGCCTGTCTTAAAACCTAATCGGTTTCAAACAGGCTCTAGCTAAAATTAATTTTTTAATTCATAAACATTCCACCGTTAACATGCAAAGTGTGCCCTGTTATGTAAGACGCATCTTCACTCGCAAGGAAAGCCACTGCTTTTGCAATATCACTCGCTTCGCCCATTTTCCCGGCCGGAATTTTTGATAAAATCGCCTCTTTTTGTGCATCATTTAAAATGTCGGTCATCGGACTTGAAATAAAGCCCGGCGCCACGCAATTCAAAGTGATTCCGCGTGTTGCAACTTCTTGCGCTAAAGATTTTGTCATACCGATCATGCCCGCTTTTGATGCAACATAATTGCACTGTCCAGGATTTCCGGTAACACCGACCACTGAGGCAATATTAATCACGCGGCCATATTTACGGCGCATCATTTTTTTCACGGCATTTTTATTCAAAATAAAAGTCGATTTCAAATTCACGTCAATCACCGAATCGAAATCTTCATTTTTCATGCGCAAAATTAAATTATCTTTGGTAATTCCGGCATTGCAAACCAATATATCAATTTGTCCTACAAGCTCTTCAGCCTTGTCAAATAGCGCTTCCACAGCGGTCATCTCTGATAAATTACATGGAATATATTTTACATCGCCACCAATTTCACTGGCAAGTTGTTGTAATTTTTCTTCTTTAGTTGAAGATAAAACAAGCTTAGCACCTTGCGCTGCTAAAGCCTTGGCAATTGCGGCTCCGATGCCGCCCGTAGCGCCCGTTACTAAGGCGTTTTTTCCGTTAAGTTTGAACATAGTTTTTTAAAATAAATTTAGTACTCAGGTGCTCTAGTGCTCGCGCTTCGCTGGTACTTGGGCCCTAAGTTTAAAATATGAGTTTCAACTTGAAAGCCAGAGCACCCGAGCACCTGAGCACCCGAGCACCACAAAAAAATCACTTCTTATCAATAATCTCAATCAACCGATCCATTTTCTCGATATCCTTCTTGCTGTAGCCTTCATCGGCATCAACTTTTTGTGGTTCGATTGATTTTTTTTCTTCAATTTTTTCTTCAGCTTTTTTCTCAATAACTTCATCAATTTTATTCTGTAACTCATCAGTTTTTTTCACCGGTAATTCACTTTCAACATTTTTCATTACATCCTTGGTAAAGGCTGCTACGAAAGGATCTACAACTTCTCCGGCCGCTTTAATGATGCCATGAAATTTTGCATTTTTAATCCATTCCGGCTCTTTAATATCAGCTTGTGGCATTGCTAAAATCGCTGAATAAACATTCATTGTTACAGAATAAAAAACTCCAAACATTAATAAAGTTTTAAAGAAGCCGTAAAACAATCCAAGCGAACGATCAAAATAGCCGGAAAGCCTGTCTTTCAGGGCTCTGTTAAGTCCCGACAAAATAAACATTGAAAATAAAAAGGCAAAAACAAAGACTATACTTCTTGTGGCAATATCGATTGCCATTTTGCCGCTGTAGTATTGCTCAAGAAATTTAGCAACATATGGAGACAAAAAATACGATGCTAAAAATGCTACGGTCCAATTTATCAAAGAAAAAATTTCTTTGACGAAACCGCGCAAATAAGCAGTCACTATAAAAACCAAACCCATTATTATAAAAACAACGTCAAGCGTTGTAAATCCTGTATGCATAAAGCTAAAACTTTATTAATCTAAAGAAAGGCAAGTCTTTTATAATTTGCTTCGGTGACTTATTTTTCAAAGATCCGCAGAAATTTTTTACCTGCGCTTTTACCTTTTCAAATTTCATCACTTTTTCAATTTGCAAATCAATAAACTTTTTTGTCGCCATCAAATCAGCAGATTCATCTTTTACAAAAACAAATAAAGTGCGCAAGATTATTTTTGCAAGAGTCAATCTTTTTGTATAAAAATTAAAATCAGTAGATTGGTCACCGATACCGTACCAGATTGCATCAGCGATTTTATAACAAAGCTTCAGGCCTTGCGCCATATGCTTCGGATTGTTATAAAGCAAGCGTTGCAAAGCTAATTTATTTTCTTTTTCAATTTCAAAACGCTCGTAAATGGCCAAGCGGATTTTGTCACGAATTTTTTTGGAAGCAAAATTTTCTATTTGTAAAAATTGGGTTACGGCTTTTTTATTTTGGCTTTCAACGTAGAATTCCGTAAGTTCAGCGCAGCCTTCAGCAAAAATTATTTTAGTAAATTTTTCATCAATTCCACTTTGCACAACCGCTATTTTCAAGGTTTCGTCATTCCAGCCGTCAAAAGCAGCAAGTTTAAGAAAATGGTCGAGAACTTGCTGTTTTGTAGCATCAGAATCTAAAATCATAAAAGTGTTTAATATTATTTTATTTTTGGTAATTATAGAAAAGAGACCTCTCACATGACGGCGGTCCCTAAATCTTAAATCTAAAATCTTAATTCTAAATAAAAATGACTACCAGCACAAAACTTCTTCCGGTTCACAAACGTTTTGACGTTGCATTTTCACATGGCAAAGGCATATATCTTTATGCTGGTGAAAAAGAATATTTGGATTTTGGTGCTGGCATTGCGGTCAATGTTTTAGGGCATTGCCACCCGAAATTAGTAAAAGCTTTAACTAATCAAGCCAAAAAATTATGGCACGTTTCTAATATTTATAACGGCAATGAATTAAATAATTATGCTGAAAAGCTTAGTGCCGCAACCTTTGCCGATTATGTTTTCTTTTGCAATTCCGGCGCGGAAAGCTTGGAATGCGCGATCAAAATGATTCGCCGCCATTTCTTTGTAAAAAATCAAGCGCATAAAAATCGCATCATAACTTTCACCGGTGCCTTTCACGGCAGAACGATCGCGACAATTTCTGCGGCTGGAAAGAAAAAATATATTGAAGGCTTTGAACCTGCGCTTGACGGCTTCGACAATGTTGAATTCGGAAATATCGAAGCGGTAAAAAATGCGATCACGCAAAACACCGCCGGCATTTTAATCGAGCCGATTCAAGGCGAAGAAGGCATACGCGTGGCTGATAAAAATTTCATTCAAGAGTTAAGAAAAATTGCTGACGAAAATGATTTGCTTTTGGCTTTTGATGAAGTGCAATGCGGCATGGGACGCACCGGAAAATTATTTGCTTATGATTATTTTGAAGTAAAACCGGATATTATAACAAGTGCCAAAGCAATAGCTGGAGGCTTTCCTTTAGGTGCTTGCCTTGCTACCCGCGACGCAGCAAGCGGCATGACTCTAGGCGTTCACGGCACAACTTACGGCGGAAATCCTTTGGCCATGGCTTGTGCTAATGCCGTCTTAGATGAAATTACGGCAGAAGGTTTTTTAGAAAATGTCGAAAAAGTTGGTGATTATTTGAAGAAACAATTGAAGAAATTGCAAAAAAATTATCCGCTTTTGATTGAGGAAATACGCGGTGTTGGCTTGATGATTGGTTTGAAAATTAGCGAGAAAGTTGAAAATACAACTGTTACGGCAAAGCTTTTGGAAAATGGTTTGCTAGTAATTCCGGCGGGACAAAATGTGATTAGAATTTTACCGCCACTTACTATTAAGAAGAAGCATGTGAATGAAGCGATGGTGAAAATGGACAAGGCTTTTGGGGAATTGCAATTAAGCTAGGTTATGAACACCGGCTTATGCCGGGTTCATCTTGCAAAACTCAAAACTGAAAATAGATGAACGGATTGTAAGTCGAAGCCGAAATTCTGATGATGGCAAAAATTAAAACTAAAATCAAAAATAAATCATATATAAAAAGGGGCCTGGCTACTTTTGGCCAAAAGTAGCCTGGCCCCTTTTTATGAAAAGTAGCCTGGCCCCTTTTTGTGGCGAAGTTTTTTATGAGGGGCGAGAAGCCTAGAAGCGCAAGGATTAAGCTCATCAAAATAAAATGTGAATGCATTAGACGCGAAATTTGGAGTGGTACTTCTTTGGCTTCGTTATTTAAAAACATAATTTTTAAAAGACCGAAAGCTTGGTCTAAATCCTTGGCACGGAAGAAAACCCAACCGATCATAACCAAAAATATTGCGTAGAAATTTTGCATTAATTTTGGCAGTGATAATAAAAATTCACTGAATTTTTTGAAACGTTCAAGCACTAAAAAAATTCCATGAAAAACGCCCCAGACTATGAAATTCCAACTCGCGCCATGCCAAAAACCGCATAAGAAAAAAACTAAAACTAAATTAAAATATTGGCGTGTAAGAGAACAACGATTACCTCCCAAAGGAATGTAAACATAGTCGCGGAACCAGGCGGAGAGCGAGATGTGCCATCTGCGCCAAAATTCTTTAATGCTTCTTGAGATGTAAGGATAGTTGAAATTTTCGGGGAATTTAAAACCGAAGATCCGCGCCAATCCTATGGCCATGTCGGAATAGCCGGAGAAATCAAAATAAATTTGCAACGTGTAACAAATAACGCCAACCCAAGCGACATTGGCGTTTACTTCTGCGAGAGGCAAATTAAAAACGGCATCGGCAAGCTCTCCTAAAGGATTTGCGATAATTACTTTTTTTCCTAAACCAATTATAAAACGCCTTATTCCATATGCGACAGCAGCATAATTGTGATTGCGTTTATTTAAATATTTGGCAATAAAATTATAACGCACGATTGGCCCTGCGATCAACTGCGGGAAGAAGGCGATGTATAAAGCTAAATCGATAAAACTTTTTTGGGCATGCGATTTTTTGCGGTAAATATCTACTAAATATGAAATGGCATGAAATGTAAAAAATGAAATTCCAATCGGTAAATGGATTTTTTTATTTTCGATTTTAAGGCCGAGTAAATTTAAATTCTCGATGATGAAATTAGCATATTTGTAATAGCCGAGAAGCAAGATATTGAAAGCAACGGCGAGGATTATGATTTTTTTATTTTTTTCTAAAATCAGGCCGAAAAAATAATTGGCGGCGATGGAAATTAAGAGCAAAAATAAATAATGCATTTCGCCCCAGGAATAGAAAATGAGGCTGGCGATGAGGAGAAAAATATTGCGAAGTTTGATTTGATTCGGAGTCGCGAAATAAAGCGCGAGGGTTAGGGGCAGAAAGGCGAATAGGAATATGTTTGAACTGAAAACCATAATATAAAACTAGTCATGCTGAGCCTGTCGAAGCACGACGGAAGTTACACTCCGAGTTTACCGCCATGCTTCGACAGGCTCAGCATGACTACTTAAATGTTAAGACTCACTATAAAACTCCTCACAAATCTTAATCTCCTCACGCCCATTCTTCACGCGCCACTCATTCGTATCACGTAAAGAATAAATACAACCACAATATTCCTGCTTATAAAACTCTTCGCGCTTAGCAATTTCATACATCCGCGCCGCACCTCCTTGTTTACGCCAATTATAAGTCCAATAATTTATCCCATCATAATTCGCAGCAGCACGAAGCCCGCAATCATTGATTTGATCCATGTTTTTCCATCTGGAAATTCCAAGTGACGAAGTAATAATTTTAAAATTATTCTCAAAAGCATACAGCGCAGTACGCTCAAAACGCATGTCGAAACATTTGGTACAGCGAACTCCGCGTTCCGGTTCACGTTCCAAACCCTTGGCGCGCTTGAACCAATCTTGCACATCATAATCCGCATCAATAAAAGGAATTGCCAGTTTTTCCGCAAAACGTTTATTTTCTTCCTTCCTTATTTCATATTCTTTTTTAGGATGAATATTGGGATTGTAAAAAAATATCGTCACATCAATCCCCGATTCTTTCATGCGCTCCATCAAATCGCCCGCACAAGGCGCGCAGCAGCTGTGCATCAGCACGCGATTGTCAATGGCATAAGATGGTAATTCTAATTTTTGTGTCATTTTAAATTTTCTGTTGTTTTGCTAATATCGATAGCAGCGCTAGCCATTGGCGCGGCAACTTCACCAAAACTCTCCGGAACTAAACTTAAATCATTACATCTGCTTTGATAAAGCATTCCTGCCATCGGCCTTTTGCTTTCAAGGCCATTACGCAAAAGATATAATTTATAACCCTCCGCTATTAAAGCACCAAACTCCGAATGAACCTGCCCAACAGGAGAAGTAGATTTACTTCCAATTCCTTCAAATTCCAAATCTATATCATCTAATTCGTTTTTCAAAACTTCCCGAACTGCAATTTCCGATGTCATTGCTTGTCTATCGCAAAAAGGTTGGTTACTAACTATAGCAACTCTCACTTTGTCCTTATTAGAATCTTTTGCCAATTGAAGTGTTTTTTTAAAATCTCCAACAGCTACATCTTTTACAGTAGTTGCGGTTGTAGGGCGCATGGTCCCTAATTCAGATTTCGAATCAACAATTTCTTCAACAGCTTTTGCAAAAACTTCATAAAAAATTTCTTTAGCCATCATGCTTTCGGTAACTTTTCTTTTTTCACCATCAGCATAACGTAAATAAGTTCTACCTTTAAATTTTGAAGTATCAAACGGGTCTTTTTCATCAACCTCTATTCCATTTTTTTTAGCCAGCTTAACCATATAAAATTTTGCTTCTTCCATTGTGGTTATTTGATCAATTTCCGCCCACAATTCGCGATCACCGGTCAATAAACGCATAACACCGCAATTAATTCCGCTATCACACATCGCTTTCGCTTTTTTAATTCTATCCTGCATCCTAAAGCGCCCGCCACCCATAATCCATGTTTCATCATAATTCATATGAGCAGGTTTTTTTTCCGCAACCAATCCAATATCTTCAGCATTTTTTAAATATTTTTTCTTATTTTCTTCCATCCAACTTTGTGAGGTAATTTCTCTTCTTTCCACATTAAGATCTCGTCCGAAGGCACTTTGAGCAAGACGAACCATAATTTCCGAAGCATCCGATAAATCAGCAACTTTTTGATCGGCAAATAAATTATCGAGTAGAAATTCCGCTGAATCGGAAGATTCTACAGACTTTTTCACAACCTCTTCAATATGGTTAGAAACATTGGCAAGACCACCATACCAACGGTCGGTATGAACTTTGGTTGCAGGATCCACATCAATTAAATAACTTTGCTTTCGTAAAAAGTCAGGACTAAAATATCCTGCAATTTTAAGATTATTAATAACGGCTTTTTGCGCTTTTCTGTCATCGGAAAAACCAAAATTTCCTAAAACTCCTGACAATCCTTTGGCAAGAGCCGTTGTGAAAGTAGAACTAGATTTCATATATGCCAGAACTTCCGGAAGTTGAAACAATTCGTCTCGGTTTACAAGATTTAGTCGGAAAAAAAATCAATGAAATCTTCCTTTCCGCAAAAAAATTGCGCATCGCTTCCACACTTGATTTACAAGGTCTTAAACAAGACTTGATCTTAAGCATTGAAAGAAGAGCGCGTTATTTGATTATAAATCTAGCAAGCCAAAAAAGTCTAGTAATTCATTTAGGAATGAGTGGGAAAATTACTGTCGCAAAAAAATTCTTAAACCTAAAACATGACCATTTTGTTTGTAAGTTTAATGACGGCTCATTCTTGATTTTCAACGATCCACGACGTTTTGGATTTGTAGATTTAGTTTCAACTTCTGAGCTAAAAACTCATCGGTTTTTAAAAAAACTCGGTGTTGAGCCACTCGACAAATCCTTCAGCTATAAGCATTTGTCAGAAAAATTAAAAAGTAAAAAAATGAATATAAAAACTGCCATGATGGATAATGAAATTGTGGTTGGTGTTGGAAATATTTATATTAACGAATCATTATTTGATTCAGGAATTTCACCACTTCGTAACGCTTGCACTTTAAATAAAAACGAAATTGAAAAATTGATAAAATCAATAAAAACAATTTTGGCAAAAGCCATCAAGCTGGGTGGTTCTTCAATCAACGACTATGTTAAATCAAGCGGCGAAATGGGAAATTTTCAAAATTCTTTCCGCGTTTATGGCCGCGCTAAAGAAAAATGCTTGCATTGTAAGAATTTAATCAAAAAAATAGTACAAAACGGTCGTTCAACTTTTTATTGCGATATATGTCAAAAATAATTTTGGTTTTTTTAAGTTTATTTTTAGTTTTTTCTTGCGGCAAAAAAACTGTACCGGTTAAGCCAGTAGAAGACTTTGTGCAAGGCAGCGAAGATATTCCGCTTTTGACCGGAATGGAAAAAATTCCGATTGAAACTTTGGGTTTTGATACGGCTTCGGGAAGCATTATTACTTCGAGCTATAAATTAAAAAACGATATTTCTGCCGCAAAAAAATTCTATCGCGAAACTTTGCCGCAAATGGGCTGGGAGATTTTAGAAGACAAAAAAGATAAGCTGATTTTAAAGCGCGAAAAAGAAAAATTGGAAATTGAATTTGATCGGAAGAATAAGATTGTGAAATTTTTAACTTCATCTTCAAGTTAAAAAAGAAGAACAAGATCAAGAAACAAATATTAGGAAATTAAATATGACTCTTACAGAAGAAGAAATAGAAATAATTACAAATATTGCCCAAGAAAATCTAGCCGACGTGCCGGAAGATCATAGTTTTTTAAGTGAGTATGGCGAAGAAGGAGTGTTGGATTTTTCTACAGCTAACTTAGATGATGAAGATATTGAACGAATTGCTCAAATAATTGCATTATATCCCGACTATGTAACGACACTTAATTTATCAAATAGTAATATAACTGAAGCGGGAATGGGTTTTCTTGCTGAAATGCTCGCTCATAATAAAATAAAAACTCTTGTTTTAAACTCCTGCAAAGGAATTGATGATGAAGCAGCATTATCTTTAATGAATGCAATCCCTGACAATAGCAATCTACAAGTACTTGATCTCGGCAATTGCTCAATAACGGCGAAAGGAGTTGAACATATTGCTAACAAAATTCAAGATCAATCGTTACTAACTTACTTAACCTTATCGGATAACAAAATAGGCAGTAAAGGAGCGGAACATATAGGTACCATACTTCAAAACAATAAAACCTTATGTTCGCTAGATCTTGATAATTGCGGAATAACTGACATAGGAGCGGCTTATATCAAACACGCCTTAACAAAAAATTATTTTTTAACCTCGATTACATTAGAAGATGCTATAGTGCCTTCAATGCAAGATAAAATTACATCATGCACGGACGAAAGAAACGAACGCATAAAAGACATAGCTTATGATTTAACTCAGGATGGAGAAAAGGAAGATCTTACCATTGATGCTATAAGATTTCTCGCGCCCCCTTCTCATTATGCTCTCGCAGTTTTAAATAAGATTTTAGTATTGTATCCAAATCAAGATGATCTGATTAGAAAACTAACCGATATTAACCACGCTCCATTTGGAAGACAATTGTTACAATATGCACAAAATTCTTTAAATACCGCAACAGTTCCCGCAATTTTAAAACCGGCAGAACTAGAATTTTTACGAACCGCAAATTTAGAAGTTGATTTAGCACTTCCTGACGCTGCAGAAGACGCTTTATCAAGATCCTCCTCTGAATCAGAAGGCGAAGAGGAAGCTAAAATGGCACATGATTCCGACGACTCCGATGATCAAGACAGAGATCCTTCTCCAACTCCTTCCGAAACTTCAGTAGGATCCGGATCAAGACCTCTTAAAAAAAGAGCGGTAGCACAGACTCCCGGAGGGTAAGGATAATTATTTGAGTCAGAATAAATTAATCCTTGTGATAAGATCTTCCTTCGATGATAGTTTGCGCGCGATAAATTTGCTCGAGTAAAATCGAACGCACCATCATATGAGGAAAAGTCATTGAGCTTAGAGAGAGTTTGAGAGATGCTTTATTTAATACTTCTTCACTTAAACCATTAGCACCGCCGATTATAAAAGTTAAGTCTGAGCTTCCTTGCGTGGCATAGTCGGAAAGCAGTTTGGCGAAGTTTCTGCTGGTGAACATTTTACCGTTTTCATCAAGTGCAATTATTTTCGAACTTGGTCTTAAGGCCTTCAAAATCAAGCCTCCCTCACCTTTTTTAATTTCTTCAATTGATAAATTATGAGCGTTTTTTAACTCTAATTCTTTAAGATCAATTTTGTATTTTAGGCGTTTTAGGTATTCTTCAAAAATGGGTTTTTGTAAATTGTTTTCGAATTTTCCGATGGAAATTATTGATATTTTCATGTGTGTTTTATAGGTTATATTCTCATAGTCACCCTGAGCCTGTCGAAGGGTATGTTTATGCTCCGATTCTAAACACACCCTTCGACAGGCTCAGGGTGACCATGAGATTTTCTCAAAATATACTTCTCCTTATGAAAATTGCAATCTACCCAGGAACCTTTGATCCTATTACTCTCGGACATGTTGATATTATAAAGCGCGCCGCCGATTTGTTCGATCATTTAATTATTGCAATTGCCAAAGATACCAGCAAGAACCCTTTATTTTCGCTGGATGAGCGTAAATTATTAGTAGAAGAGGAAATTAAAAATTTAAATTTGGAAGGTAAAGTTTCGGTAGAAAAATTTGAAGGCTTATTAATCAATTTCGCTCACAGCAAAAAATCAAAAATCATCATCCGCGGCTTACGCGCCGTATCCGATTTCGAATATGAATTTCAAATGTTCGGCATGAATTCCAAACTTGATCCCAACATTCACACTGTATTTTTACCGGCTTCGGAAAATAATCACTTCATCGCTTCAAAATTAGTAAAAGAAGTGGCGCGACTTGGTGGAGATATTTCAAAATTTGTTTCACCAAATATTGCTAAAAAATTGCAAGCAAAAATCAATGAAAGATGAAATTCTAATACTTGCTGATGATAGAGCCGGCACGGCTTCGCAAGCTATCGGTCTTGCGCGTGAACTGGGTTTTGAATATCGCATTATTAATTTATCTTATAGCATTTTTTCTTTACTGCCGAATTTTTTATTTTCCTCTTCGCTCTTACGTTTAAAATTAAATTCACAAAAAGAAATTAAAAAAATAAATTATACGCCACGTCTTGTAATTTCTGCCGGCAGACGCTCTGCTCCTATCGCGCTTTATATAAAAAATAAATTACCGAAAATAAAAATAATCCAAATAATGAACCCAAATCTAGACTTCAAAAAATTCGATTTTGTTATTCTTCCCAAACATGACGGCATTAGCGAAAAAAATTTTTCTAATGTAATTACAACCATCGGTGCGCTTACCAAAATCAACGACGAACAAATTATTTTGGAACAAGAAAAATTCGCTTCCTGGTTTGCAAATATCAACAAACCTAAAATCGCTTTATTAGTTGGCGGCTCATCGAAAAAAACTGAATTCACTGAAGAAAGCGCTAAAAAATTAGCAAAAATAATTTCTAAAAGTTATAAAAATGAAATGGTCTTGGTGCTTACAAGCAGAAGGACTGACACTAATATTTCAAAATCACTAAAACAAAATCTAAAATGTGATTTTAAATTTTACGATTGGAATGAATTAAAAGAAAATCCTTATTTGGCAATTCTTGGTTATGCTGATTTTTTTATCATCACCGGCGATTCGGTTTCCATGATTTCAGAAGCCTGTTCTACCGGAAAACCGGTTTATATTTTCGACGATAAAAAAATTTCCAGCAAAAAACATAAAAAATTCCATCAAGAATTATTCGCCGGAAACTTTGCTAAAAAATTTAACGAGAATTTTGAAGTAGAAAATTTTGTGCCACACAAATTAGAAGAAACAAAACGTGTAGCTTTTTTGATAAAAAAGATAATTTTTAGTTGATTCAAGTTTTTTATTTTTTATCGTATCTATCTGATTTAGATCAATTTAGTTAGATAAATTTTTGCAAAACCTTTCGTGCCAATCAATCATTAACAAAATCGGTAAAATTACTGCCTTTTTTTGCTTGGGCGTTTTTCTTGCAAGTTGTTCCGATCAAGGCTGTATTGACGCGGATGATTTTGGTGAATATGAATCACAAACTTTAGAAGTTCCCGCCAATGGTGCTGAAGGTCATTGCGATTACAATCCTTCGCTTACTTTTTCCGATCGCAATCAAGGTAGCGGAATTTGGAGCTGCCTAAATACCGGATCAGTTAGTATCACTGATGAACTTTCCGTAAGTAAAAGCAGCACTACCGGCTGTGCCGGATTTGTCGATGCAAAATTTGCTACTCTTTGCGTCAATCAATGCGTACAAAATTGCATCGGAAACTCAAGTGGCTCTAGTGCTAGCGCCGATCCGGGCTGGACTTCAACAGATAAAAAAGTTAGCGGCAAAAATATTGGCGTTACTATAAAACCCGGCTCTGAAATAAGCATGAGAGCCGTTGGCAATGTCAGGCTCGGTGACAGCATAACTTATCCCAGCTTTTACGTTCAGGCGGATAATGCCATTCCTCACTTAAAAGATGCATCGTGGAATAACACGATTTTTGATGTGCGCGGCGGTCAAACCTTAAATTTAAAATTTAGCGGTGAATGGAATGACGGCACAAGTCAAATAGGTGCAGGCACTACCGCCCTCAATACCAGTGCCACTAAAATATTTAACGGTGCCAGAAGATTAGCCATATTCGTTGTGCCTCATCCTTCCGGATATCAATTTGACACTTCAGCAACAACGGAAAAAAGCGGAACAAAAGCGGTGCCGTTATTGCCGGATACTGAAGCTTGGACCTGTGATTATGACAGCTCAAGCGTCACGCAAGCAAGCTGTCATAATCTTGATTACACAACGATTGGCTATACTAATGCCAACAACAGCGCAATTAATTCAACATTTCCGATTTCTTCTGCCGGCCAAACTTCAATACTTACAACTTATGGCGGCATAATAAGATGGACCGGAGACGATTTAATTCCCGACAGTGATGATCCGTTTAACGGCATTACTTGCGACAGCGCGGGAAATTGCGCCGGTGCGGATGCAGTTGCTACCGATCGCGGTATAATCCTTTTTAACACCACCAAAGACGGTAAATTCGTTATCTCCAACCCTTCAACAACCAAAGCTAATGAAATTTCTTTTAAAAGCCTTACCTCCGATGCAAATTGCTCAAGCCCTAATTTAACATTACAAGTTAATGTTTATAACGGCACAACCAAAAGCGATGAATATGATTATTCCACCAACAGAATCCAAATAAGCAATAGCGCCTGGTCAGTGAGCCGCATCGCTCTTGAACCTGGACAAAGCGCCATAGTAGAACCGGACCTTCCTTCTTATGGCAGCGGCGGCTCCATTAATTGCAGCCGAGCCATTGCCGTAAAATATGCTCCCTACCATGATTTAACAATACGCCAATCAGGTTTTATAAATTTTAAAATAATTAACGGCGTTAGCGGAACCTGCTCGCTTCACGGTCGCATCATCAATCCAAGCGGCAGTCATGTCGGAAATCCTGCTAAAAACTTAACCAGTGATTTTTATGAATATGATGATTTTTCCGCCTCGTCATCAATCGACCCGCTAAACAGTGTATCGGCTGGCACTTCTACTTGGAGTAATTCTTCCAATAGAATTTTTGTGCGCAAAGGACAAAAAATTCGCTTTGCTCCATCAAGTTGGAATGGAACTTGGACTAGCAGCGGCGGTGCCAAACAATGCGGTATAGGCATGGGAATGTATATTAGTCCCCGCCCTGCCCTCATTTGTCGCGGTACTGCAGCAAATTACGTAACTAATCCAAGTTGCGTTCAAGAATTTAGTAGCTCAGGAACATTGCTTGGTTGTTCAGCGCAAGCTAAAGAATGTAATATCGGCGGTGGCTCTTCTTATTGCCCGGCGCAATGTACTACCGGCAAAGTTACCTGCGACAGCCCGGCAATATCAATCACCAGCTCTCCCGTTGTGCTTCATCGCACTTGCAATAAAAATTCAAGCTGGCCTAGTGGTTGCACTTGGCCGAGCGGCGATTCTCCGGCCTATACGGCAACAACTTGCAATTCCTGCGCCGATCTGATGGCAACAAACGGCAGCGCCAATGTTTTCGTTTCAGTTGCCGGCATGAATCAATGCTATGACTTAGAAAGATATAGTGGCAAAGTAGCCAATATCCCGCGCGGCACCGGTTTTACTACAAGCGATTTAGCCGACAGCGACAAAGCCAAAGGCGCGGTTTTATTAGGAGATTTTAATGGTTCTTATGGCAATTTTAACAATTTCTCTGATAGCGCAACGGTTGAAAGCAGCCCGGCTAATATAATATTACAAACCAGATTTCCTTTAACTTTCAGTAATCCGGGTCGCATCAAATTTTTCTTAATCGATGATGATTTAATCAACGGCAATTCAAGCACAGATAGCGGCGGTGACTTTAGAAATCTAGAAAGTTCATATAGCGATAACACCGCGTCAAGCTCTTCTTATACTGGCAGCAACGGTATGAAGATTACATTATCCGGTATGCTTGAATATAATAACGGCATGTGGCTGCAAACATTTTTATGTTTAGAAAGTTCTGATACCAGTGTAAATTGTAAAACTGCTAATGCCCTTTCTTCTAAAGCCGCCAATCAGCCTTCAATTGTTACGATAACCACTCCCACCACCGCTAATGCTACTCCGCAGATTACCAGCAATTATAACTTTGATAGTTCGGGAACATTGCTAAGAAAATCTGATAGCGTACCCGCTGCTGCCGGAGAATGTACGCTTTCAGCCAATGGCATAGTTTCTCAAATCGGCGATGATTTTTATTGTCATACCTTTAATTACAAAACGGCCGATGAGTTAAAAGACTCCACAGTTAAAGTAAGCGCAGATGCAGCCATTGCAAGACTTAGGGTCTCTTTTAAAATTCTTGATCCGGAAGTCGGGAATTGCGATCCTGACGGTTCCATAAGTATCAGTGGAGGTGGCACTAATGAAGATGGCGACGGCGATGGTATTGCCTATACTTCAAATGACGGTATAAAATCTGCAAACCCGCTTTACCGTACTCCTGATTGCGATACTGCCAATCCAAGCGATCCAAATCCGGCTAATCCCGATGGTTATCTTTCAATTTCCGGAACCACTAGAAGTTGCGCCAGCGCTTCCGGTTTCACTAACCAAACTTGCAGCTCAACGGAAATCCCATCTTCCGAGGTTGCTTCACCTTGTAAAAAACAATATTTTTGTGCCAATAAATATTTTAATAATAGTGGCAAATATACGGTTTCAGTTCGCGTAAAATCAATCGTTTCCAATAATATTTCCAGCATTATCGGAGGTGTAATTTCGCCGGTTGTAGAAGTTATGGACGGCAAAAGAGATGATCCTACAACAGAGGCCGATGAATCAACAATCGGTCAAGCCGAAAGAATTTACATAGCCCTAATTACCGATCCTAGATATAAGCTAATCCTCAACATTTGCTTGGTAATGATGGTAACATTTTATGGCCTCGGAATCCTACTTGGCTTAAGCGAAATCACGCATGTTGAATTAATAATGCGCGTCTTAAAAATAGGCTTGATTTATTTATTCGTTGGCGAAAGCGGTTGGTATTGGTTCCAAAATATCATTGTTAAATTCTTTAAAGAAGGCACCGATTACATTGCATTCACCATGGCCTCGGCTTTTGATGATTCAAACGATTTGCAAATAGCACTTGCCAACCAATCTTACTACGACAAATCAGTTTTATTCTCCAGCGTGGATAAAGTATTTAACTTATTTTTCTCTTCCGTTGTTCAGAAAAAAATCTCGGCCCTATTATTCGCAAGCATTTTTGGTTGGGCTTATCTGATTATTATTTACAATAGTTTCATGCTTTATGTTTACTCCGTTTGTAACGCAGTATTACTATATCTCACAGCCCAAGTCTTCATCTCGATTTTGTTTACGCTCGGCCCGATATTCTTCATCTTCCCGCTATTTGCTCAAACTAAAGACATGTTTGATAATTGGCTAAAACAAATAATCGGCTTTTCTTTACAGCAAATATTCCTGCTGACAACTCTAGCCTTCTTCAATATGCTTATGTATGAAGTAATTAAAATGTCGCTTGGCTATAAAATATGTTGGGATGAAGTTTGGACAATTAATATTATAACAAGAATAAGTCTTCTTTCTTTCTGGACTATCGCTTCTTTGCCGCCACGAACTACATCGCAATCACAAGTCGGAAATTTCGGCAATCCGGAAGGAATTCCTTCACTATTTTCAATTTTATTCATTTGGGTTATTGCATCATTAATGAATAAATTTGTTGGATTTATGACCGATCTTGCCGCCTCAATTGCCGGTGGTGCCAAAGCTTCCGGTTTAAGCGGAGATATTAAAGCCATGGCCGGCAAAGTCAGTCAATTGGCCGGCGGCGGCATGAAAGGTCTGTGGAATAAAACCGGCGGCAGCATTATCAGAAGTATCGATGAAAAATTATTTGATTCCGGTGCCGATGCTGAAAAGAAACGCAAACAGGAAGCGCAAGAAAATGCTGCTAACCAGCAAAAACGTAATGCACTTTCTAATGCCGCTGATGCAGCAGAAAAAGATTTCAAGAAAAATAATGCCTTCCAACTGGCCGGAAAAACTAAAGAAGAACAAAAACAGATTTTGAAAGGCGTGCGCGATAAAGCAATGCAGGAAAAAGCTGCATCAATGGGACTTGATAAAACCGCCTTAGACAAATTAATGAGTCAAAAAGGCTTAAATTATAAAGGCGATAATATCTTTGGCGCTGCGCTGGCTGCGGGAAAACAAGGTCTTTCTAAGGGCGGCAATTTAAGAGGCTCGCTCACTGAGCAAAATGCCAATGCCAGCACCAGAATTTCACTTTCCGATGCCAAGTCTTCCATGAAAAATATGAACGCTGCCGAAAGGGAAAAATTCATGGAATCGGCACTACGCGGCGAAGTAAAAATAGGAAAAGACTTTTCCGGAAAAGCCGGACGCGCTGCCGGAAATGTGCTTTCGCTAGGCTTGGCTCCGGCAGCTCGAGCATTAAGCAAAAGAGGCCAAAATAATGCGGATGAAGCTGCAGCGGAAGCAGAATTAATAAGAGAGAAAAAAATCCCGCCAATGGCTAAAGGTACCGGATGGTCTAGAGATGACAGCGAGAAAAAATTAATCAGAGAAAGACAAAAACTAATTAAATCTGCCCGCAAGGCCGCAGAAGGCGGAAATAACAGCACAGGATCCTTGATAGAATTACAACGGGAAAAAGAAATTCAAGACAATGTTCAATCCGGCAAGGCCAGCGGCTATACTCGTGAAGCCGGTACGTTTGGCGAAAAATTATTCGGACGCGAAAAAACCACAGCCGGACTTCTTCGCACCGCCGGATCAAAAATTTCCGGAGCATTTACCGGCGACAATAAAGAAATGATGGAGCGTCAAAGAATGGCAGCGGTTGGACGAGCCCGAGAAGAGCTAGGCAGCAACGAAGCCGGTAAAGAGAGCGGCGCTTACTTGCAGCAAAAAATTGCACGGGATAATTTAAATAAGACCAGAGAATCGTTAGAAGCTTTAAAAGGAGATAAAAAATATAAAGAAATGGAAGAACAACTTGCAAAAAGCAAAGGTGGCTCTGCGGATAGTATATTAAATGATTCTTATTACCAACAACATAGCGCCAAAATTCGCGATGCTAATACCGCGGTAAACGATGCCGAAAGCCCTTATAGTTATTTTTCGAAAAAGGTTCAAGTTTTAGAATCCGCTACCGGCGGACCACAACGTGCTACACAAACTTCCGGCGGCGGTTATGATTCGAATTAAATTATTTCCTACGTGTTAACACTTATTTCCCCGGCTAAAACGTTAGATTTTGCATCGCCTTTTAATATTAACAACCCTACTCTACCAAGCTTTCTTAAGGAAACTGAAAAACTGGTTTCAATTTTAAAAAAAGCTTCCATTTCCGATCTGGAAAAAAATTTTCACATCAGCAAAAAACTTGCTGAATTAAATTTTACACGCTTCCAAAATTTTTCCAAAAATTTCAATTTAAAAAATTCACGCCCGGCAATTATTGCCTTTGACGGCGATGTTTATGACGGAATTGATAAAAAAAATTTTAGCCAAAAAGATTTTGATTTTGCTCAAAAAAATTTACGTATTTTGTCAGGGCTTTACGGATTATTGCGCCCACTTGATTTGATGCAACCCTATCGTTTGGAAATGGGAACTGATTTTAAAAAATTCGATCCCAAAATAAAAAACCTCTATGAATTTTGGTCTGACAAAATTGCACCAGAGCTTGATAATATTGAAACCAAGGAAATTATTAATTTAGCCTCCGAAGAATATTTTTCTGCAGTCAATGTTAAAAAAATAAAAGCAAAAGTTACCAATATTGTTTTTAAAGAAAGAAAAAACGGCACTCTGAAAATCATCGGAATCAACGCCAAGAAGGCGCGCGGCGTTATGACAAATTTTATTATTAAAAATAGAATTGCAGAAGTAGAAAAACTAAAAGAGTTCAATGAAGATGGTTACAAACTATTTTCCGCAAAAGATGATTTAGTGTTTGTAAGATAAAAGATGCCATGCAACAAAGCCAGCCTAGCCCTTTTACGTTATTCCCAACCAATCACCTCATAACCTTCGCGTCCCAAGCAATTTGCGACATATCTTTGTTTAAGCTGATCCGGATTTATTTTTCCCTCACCTGCCACTGAAGTCGCCCCTAAAACACCACCCGCGCCCGCACCGATAGCGGCTCCACCCCCTAGCGCTCGCAAATCGTGCCCGAAAATAAGTCCGAAAATTGCACCAAAAATACCGCCCCAAGCCGCGCTACGCCCGGTTTCTTTTGCCAAACGACGCGCTTTATATTGTTTTAAATATTCATCGGCTTTTTTTTCACAATCAGCAACATCATTTTTAACCTGCGCTTCTTGCGTTTTTAAAAATTTCTCATTCTGATCAAGAATCGGATGATATGAGCAAGAACTTAAAATTAGTGCAAAAATAATCAGTAACTTCATAAATCATTCCACCAAAAAAGTAATCGATTTCAAATATTCGCTTTCCTTCAAAGCCGGATGCAACGGGTGGTCAGGCCCGGCGCCGAATGTTCTAACTATTTTGGCCTTTCTTCCGCTTTTGCGCAAACCGTCATTGGCCGCAGCAATTAAATCAGAAAGCGTGGCATTATGTGAACAAGAAGCCAAAAATAAAATTCCGTTTTTCTTAACTAAACCAACTGCTAATTTTATTAATTTTTCATAACCTTTTAACCCAACAAAAAAATCTTTTTTAGATTTTACGAAGGCCGGAGGATCAAGAACCACAATATCAAACTGCCTTTTGGAAAATTCCGCCTCTTCTAAAACTTCAAAAACTTTTTTATTAATAAATTCAGCATTCTTATTGGTAGGTAAATTGCTTTGACAAGCATCAAGCGCCTCTTTCGAAGAATCAATAAAAGTCACCGATTTGGCACCGTTTTTTAAAGCATTTAAACCGAATCCACCCAAATAACAAAAAGCATCAAGCACTTCTGCACCTTTGGCAATTTCACCGATAAATTTGCGATTAATTCTTTGGTCAAAAAACCAACCGGTTTTTTGGCCTGAAACAATATCAGCAAAAAATTGCAAATCATTTTCTTCAACTAAAATCTTTTCAGCAATTTCACCGCGCACAACTTTTACATAACTTTCCAAACCTTCATATTTTCTGGCCTCAACATCATTTCTAAAAATTATTTTGCAATCGGGGAAAATTTTAACAAGCGCTGCAACCAGCATTTCCGCCATTTCTTCCATTCCGGCCGTTGAAATTTGACAAGAAAAAACATCACCAAACCTGTCAATTATAAGGCCCGGTAAAAAATCAGCTTCCGAATGAATAAGACGATAAAACGGTTTTTCAAAAAACTTTTCGCGCAAACTTTTTGCCGATAAGATTCTTTTAACAAAAAAATCTTCATTAATTTCTTCCGCAGTATCATAAGTTAAAATTCGCGCTGCAATGAGGCTGTGCGGGTTGAAATAAGCAAGGGCGAACTGTTCATCTTTTTTAATTATAACTTTTACTAAACTGCCTTTTTTTAAAGATTTTAATTCAGAAAAATTTTCAATTTCATTGGAAAAAATCCACGGATGAGCTTTAACAATTCTGATTTCGTGATGTTTTTTTATTTTTAATTGCGGAATGTTCATAATTTTTTTTCACCGGATGCTAAGGCCAAAATTGCTCAATGTCAAAAACAAACAACTAATAACAAATTTTCTTGAAACTAGCAAAGCGACAAATAGCATAAAGCGAATTTAATTTTTTTAAAATTTATGTCAAAATTTTTCCTCATAATTTTCTTTTTTGTTATAAGCACAGCCCAAGCAAAACCTTACTTCGCGGCCAATTTAATTTCGCCGACTTTAATTGACGAACCTTTCAAAATTGACAGTATAGAATTTCAAAATGAACTTGAAAAAATAAAAGTTTTACAAAAAGACGCTGACAAAGAAGAAATAAAAAAAGCTGCCAAAGAGCGCCATTTAACGCCGGAACTTATAACAAAATCGACAATTACAAATCTTACGCGCGAAAAATTTCCTAAAGTTTACGCCCTGCTCGACCGCGTTTTTGAAACCTCAAAACCCCTTGACGAAAGTGTTAAGGAATACTGGAATGTCAAGCGTCCATACTTAATTGATAAAAATGTAAAAGCCTTGGTTACGCCACATAAAAACCCTTCTTATCCAAGCGGACACGCTTGCGGCAGTTACCTTGCGGCCAATGTCTTAAGCCTGTTAATCCCGCAAAAACGCTTTGAATTTCATGAAAATGCCCGACTTATAAGCGAACGCCGGGTTTTGGTTGGAATGCATTATTTCAAAGATCTTGAGGGAGGTAAACAACTAGCTCTGCTCTTGACCGGAGCCTTATTGGAAAATGAAGAATTTAAAAAAGATTTTGATAATGCCAAAAATGAATTGGTTAATGAAGGATTTTAGGTAATTGGGAAAAACTCGTGACTACCACTGTATAACTCATAGTCACCAGATACACAACACTCCCCAGAGCCTGTCAAATGGTGTGGTAAAGCTCGGAGCGTAACACACCCTTCGACAGACTCAGGGTGACTAGGAGTTATGTATTCAGGAATAATTATCGGTAATTTTTACAAAAAACTATTGCTCTAACTGTAATTTTATGTTATATGCTCTGGTTTATTTATTAATTTTTGCATTTAGAAATGGCGCGTAGACCGACAGCAGAAGCAACAAATTTAGAGTTAGATACACTTTATAGCGATGGAAATGGTATTACCATTTTAATAACGGAATTTGAAAATTTTCTAAAAGGATCAAAAATTAAAGATTCATTAATACCTCAATATTCAACAGCAGCAAAATCTTTTTTTCCTACTATACCTACAGCTGCAAAATCAGATGCAGCGGTAACTTCGCCCCTAGCAAAAAGTCGCGCTGGTAAACTAGTGCCAAAAAGCGCCTCTATAACAATATCACATGACGATTCAATTGCACTTTTTCGTCAATTCTTACAAAGTCCGCAGGGTAGAAATGCTCTCATATCAGCTCAATGGACTGATAGAATTGGTTCAGTTCAAGGAGTACGCAGTCCTCTGGGAAGCCCGTCTTCCGCAAGAGTTCTTGATTCCGCACAAGATTCTGCAGCAAAAGCAGCACTTTTAGCAGCAGCTATCGACAAAGACCTGGAAGAACGAGTAACAAAAATTAGTCCAACACATAGAACGGAAGGAGAAGGAGAAGGAGAAGGAGAAGGAAAAAGGGAAGCGGAAGCGGCAGCAGCATCGGCACCGGCACCGTTTGCTGACTCAGGCAGAGCGGCGACAGATGCTGCACCAAGAATGCCCACGCGTCGCAAAGTAGTGGCGGACCCTAGCCAAGCTCAAGAAGCTATTAGAAAAGTAAACGCTACTCTAACAGAAAATGAAACATCTCTTAGAGAGGCACTTTTAAAATTAAAAGCTCTTTATCAAAAAACCAAAGAAGACTTAGGGGAAAGAATATCTATACAAGACAACGCGCTTGAAGTAGAAAAAGCTAGAGTTATCGAACTTACAAAAACAGTTACAGAATTGAGAGGTGCGTATAACTCACAACTAACTGCTCTTACAACACAGTTAGATGATGAACGACAGCAACATTTAGAAAAAGAGAGCGAATTTTTTGAAAGATATAAAGTATTATCTAGTGATTACGAAAGAGTGAATGCTGAGATTGTATCTGCAACAACAGATCTTCATACAACAACAATACAACTTAAAGAAGCAGAAAACAAACTTCTTCAATTCGCTAACATAGAACAATCTTTTCAAGATGAGCTAGCAAAAAATGCTAGATTATCTGCCAATTTAACAACTCTTCGAACTGAGCTGCAACAAATTTTAAAGCAACACCAAGAAACTTCAGAAACTATCGCTGCCACGCAACGACAAAAAGACGCCGAAGCTGAAGATACATCAAATGAATTAGAAAGACAATTGCGTGTAGCAACTGAACAAAACGTAAGATTATCAGCAGAAAACAATGAAAGAAAATCTAGAGCAGAAGAATTACAAACAGAATTATCAGCTAAAACAGAAGAATTAAGAGTACTAAATGCTCAACGAGAGGAAGCTCAACGTCAAATAATTGCAAAAACTGAAGAAAATACTGTTTTATCTGATAGTATAGCTCTATTAGAAGCTCGATTAGATCAAGTCACACAAGAATCAAATACTAGTAGTACAGATATACTATCTCTTCGCACAGAAATGAATGCATTACAAGATGCTCATAGAAATCGAGTTGCTGAACTTGAAGATAACATATCTGCTCTTAATCAGAATATTTTGGCGTTACAACAAAAAATCGCAAGTAAAGATAGAACAATAGCAGAGAAAGATAGAACAATAGAAACTGCTGGCAATTTATTAAAGGATATAGGACAGATGGCTATAAATCTGCTTCCTGATGATAAAAGGCCACAATTACAACAGGAGCTGTCTCAAAATCCAGATTCAGCAATAGCGAACGCAGTAGCCGCCGTCGGACAATTAGTAACAGCATTAAAATCTGAAATTTCTAATGCAAATAGCGAAATTACTACGAGAAATGATACTATAGCAAGGTTGCAAACTCAGTTAGACATGGCTCGTGCAGGAAATACAGATGCAGCCGCTGCAGCCAGAGCACATGAACAACAAATACAGTCATTAACAACAGATCATACTGCAGCTCTGGCAGGCAAAGATAGAGAAATACGCGAAGCTAGAAGTCAAACTCTTGATATTGCGAGAGAATTTGCAGAATTACTTCCTGCTATAACTCGAGCTACATCAATCCAAGCAGTGGATTCTGGAAATCCAACCACAGCGTTCAATAACGCTAAAACGTACATATCGGATTTAGAAAAATCAATTCAGGATATAGCAACGGCAGCAATAAATTTACTTCCTGATGGGGAAAAAGCTCAAGCAAGACAAAATCCAGGTCAAATTCCCCGTCTTTTAACAGATTATGTAGCTGAGTTAAGAGGTGACGCTGAAGCAGCGCGAAGAGCAACTGCTACAGAAACACAGGCTAAGGACACTGCAATTGCTGCGAGAGATACTGCAATTGCTGAAAAAGCTACAGCCGAAATTGAAGCTAAGAGATTGGCAGCGGAACTTGCAACAGCGCGACAAGGTGCCGGTGCGCAAGTACAAGCTGCAAATGCTGAAAAAGCTAGAGCCGAAACTGAAGCTAAGAGATTGGCAACGGAACTTGAAGCAGCACAAAGAGCAACTGCTACAGAAACACAGGCTAAGGACGCTGCAATTGCTGCGATAAATACTGCAAATGATCAGAAAGCTAGAGCAGAAGCTGAAGCTAATGGATTAAGAGACGAACTTGCAACAGCGCGACAAGATGCCGGTGCGCAAGTACAAGCTGCAAATGCTGCACAAGCTAGAGCCGAAGCTGAAGCTAATGGATTAAGAGACCAACTTGAAGCAGCACAAAGAGCAACTGCTACAGAAACACAGGCTAAGGACGCTGCAATTGCTGCGATAAATACTGCAAATGATCAGAAAGCTAGAGCAGAAGCTGAAGCTAATGGATTAAGAGACGAACTTGCAACAGCGCGACAAGATCTTACAGCAGCGCAACAAAATGCCGGTACGCAAGTAAGAGCTGCAAATGCTGCACAAGCTAGAGCCGAAGCTGAGGCTAAGGGATTAGCAGCGCAACTTGAAGCAGCGCAAAGAGATCTTGAAACAGCACGAAAAGCTGCCACTGATAACCAAGCTGCTGCTGCTAGAGTTGCTGGATTAGAAAGAAATCTTGAAGCAGCACAAAGAGAAATCTTATTAGCAAGACAAAACGCTGCTCAAGAAAGAGCTGGTAAAGAACATGCAATTAATGCAGCTGATCAATTTGCAGCCCAAGCTAGTACTCTAGTTAACGCACTTAGAGGCGAAAACAATAACTTAAAAGATAGCATAGGCGCATTAGAAGCACAGTTAAATGCAACAAGACTCGCAGCAGAAAGACAAAATTTTCTCCAAGAAATTCTAGGACAAAGAGGCGACAAAAAAAATTATCATACTATAGTAGTAACTAAATTAATGGAAAAAGGAGCGGGAAGCGCTGGGAAAGTAATTGCAGATTATAAAACGTCATTGAATCAAGCAATCACATCCATTCCGGAAAGAGATGATGAAATAACAACCGAGAATGCATTGCAAATTTTTGCCGATTTAGGCAATAACGATATTAAAAAAGCTATACTCACTTGTGGTGGTGGCGATCCTACTACAAGAAAGAATCATAAAGGTGCGATCAATGATATATCAGATGACTTATTAAGTATGGATAGTACTAATTTAGGTATTCAAACTCCAGAAACTCAAGAACTAATTAAAGATTGCATAAACAATATAACTCAAGGGAAATTAAAACAATTTGTAGCAGATCATAATGTTATATCAAGAACCGCAGCAGCTGGTGGAGTTGTTGTCGGCGGACGTAGGTAAGCCTATTTAGCACAAATCGGGGCGGTTTTTTTTAGTAACCAATAAAGCTTGTTCCTTACGCCATTCATTTATTTTTTTGTGATTTCCTGAAGTTAAAACGTTCGGCACTTCATGATTGCGCCAAATTTGCGGTCTGGTGAAATGCGGATATTCTAGTAAATTAGCATAATCATTTGCACCGAAAGATTCTTCGCTAAGCGATTCATCAGCACCCAGCACATCTTTCACGTTACGCAAAATTGCATCAATTACCGCAAATGCCGCAATTTCACCACCCGAAAGTACATAATCACCGATTGAAATTTCGGTAATATTAAATTCATCAAGAACTCTTTGATCAACTCCTTCATATCTTCCGCAAAGTAGAGAAATTTCTTTTTCTTGCGCCATTTCGCGCGCCATTTCTTGCTTAAAAACTTTGCCGCGCGGTGAAAGATAAAAAATATTTTTTGCCTTTTTATCTTCAATTGCTTTGGCAATTACTTCTGCCTTTAATACCATCCCAGCCCCGCCGCCGTAAGGCACATCGTCAACTGTTTTTCTAAGATCCTCTGCGTAATCACGAATATTTACCGCTTCAAATGACCATAATTTTTTTTGCAAAGCAGCACCGGTTACGGAATGAGATAATATTCCGGGAAATGCTTCGGGAAAAAGTGTAAAGATTTTGAAGTTAATCATGCTGTTAATGTGAGATTAAGAAATAATTAATTTGGTAATTATCACCCTCACCCTAACTCTCACCTCAAAGGAGAGGGGATTTTAGGTAATTATCCTCTCCTTGAGGGTTAGAGTTAGGGTAGTTTATTTATTATAATTACCTAGAAAAGGTGTCTGGCACCTTTTCTTTAAGTCGGATTCCTACAGACTCAGAGTGACTAAGGGGTATATAGTTCAATGATGACTATAAGAGTTTTTTATCTTTCGCGGGATAATTACTTTTGATAATTATAACTCTTTGTTGAAAATTAAACGACGCTGCAATATTTATCAATCTTTGCTATTAATTGATTTTTAAAAACATGTCATCAGCCCCCACAACTCCAAAGGCAACTACAAGAATAGATACAGAACAATCAAATACCTTACAAGAAGCATTGAAATCTACATTACATAGTGTGTGGCCGGATGTTGATTTTCAAGATACAGCTATTATAGGAATCGATCGTGAAGGTATGCAATATATTCTTCCCGTACAAATAACGCGTGAGCTTACTGATTTATTGTTTTCACCAAAAGCAAGTGCTAGAATCGCCGCATCACCGCACTCTTCACCCGGCAGACCACCATTTTCTCCGAGGGGACTATTTACTTCTCCGCGAAGCAATGTAGTTCTTTCCCCTACTGCTGCTGCTCCTACGGCAATTGTCGCTCCTCCTCCTAGAATAGAGCAACGAACCGCAGATTCACTTTCTTACTCTCCTTTTGAAGGTTTTAAAGATAAAGAAGATGAAGGTATTGCTTTTGGAGTGTCAATAAAGCCGTTTAAGTTACCCAATTCTATTTACACAACAGATCTTCCTCAACCATCGGAACATGATTCCGATGAAGAAGGAAGTCATGCCGTTGGTGATTTAGCCAGCCCTTTTGCCCCCGAAAGCAATCACAAACCGATGTCGGTTAAAGCTTCTCCGCCATATAGCGCTGTTCCGGTTTCAAAACCCAAAACAAAAAGCCCGGCTTCATTTACAATGAAGTCGCCAAAATTTTTGCCCGAACCACAATTTTCGCCGACGATTCAAAATGTGATTGATTTTGCTAAACAAAATAATGATGTAAGTAGAATAAATTTAATTTTAGCCGATGCCGAAATTTTACTAAAAAAGCAGATTGCGAGATTGCAAAACTTATACGAAATGTTACCTGACGAAAAAAAATTAAACGAAAGAGAAAAAACAAAAAAAATTGAAAGGAATAAAGATCTCTCAGAAATTATTTTACCAAACTTACGAAACACTCTTACAAAGTTACAACATACCGGGAAATTAGGTTCCATCAATCTTGCTCAACTCATAACAGAAGAATTAAAAGACTTTGCTAAAGAATTAAAAGATCCCATAGAAGATAGAACTGATGACCGCGCTTTTTCAACAAGAAGTGGCACTGTTCCTATTTTAGAACAGCCACCAACATTTGCCGGAGGGCTTGGCTCTTATGCAAAGGGGCGTTCTTCTCGTCATCATTTATTACCTTTAGATCATCCTTCTTCTCCGACATATCCTGATCAACATACTCCTCCGGCAATAATGATCGGCAGGAGTAGAGCCCCTAAAAAATCTCCGTTCAACAGCAACAAAATTACGGAAGGATTGGATGAAGCGGCAAGAAGCGGGAATATAGATTTACTTATCGCTGAATTGAAAAGTAAATTAAAGTATTTAAACAAAAAAGAGGAAGATCTATCGAAAGAGACTCGAAGCGGCGAAAATAATAAAAAGCAAAAGGAAATTACTCACTATATACAGGCTATAACCAGTTGCATATCAGCTCTGGAATATAAAGAAACCAGTCCGACAAAAGGCGATCTATCCGCTTTTGTCAGAAGCTACTTAAAACCACCGAGACAAGATTTTGCCGAAATATTAAGATCTAAAACTTCCGATGTTTCACGAGCTGTTGCTGCAGTTCCCAGAGAAGCTTTCAGAAGATCTCTTTCTCCCGAAAGTCAAAGTGCTACAACTGCTTTAGCTGTATCATCTGCAGCTTCAGTAGTTCCGGGAATAGTCAGAAGAAGACTTGATATGCACGCCCCGGCAAGCTCAGTAGTTGGCTATACTCAAACCGGACAAGGTCAATCAATGCCGGTTCTTTCAAGAAATAGAAATGCGGTTGTGCCGGGAATGCAGCAATCATTACCGCGCGCCGTTTTTAATCAACGCCAAGCATGGGATGAAGAACCATTACCTTTATTACCTCGTGAACTGCAACCACAACATATAGGGACATCGCTTGCAACAGCTAGAGATCCAGTGCCAGCAACAACTTTGGCTCACACCACTAGGCCGCATACTACTGTCGTTCCCGCTTCTGCCTCTAATTCTATGTTTCCAAGCGCACAAAGAAAAAGAGGGAAATAATAAATATTTGACAGCAAACCCCAAAACCACTATATTACCCGCTTTATTAATTTTTTAAATTTTATGAGCGCTAATCTTCTACAAAAAGAATTTGCTAATTTGGATTATATAAAAAGAGTTGAATCAATACCTGATGAGCATGCGCAAAAATTTTTAAAGCTGTTGGTTGAGCTTGAAAATTTTGTTGGCAATGACAGAAAAAATCTAATGTCGCAAATGAGAGGAAGCAGTGTTATCAATATGAGCGCTTATAAAGTTGCTCCGGAAAGCATTAAACAAAAATAATCATTTTCCACTCAAATCCGCAATATTTTTTGCCAGCACAATCCCAATCATCAAATTTATTGCAAACACCACCAGCACAGTAATCATGATGCTCACCATCTCTTTCATATTCTGATTTTTTTGCGATAAAATAATTACCAAAACTAAAAAACTGCTGTAAGATATTGAAAGGCAGGAAATTTTTCTGACATATTTTTTAGCAAGGAATAAACCGAAAATTCCTGACAAAAACAGGAAAATCAAGCTTCCGTAAATTATAAAATTTACCATATGAAATTTTTTTTAAGTATTTTGCTATTTTTACAATTAGCAATTTTTGAAGCAAGCGCGGAAATAATTGATATTCAAAAAGAAGAAAAAAACTTTGGTGATTGGAAAACATTTTGTGAAATTGATGTGATGATGGATGCTGCGCATTGTAAGATCGCTTCCAAATTTTATGATAATACTTCGGTAATTACAATTGAACCAACCGCCAAATTTTCCAATCAACTTTTAATCGTAATTCCGCAAGTTCGCCTCGGCAGCTTCGTTAAAATCCGTATCGATCGCAATAATTTGATTTTATCAAATAATGTTTCCAATCGCGATTTTGGCTTAATTTCTCTTAGTGAAGAACAAAAAAATACAATTTTTAGCCAAATGAAAAATGGTGATTTTTTATTTTTGCGCTTTAGTATTAGAGACTCTGATAAAGAAATCACGGCTAAGATTAGTTTAAAAGATTTTAGAAGTGCTTTGAATTATTATAATAGTCGGAATTTGAAATAAATTACTCGATCTAATCATCTTCCCCTTTAGGGATGATGATTAGATCGAGTAACACATTATTAAAACAATTTTTTAACATGACAATTCGTATCGCAATCAATGGTCTCGGCAGAATCGGCCGCTGTGTTACTCGCGCTGTTTTTGAAAATAGCAAAAAATATTCCAACATCGAACTCGTTGCCGTTAACGGCCCGGCGCCGATTGAAACACATAAGCATTTGCTTAAATATGATTCAATTCACGGCCGCTTTTCCAAGTCAGTTGAAATTGAAGAAAATAATTTGGTGATTGATGGTAAAAAAGTAAAATTATTTGCGGAAAAAGATCCGAAAAAATTACCATGGAAAGAATTAGAAATTGACGTGGTTTTAGAATGTACCGGAATTTTCACCAAATATGATGATGCTGCGCAGCACATAACTGCCGGTGCCAAACGTGTTATTATTTCTGCTCCGGCAAAAGAAGATTCTGTTCGCACAATTGTTTATGGCGTAAATAACGAAGCTTTGCTTGATAGTGATAAAGTAATTTCGGTTGGTTCTTGTACTACTAATTGCTTAGCTCCGATTGCAAAAGCCCTAAATGATGCGATTGGAATTGAGAAAGGTTTTATGACCACGATTCACGCTTATACTAACGATCAAAATGTGGTTGATAATTCGCACAAGGATTTACGCCGTGCGCGCGCTTGCGCGATGTCGATGATTCCGACTTCTACAGGCGCTGCTAAAGCAATTGGTTTGGTGTTGCCGGAATTAAAAGGGAAATTGGACGGCGGCGCGATTCGCGTGCCGACTGCCAATGTTTCGATGGTTGATTTAAGTTTTGTGGCAAAAAAAGAAACTACTGCTGAAGAAGTCAACAACGCTGTACGCGCAGCAGCTAGCGGCAAGATGAAAGAAATTTTACAAATTGTTGAGGAGCCTTTGGTTTCAATTGATTTTAACCACACCGATTACAGTTCTTGCTTTGATGTAACGCAAACAAAAGTGATGGGAAAGAATTTTGTAAAAGTTGCTTCGTGGTATGACAATGAATGGGCGTTTTCAATGAGAATGCTTGATATTGCTTCGATGTTTTAAGTTTTACATGACATTGGGATGGGATTACAAATCCCGTCCCGCTAGATATCGGGCTAAGAAAATTTATCACGATTTATAGCGGATCAGGGTTTGAAAACCCACGACCAAAAGTTTATTTCAGAACCAAATTCAACTCTTTCACCGCCTTCTTAACATCCATACTTCCCCAAACATAAGAAATCACCGCCACAAAGTCCGCTCCGGCATTAGCCAATAGACCCGCATTTTCATTAGTTATTCCTCCAATTGCCACAATCGGTAAATTCATTATCTCACTAGCCCATTCTAAAATTTCGGTGGTCGGTTTTCCGCGGGATTGTTTGGTTTTACTTTCAAAAAATGCTCCGAAAGAAATATAATCAGCACCTGCTTCCGCTGCTTCCATCGCTAAATGACGCGAGTCATAGCAACTTGCGCCAATTACAAAATTTTGCGGTAAATTTTTTCGGGCAAGCGCAATCGAACCATCGTCAGCACCAAGATGCACTCCACTCGCACCAATATCCAACGCCATTTGCCAATCATCATTTAGCAAAAATACAACATTATTATCCGCACAAATTTTTTTTAATTCGGTGGCAATTTTTTTTATATCATTTTTTTCACAATCTTTAAGACGCAGCTGAAACACCGGAACCAAACCGGTTTGCAAAGCCTCTTCAAGATTTTTACTAAATGATTTTAGTTCGATTTTTGGTGGCGAGATTAAATAAATTTTTGTCATGATTTTTAAAAAAGGTTCCAGGTACCTTTTTACTAATAAATAAAAAAAGGTTCCAGGTACCTTTTTACTAAAAAAAAAGGTTCCAGGTACCTTTTTACTAAAAAAAAAAGGTTCCAGGTACCTTTTTACTAAAAAAAAGGTTCCAGGTACCTTTTTAAGATTGCAAAGCTTTATCAATTTCGTCCAAAAACTCTTCCGTATAAAGATAATGCTTGCCATGCTCAACTTTATTGCCATGAACACAAACTGCTAAATCCTTCGTCATCTTTCCTGATTCTACAACCTCTATACAAACATTTTCTAAGCGCTTGCAAAAATCAATTAATTCCTGATTGCCGTCTAATTTGCCACGGAAAGATAAGCCGCGCGTCCAGGCGAATATTGACGCTATCGGATTCGTGGAAGTCGGTTTACCGGCTTGGTGATCGCGGAAATGTCTTGTTACAGTACCGTGCGCCGCCTCAGCCTCCATAATTTTTCCATCCGGCGTAATTAACACTGATGTCATCAAGCCCAAAGACCCAAAGCCTTGCGCCACTGAATCAGATTGCACATCACCATCATAATTTTTACAAGCCCAAATAAAATTGCCGTTCCATTTAAGCGCTGACGCAACCATGTCATCAATCAAGCGATGCTCATAAACAATGCCCGCAGCCATGAATTTTTCTTTAAATTCTTTTTCGTAAATTTCCGCAAAAATATCTTTAAAACGGCCGTCATATTTTTTTAAAATAGTATTTTTTGTCGAAAGATAAAGCGGCCATTTTTTTTGCAGCGCCAAATTAAAGCAGGAATAAGCAAAACCGCGTATTGATTCATCAACATTATACATTGCAAGCGCCACGCCGGAGCCCTTGAATTTAAAGACTTCCTGCTCAATTATTTTGCCGTCTTCACCTTCAAATTTTATTGTTAATTTTCCTTTGCCGGGCACCACGAAATCTGTGGCCTTATATTGATCGCCGAAAGCGTGACGACCGACAATTATCGGCGAAGTCCAGTTTGACACAAGCCGCGGCACATTTTGGCAAACGATCGGTTCACGAAAAACCGTACCGTCTAAAATATTTCTGATAGTGCCGTTGGGCGATTTGTAAATTTCTTTTAAGTTAAATTCTTTTTTGCGCGCTTCGTCGGGAGTGATCGTTGCACATTTTATACCAACGCCGCAACCCTTGATAGCATTGGCTGCATCAATTGTCACTTGATCGTTGGTGGCATCGCGATTTTCAATTCCCAAATCGAAATATTTTATTTCAACATCAACATAAGGTAGGATTAATTTTTCTTTGATGAATTTCCAAATTACACGAGTCATTTCGTCACCATCTAGTTCGGCGACCGGATTTGCTACTTTTATTTTTTTCATAATAATTAATTTTAAAAATTTCGTAGTCATGCTGAGGTCGGTCGAAGCATGTGTGTATGTTCCGAGTGTAGACACATGCTTCGACTGACCTCAGCATGACTAAGAGTTTGACTAACAACACCTATTCACCCCTTTCCACTTCTCACTTCGTCTTTTATTTAGAAACTCTTTTTTAGTCAAAACAATTTTGCTATCATGTGTTTTTGCGTGTTCCAAATATTTTTTATAAGCGAAATCTCCGTTTATATATTCTTTTATTTTTATCAAAAAATTTTTCATAAAACCTCATAGTCACCCTGAGCCTGTCGAAGGGTGATTCAGTACCGAGTTTTACAATCACCCTTCGACAGGCAGGGTGACTATGGAGAAGAAATTATATAGAGCTGGAATTAATTATTTTTTTAAACATTTTCTTAATGCCTCAAATAACACAATCCATAAAGTCGCTAAAAAACTTAGTGCTAAAAATCCGACTAATTTTTGGTTAAAAATTAATTGCTTATGCATAGCAACATCAACTACTAAACCGCTTGCAAGTTGAATCGAAAGCATGTTAGCCATAGCAAAAAACCCGACTTTTACATCGTTCGAAAAAACTTTTTCAATTGCCGCCGTTGTGGTAACCGTTACCACAAAAATCAAGGGAATAGCAGTAACAAAAAAATATTTTTTCTTGTCACTCTTTAAAATTATGACTGTGGCAAGAATAAGCGCGATGCCTGCAAGCATCTGGTTCGACATACCAAAAAGAGGCCATAAAATATTGACACCGCCCTTTGGATCAACAACGCCGACATAAAGCAGATAGCCCCACATCACTACAACCGCAAGACTGCAAAAAAACGCAAAACTATTAGGAATTTTTTTTCTGATATTACCGCTCGCATCAAGTAAATCTTGCATCATAAAGCGCGCCACTCTCGTTCCGGCATCAAGCGTTGTTAAAATAAAAATCGCTTCAAACATAATAGCGAAGTGATACCAAATTGCCGTTAATTTTTCGCCGAATGCCGAAGCGAAAATATTGGCCATTCCAACCGCCAAAGACGGCGCACCGCCGGTTCTGGCAAATAAAGTTTTTTCGCCCATTTTATCGGCGAGATTTTGCATGGTTTCAACGCTTACCGGAAAGCCCCAAGAACTTATGGTGGCAGTTGCCTGTAGCGCGCCCTCACCCACCGCAGCAGCAGAACTATTAATTGCAAAAAATATTCCCGGATCCAGAATCGAGGCCGCAATTAACGCCATTATTGCAACCAAGCCTTCAAGCAACATGCTGCCATAACCGATTAATCGAACATCTCTTTCATCGGAAATAATTTTCGGAGTTGTTCCCGAAGCGACAAGCGCATGAAATCCCGAGATCGCGCCACACGCGATTGTAATAAATAAAAACGGAAAAATTTTGCCGTGAAAAATCGGGCCGTTACCGTCAACAAATTGCGTGATTGCCGGCATTTTTATTGCCGGTTGGAAAATTAAGATGGCAATTGCAAGCAATAAAATCGTGCCGATTTTTAAAAATGACGATAAATAATCTCTCGGCGTTAACAACAACCAAACCGGTAAAACCGCGGCGGCAAAACCATAAGCAATTATAGAAAATGCCAAAAATTTCGGATCGCGATTAAAAATTAAAGAAAGTTTTTCGTTATAATGAACAAATTCACCGCCAAAAACCGCGAGCAAAAATAAAATTAAACCAAAAACACTCGCTTCCAAAACGCCGTTTGGTCTAATGTAATAAAGATAAACTCCTACCAACATCGCAATTGGAATCGTCATGGACACAGTAAAACTGCCCCATGGACTGTGCGCTAAAGCTTTTACAACTATCAAACCAAGCACTGCAATCAAAACGATTATGATTGCCAAAGTTCCAATCAAAGCTGCGTATCCGGCCACATTTCCCACTTCATCTTTCAACATTTTACCTAAAGATTTTCCGTCACGCCGCATCGAGAAAAACAGCGTTACCATATCTTGCACCGCGCCACCCAACACACATCCGATCAATATCCACAAAGTTCCGGGCAAATAACCAAATTGCGCTGCCAAAGTTGGTCCAATTAAAGGCCCGGGGCCTGCAATTGCCGCAAAATGATGACCGAAAACAATCCATTTATTGGTCGGCACAAAATCTTTGCCATCGTTAATACGCCGCGCCGGCGTAGCGTTGCGACCATCTAAGTGTAAAATTTTTGCCGCAATAAAAGCGCTATAAAAACGATAGGCAATTAATTCGATGCAAACTGTTGCAGTCACTAACCACAAGGAAGAAATTTTTTCGCCGCGAACCAAAGCAATCGCGCTTAGAGAAATGATTCCGGTGATACCGATTAAAATCCAAATTAACGATTTGAAGAAATATTTTTGCATTATTTATTTTTTTGTTGTGCTTAAAAAAAGAGCGGTTTTAATTAGCTTTTCAACGATAAAACACGTGGTAATTTATTTTAACTATGGCCGAAAATACTCAATCCATTTTGGAAACTATCAAGAAAAAAATGCAGAATCTTGATAAGAAAAGCGAAAAAAGTGATAAGCTCGCTGAAGTTGCTGATGAGTTTGAATATTTTTCTTCAGCAAAAAAACCTAATATTGAGCCTTTTGAAGATAAGATAGAAGAAAACAAAACAGAAGCGCCAAAGCCTGAAGCTCCTGTATCGCAAGCTCCTAAAACCGAAGAAAAACCTTTGGAAACTTTTGATTCCGTTGATGTTGATCTTGATGATGAAAATAAATTTGCTAAAAATTTAAATGTTCCGGCTACTACAGAAGAAATCACGGAAGACGATATTGAAGATTACGAAGATGAAATAGAAATTGAAGAAGAGAAAAAAACCGCCGTTACCGGAAGTGATGATTTTGATTTTTCTAAGGCCGAACCGAAGCATGAAATTCAAGCTTCTAATGACGATTTGGATTTTAATTTAGATGATTTGGATTTAAACGAATCGGAACATAAAGAAGAGCAAAAAGCACAACCAAACGAAGATCTTGATTTTAATTTAGATGATTTAGAAGAAGAAAAAGCACCGACAATGCAAGTGTCAGAAGAGGCTAAGACAGAGGCAGAAGAAGAAACTGATGATCTCGATCTTGAAATTGAAGAAGAAAAACCCACAGAAATAAAAGTTGAGGAAAAAAAAGAAATTGATGATTTGGAACTTGAAGTTGACGAACTTGCTATCGAAGAAAAAACTACCGAAATTAAAGAAGAAGAGAAACTGGAAGATTTTAATTTAGAAGAAATAAAGTCCGAGGAAAAACCTGTTGAAGCTGCGCCACAAGCGGAGGAAGATGATGATTTAGATTTAGATAATTTAGAAGAAATAAAGTCCGAGGAAAAACCTGTTGAAGCCTTGCCAAAGATGGAGGAAGAAGATGAGGATTTAGATTTGGATAATTTAGAAAAAGAAGAAGAGAAAAAAATAGAAAAACCTGTTGAAGCCGCGCCAAAAGCGGAGGAAGATGATGATTTGAATTTTGATGATTTGGAAAAAGAAGAAGAAAAAGAAACAGAAAAACCTGCAACGATTGAAGAAAAAAAAGAAGCTGTCGATGATGAATTGGCACAACTTGAAAAAGAAGAAAAAGAAATGGAAATAAAAAAGGCCGAAGAACCAAAAAAAGAAATTACTTTGGAAAAAGAAATTGATTTGGAATTTGAAAAAGAATTAATGGGATTAAATCCGAAATCCGCGAAAGCGCCGGAAGTACAACAACCAATCCCAACTCCTCCGCAAATTCAAACAATGCCGGCAATTAAAACCGAAAACATTCAAAGCATAAATAAAATAGTCAGTGACGAAGTTTATAATAAAGCTTCGGATTCGATTAAAAAATTAATTGATGCCCAAAATGTTATTAGTGGTGTTGCCAAATTTTCACAAAGCCCTGCCCTTAATGAAATTGCCGTGCAACTAATGGAACCGCGCCTTGAAAGATGGATGAATGAAAATTTACCGGATTTGGTAGAAAAAGTTGTACGCGAAGAAATTAGAAAATTAATTCCAAAGGAATAATTTTTACAAAATTTTTACGGCTTCAATTCAAATTTTTACACTTCTTTTATTTAGCGGAAAATATATTTGCTGGTCTGTTTTAATTCACTAGATGTCATGCCGAGCCTGTCGAAGCATGATTCTCAAGCCCCTGCCCAGAATCATGCTTCGACAGGCTCAGCATGACATCTAGGATTTGTAAAATAAAAACAAATCAACTTATGAAAATAAAAATATTCCTCGCAATTTTCCTGGCATCTCTTGCAACCGCTCAAACACTAAACGCAAAGCCTATCGAAGGTTGCGGTTTAAAAGTAAAAGACAATTTTGCTACAAGATTTTATAAAACTTATAAAGAGCATTTAAATTGGAGCGGCGAAAATGTAGCGCCGCTTGAACATGATGAATATTCTGTTGATGCACCATTAAATTCTCCGCCCTTTCCTAGCGCTACGTGGAACATTGGCGGCACTACTCCCTTGGGCTATGCCGATAATACAACTGCGCCATTGATGGATGCACTTTATTGCGGTGAAGACGGTCAAAAAATAAAAGATTCGCGTATAAAATTTTATGGCTGGATTGATCCGGGTATGAATATCAGCACTTCCAAAAGTCATTATGATATTAAAAGCGGCACCGGTGGAAATTATCCGGCGGCTTATTATCCTTACCCGAATCAAATTCAATTAAACCAGTTCGCGCTATATTTGGAGCGCGTTCCTGACACTGTGCAAAAAAAACATATTGATTACGGATTTCGTTTAACGGGAATGTATGGCACCGATTACAAATATACTTTTTCCAACAAACTTTTAAGCAATCAATATTTAAAAGATCATAAAAAATATGGTTTTGATCCCGTTATGTTTTACGGCGAACTTTATATCCCTTATGTCGCGAAGGGCATGAATATCAGAGTCGGACGTTATATTTCAATTCCTGATATTGAAGCGCAATTGGCGCCGAATAATTATACTTACTCGCATTCGCTGCTTTACAGTTTTGATCCTTACACGCGCGAGGGCATTTTAACTTCGGTAAAATTAAATAAAAATTGGACAGCACAATTTGAATTATCCAATGGTACCGATATTACGATATTCGATAAGAAGAACAGCCAGTTGACTCCGGGCGCTTGTCTAAATTGGACATCGGACAGCGGTAATGACAATATTTATCCTTGTATCAATGGTTTGAATAACGGCAAATATGGCTATAACAACTTGCAAATGCTGGTTGCAACCTGGTATCACAAATTTGATAATAAGTGGCATATGGCAACTGAAGGTTATTATATGTGGCAAAAAAATGTGCCGAATGTTAATAATCCAAACGCACCTTCAACCATTCTCGGAGCCAACGGCGCGCAGTGTCGGCCGGATGATGCAACTTGCAAAGCTTCAACTTTTTCCGCACTAAATTATTTAATTTATAAATTCGCACCAAGAGATTATTTAGTTTTGCGCAACGAATTTTTCAAAGATAATCGCGGCCAAAGAACCGGTTACAAAACTTTATACACTGAACATCTAATTGGCTGGAACCACTGGTTTGGCGATGTCATAACACTTCGTCCGGAAATACGTTTTGATCATTCTTATGATGTAAAAGCCTATGACGGCGGCAGAAAATCAAGTCAGTTAGTTTTTGCAACTGACTTAATAATTCACTTTTAACCCAGAAAATTCTAAAAAGGGGTCAGACCCCTTTTTGTGCTTTTTAACCAAAAAAGTAGTCTAGTTATTTTATGCCATCTTGAAAATAAAGGCTTCGAAGATGATGTATATGAAAAAAGGGGTCTGACCCCTTTTTTTTCTTTTTGATAATTCTTTTTAAATGAAAAATTATTTTGGCGCATTTTTTATAATTATTCTTTGCACTATCAGCGGAAAAATTTTTGATAAAATTTTTATTCCAACCGATCAAATCATGATTTACTTGATTGGTGCGCTTATTGTTGCTTCAAGGTTTGACAAAGGTCCTTCCATTTTATTTTCTTTTTTAAGTGTTGTTGCTTTTAATTTTTTCTTCATTGAACCAATTCATACTTTTGCCGTTGCGGATAAAAATTATTGGCTGACATTTGCCGTGATGCTTGCTACCAGCCTTTTCATCGTTACTCAAATTACAAAATCACGTAAGCGCCAAATCGAAAATGAAAATGAAAAAATGCGCAATATTTTACTTAGTTCAATTTCGCACGACCTTCGCACGCCGCTTGCCGCAATAGTTGGCGCTTCTGAAACAATTGCTCAAAATTTTGATAAATTAAAAAAAGAATCAATAATTGAACTTTCTAAATCAATAAATAATGAAGCCGAACGCTTGACAAAAATTGTTAAAAATTCTCTCGATATAACAAGCTTGGAATCAAGAAAAATCAAGTTGCATAAGCAAGAATATTTTATTCAAGAAATTATTGGTGCCGCAATTTTACATTTAAAAGACTCGCTAAAAAATCATCAAGTAAACGTAAATTGTGAAGAAAATTTGCCGATGGTTGTAGTTGATGGCGTGCTTATTGAACAACTAATTATCAATCTTTTAGAAAATGCTGCAAAATATACTCCAACAAATAGTACGATAAATATTACTGTAAAAAAGTTAGAAAATAATTTACTGGTAGAGATTTTTGATAATGGCACAGGAATTAACGAAAAGCTGCAAAAAGGCTATGGGCTTGGCTTGGCGATATGTCGTGCAATTTTAAAAATTCATAATTCTTCATTAAAAATTATAAACTCAAAATCAGGATTACATTTAAGTTTTATTTTACCTGAAATTATTTCTTTAAAAAAATGACTAATAAAATTTCAATTTTAATTATCGAAGATGAACCTGAAATTTGTAAACTTCTTGATGTAATTTTAGAAGATTTTAACAAAAAATTTGCAAGCAACGGTAAAGAAGCGCTGAAAATGATTTCTCTTTATCCACCAGAAATAATTATTCTCGATCTAGGATTACCAGATATTGATGGCATTGAATTAATTAAAAAAATTCGTGAATGGTCGCAAATTCCGATTTTAGTTTTATCAGCGCGCGGCTGTGAAGAAGATAAAGTTAATGCTTTAGAATTAGGCGCTAACGATTATTTAACAAAACCCTTCGGGGCCGCAGAATTACTGGCTAGAATCAAGGTTATTTTAAGATATTCAACAAAAACTTCTTCACCAATTATTAATGTCGGAGACATAAAAATTGATTTAGAAAATCGCCAAGTTTTTGTTAAAGGAAAAGAAATTCATCTTACAAAAATTGAATATAAATTACTTAGCACTTTTGCCAAAAATGCCGGAAAAGTTTTAACTCATTCCCAACTTTTAAAAGAAGTCTGGGGAAAAAATTCTACTGAAAATAATCATTATTTAAGAATTTATACTCAACATTTGCGCGAAAAATTAGGCGACGATCCTATTGCACCAAGATACATATTCACTGAAACGGGAATTGGTTACAGATTTAAAATTTAATATTTTCTTTATAAAAAAAATAAATTTCATAACAGAAATTTTATTTTCTTATTCATAAAATTTTCCTACTTAAAAAAATAAAAGGAGGAAATATGAATATGGAAAAAAATGAAGAAGAGCTGAATAATTTAAAAAAAGAATTTGATGCTCTTAAAAACTCAATTAAAAAAATTGCTCAAAATAATTCCAGTGAATTGTCTTATGATAATTTAAAGGATGCGGCAAATCGAATTTCTGACAAGCTTGAAGGATTTTTTAGCAACAAAACTAAAACCGTTCAAGAACATCCGCTAGCTTGCATCTTAGGCGCTGTTGTTGCCGGAGCTTTAATCGGAGCCTTAATTAAAAAATAACTATGAATTTCCAAAAATCCGCTTTCTCAATAATTAGCGTAATTTTTTTTCTGTGGATCCTGGCAATTTTCGTTGCCGGATCCCTGATTTTTCTAAATGTTCAGATTTATAATAGCCTATATGAAGCGGAAGGAATGTGGATTACTCTGGGTTTAATTATTGCAGAAATTTTTATATTTTTCTTGGTATTTTTATTTTTAATCCGCAAAAGTTTTTTTAATATTTTTAGAGTAAAAGAAAAAGCGAAACTGCGTATGGAGGAAAAAGCAGTGTTGGGTTTTGTGGTGTTTGAAGTGTTAAAATATTTTTATGAGAAGAATCGCAAGAAGATCTAAAGAAGGTCTAAATTATTTTTGGTAATTATCTTTCTATAGCCAGTAAATCATCCTTCCCTTGAGGGAGGATGGTTAAACCGAGCCATATATCAAGGTCGTCCTGACCCCTTTTTCGAATTAGGGGCTCGGCTACTTTTAGTATTTTAAAGATTCATCCTCTAAAACATTTTCCACAACTTCTTGTAATAAGTCATTAAGAATGCTAGAGTCCGTTGAAGCTAAAGATCTCATAAAATGACTGCCATTATTGGATAAGGTAAAATTTTTGGTAATTTTATTACCGGTTTTACTATCAATAACTACAAGTTTTAATAAAATTTCCGCCTCGGATTTTCCGATAAACCAACCACAGTCGGTTTTATATTTCAGGCGTTCGATATGAAGCTCGACAATCTTACTCTCACCTTTCTTAAAGCCTCTTTGCATCAATTGATTATCAATTTCTTTTTTTAATATTTTCGCTAAGTTTTGCTCATTTAAAATATTAACTTTTTGTCCGTCACAAAATTCTTTATTTCCGATAAATTCTTTTTCAACTCGATCATCAACAACTTCAAATTTAAGCTCTCGACCCGCGCCGATATTGGATTGTTTTTCATTTAAAGAAAGATAAAATCTAACATTTTGATCAGTTTGAGAACATGAAATTATTGCTAGCAACGATGTGGTTAAAAGAAATTTTTTCATAAATATTTTTTTAAAATTAATATTGGTAATTAAAATAAACTTTATAAAAAATTAATAAATATACCAGATCAATTCTAAAGAATATTAATCAAATAATTCAATTTGATGTCTAAAGAAAAATTGCAAGAAATTTTATCTAAATGGCATGAAGAAAATGCTTCCGATATAACGGGAGGCAGAGAATATTTTCTGAAAATTTCGAGGGATCTTGAAGGAATTATTTTAAATGCTTTCGCTACAAAATCTGAAAGTCTTGACTTATCCGGACTGGCTATTTTTTCGCTTCCAGCTGAAATATTCCGCTATTTTCCTTTTTTAAAGAAGTTGGATCTATCATATAATAATTTTCATGAAGTGCCGGATGGCATTGAGGAATTAGATAATCTAGAATTCCTTAATTTATCTCATAACAATATTGAAAGCGTACCTGATTTTGCCGGGTTTGAAAATCTTGAAAATATTGATATATCAAATAACCAAATTAATTCTCTTCCCGAAAAATTTTTTGCCGGTGATAAATTAACTATTAATGCTTCTAAAAATCCTTTAGATGAGTCGGATAGAGTAAGAGCTTCCATTAGCAGCAATCTAATTTTTGATATTGACTCTGATAATTTGGCAGAAGATACTTTTGAAGAAATCAGAAAAAGAAAAAATATGAGACCGAGTTCTTACGCTCACCTACCCAAAACGGAAGAATTTGATAAGAGAACTGAAACTGATTACTATAAATTTCCGCGATAAAAAATCATCCGCATGTCCAAAGGATAAAAATTATAAAGGAGTCTCTGACCCGGCTTTTATAGATATAATAGAAACTATGACACTTTTTAAACTAGCAAAAACAAGATATGAGACATCAGTAACACTCGCTTCTTTCCCGAACCAAAGAACAATGTTTAGTCACCTTAAAGCAATTCTTAGAATTGGTCCCGATGATGAAATTACACTTAATTTTACAGGAAATGACGGAAAGGCGGCTAGCATAGTTAATAATAAAGAGGGAGTTACCCTTGAGGAAAATGGCAGAAAAATTAATTTAAATGATAAAAGTGTTTTTGAGGCATTTAAAATAAAATATGCTAACGCTAATTTTAAAGTTACAACAAAAGGCAAAGGCTTAGAAAAAGCGCTGCTGACCAGGGGAAAAATGATGACAATATTAGAAGATTCTTCCTTGCCTCCACTTGCACCACTACGACCTCAAGTTATAACGGTGGATCTTAAACCGGCAATTCTTAAAGCCGTTAGAGAAAGTAATGAAGCTGCACCAAAAAAAACATCGGTTAAAGCCGACAGAGAGACACCGGAGCTAGGAACACATCGCGTTAAAGATTTGCTTTCTAGAGTGCCGGAAGCGAAGATCTCTCCACGCCCTGCCAAACCTGTCACCGTTGCAAGCTTATTATCATCTCGCGCTAAGAAAAGTAGCCCGTCCCCTTTTGGCCTAAAGTGACTTGAACCTTTTTTGTTAGAGCCTGTATTAAAATTTAACTATGCTCAGATTTTGTTTTAATCATCCTACCCTTAAGGGAGGATGATTAAACCGAGCCATGCAACAACGCCTATCAGGATATTTTGTATATACCCTTATTAACAGTGCCTAAAACATTGCCAGCAATTTAAACGAGATAGTCTGGTTATTATAATCGCCCTGATCTCTGCGATCGTAACGCGCGCTTAAGTCGAGATCGTTGCTGCATTTCCATGTAAGACCGGCACCGGAGCGCACAATCCATGGCGAAGGTTTAAAGCCTCGCGTTAAGAAACTGCCGCCACCTTCAAAACTGGCATTTACGCTGTTATTATCATGCAACAAATCATAGCCGAGTCCGGCATTTAATCCGAAAGAAAATTTCGGCGTAAATTTGTGATCGACTTTGGTTTCAAATGCCGGAATTAATTGTGCTTGTCTTTGTGAGGCAACTTTTAAATTAAGCACGCCCGCGCCCTTTTCTTGATAGCTTTCATTTGTCACGGCAAAATAATCAACGCGAATTTGCGGCGCAATTATTGTATCGCGATCCAGATTTACAAAACGGCTGATTCCGCTTCCCGCCTGAAAATTCCAGCCATCATAACTGGCTTTTGCACTGCGATTTAACTCACCAAAATTAATATTACGATTAGAGTGATTGCGATTGTAACCCGCTGCAACTTGGGCATTTACTTCAGTGTTTTCATCAAGATTGTGACTGCCATAAGCAATTGCCAGAAAGCTGTCGGCGTTGACGTGATTGTAATTGTCATTGCTGCCAAGCTTGGAATTAAAATATGAAAAACCAACGCCCAAGCGCGTTTCCTCATTAATAAATTTATCCGCACCCGTAATAAAACCGTAAGTTTTCGAATCGTAACCAACCACACCGGCTCTGTTGCCTTGAGCGCCCCACGAACCAAAGGGTTTAATCCATAAATTATTTTTTGTAGTAAAATCTTCGCCGGAAGAAATTCCGGAATTTGCTGCGCGCGCTTGAACTATTCTAAGTGCGGTCGCCGTAGTTTCAATCATCGCGCTGTTAGTTGCGCCCATCAAAGCCGGAGTTGTTTGATTAACGGCATTGGCAATTTGTTGATCGTTACTTAAAATATTTAATGAGCTTACCACACTAAGCCAATCACCGGTCGGGCTTGATGCCGTAATTTCATCAAGCTTCGCCGCCGCGCCCTCACCTCCACTATTTCCAAGGCCTGAATAACTTTTAGAAACCGAAGTACTCGCATCAGCCACGACTGTCAAGTCAACACCAGAGCTAGTTGATGCCACAAAATTCAAAAGGCGACTGTTATCGGTTATATTAAAACTACCGAATGCTAAAGTTGATCCGGAAACAACATTATCAAGAGTATCCCCTATCACAAGACTGGCTCCCTCTAGAATATTTACATTAATCGCACCACTTGCAGAAAGATTTACGGTATCAGTAACGCTAAGTTGACCATAGTCTCCAATATTCTTTGCATCTATTTCCAAAACACCACTTGATGCTTGAGTATAATTACCATTGACAATTCTGGTTGCAGAACCAAGCGCAAAAGTACCGGAGTTTGTTAAAACATCATGCACCGTTATTGCATTGTCGCTTGCGGTAAAACTATGACCGGAAATAATATTCATCGAATTAACATCTATCACGCCATTTATCTCACCGCCATTAATATTTAGATCAATTGTAGTAGCAGCGATTTTCCCGTTGATAACACTGCCTTCGTAAGTATTGATAGAACCAACTGTAGAACCAACGGCAATTGAAATAGCATTTATCCCACCGGTTATAGTACCGTAATTTTTAATGCTACCTGCCGACGAGTCATTTATATTAATGCCATTAACACTGCCGGAAATAGTAGCTGCGGCCTCATTAATGATATCACCCGTAACCTCGCCACTAGTATCCATTAGAATACCGTCACTGTCACTCCTGATAGTACCGCTATTGTCAACATCGCCACCTACTGTCGTTACATTGGTAATTTTAAGACCGGCAATAGCGCTACCTCTAATACTGCCGCTATTGATAATGCTGCCGCTAAGAGTTACGGAATTATTAAGCTCAATTCCATTAAGCGCGCCGCCAGTAATGCTGCCGCTGTTAATAATATTTCCCTCAAGACGACTAGTATTAATATAAATGCCGTCACTATCTGCAGCATTACGAATAATGCCGCTATTATTGATATTTCCATTAATTGTACTGCCAATAATAGTAATAGCAGGATCCAAGCCAGTATTAGTAATACTTCCGGTATTTGTGATACCATTATTAATAGTCGATGTATCATGAATATAAATAGCAGCATTGTCTGCCGCAGCAATAGTACCATTATTAACAAGCCCACGACCTAAACTGGAATTGTCAGTGATATTGATACCAAAATCTAACCCATTACTAATAGTACCATAATTGGTAATAGCACCGCTGGCGATATAGTTATTCTGATATATGCCACCAATAGTAAAACCATTGTTAATAGTAACATCATTAGTTGCGTCAAAGGTGCAAACATCTTCATAACTTGTGGAAATGCTAAAACCACATGTAACAGCAAAAGCATTAGACGCTAAAACCCCCTCAATCAACGCCGAAACCACCAACAGATTTCTTAAAAAATTTTTCGTAAGCATTTGAAGCGATTAAAATAATTTAACGGGTTAATACGCTAATGGGTTTTCTCAGTCTAATCATCCTCCCCTTGAGGGAGGATCGAAGCTGTGCAAACAGCTTCGAGGAGGGGTTTTC
>CAZDLU010000011.1:0-52526 GCA_964506725.1 uncultured Rhizobium sp.
CTTCATCGCGTCCTATAACAGGATCAATTTTTCCTTCGCGAGCTTTTTTTGTTAAATCTTGCGAATATTTTGCAAGCGCTTGATAGGTTCCTTCTGCTGAAGCTGAGGTCGCTTTTTTTCCCGCGCGAATTTTTTTGATAGCTTCGCGAAGTGCATTAACAGTGACTCCGGCAAGCTTTAAACTTTGTGCCGCTTCATTTTTATCATCTTCTAAAATTGCTTGCAGCAATCTTTCAACAGTTACAAATTGGTCGGAATTTTGATCGGAAATTTTTTCTGCCAAAAGCAAAACGCGCGCTAATTCTTGCGACATCGAAATATTGCCGGCCCCACTGCCCTCAACTACCGGAATGCGTTCTAAAGATTTTTGGCTTTCGGCTTTTAGAATTTCAATATTGCCGTCGCAAAAATTAATTATGTTTTGCGTTAGACCTTCTTGGTCCTCGAGCATTGCTTGGAGCAAATGTTGCGGGAGGAATTTTTGATGACCCGAGCCTAGAGCTAGAGTTTGAGCGGTTTGAAGAAGGGATTGTGTTTTTTCGGTATAGCGGTCTATGTTCATAAGAATTATTAAATAAATTTACACTCTTAGTCACCCCGAGCCTGTCGAAGGGTGATTCGAAACTCGGGCTTGAATCACCCTTCGACAGGCTCGGGGTGACTAAGAGTATTATTAAGTTAACAAATTATTTAATAACTAACCCTACTTTTTCAAGGAAAAAACCCACGGTTCTATTTCTGCAACAGTTTGTGTAAAAAAATCACGCTTAAAAAGCCCGGGATGCGGGATTTTCAAGGTTTCATCGATGTTAATTTCCAAATCACCAATCACCAAAATATCAATATCAATCTCGCGCGGAGCCCATCTCTCGCGCTCTTTGCGGCCTAAATTTTTTTCGATAGATTTTATTATTTGTAAAATTTTCTGCGGCAAGAATTTTTCTAAATTTATTTCGCCGGAAACTGCGATGTTAAAAAATTCCAAATTCCATTCTTTGGGAGAATCAGGTAAAAGCATCGCCGGATTTTTAAAAATTGCGGATCGCTTTATGTCTTGTAATTGCAAGGCTTGGCGTAATTGCTCAACAGCTTCATCTAAATAAAATTCTCGATTTCCTAAATTAGAACCGAGACCAAAAATTATGCGCATTTATTCTGCTAAAAAACCCCTCACCCTAACCCTCTCCCTCAAGGGGAGAGGGAATGCCTCCAGTTCGCTCTCCCCTTGAGGGAGAGGGTTAGGGTGAGGGGTAAGTAAGGCTTTATAACGTAATATCAACCTTCGCCAAATCAGCATCGACCATCATTTTTACCAAAGTTTTAAAATTAACTTTCGGCTTCCAACCTAGTTTTTTCGTGGCCTTAGAAGAATCGCCAATCAATAAATCAACTTCCGCCGGACGGAAATATTTTTCACTTATTTCAACATATTTTTTCCAGTCTAAACCCGCATAACCAAAGGATTCATCGAGGAATTCTTTTACGGAATAAGTTTCGCCGGTCGCAATAACATAATCATCCGCTTCAGGCTGTTGCAACATCAACCACATCGCTTCAACATAGTCTCCGGCATAGCCCCAATCGCGCTTCGCATCCAAGTTTCCTAAATATAATTTATCAGTTTTTTTCGCCATAATATCGGCAAGTCCGCGCGTGATTTTTCGTGTTACGAAAGTCTCGCCGCGTCTAGGAGACTCGTGGTTGAAGAGGATTCCGCTACAAGCAAAAATTCCATAACTTTCACGATAATTTACCGTCAACCAATGTGAATAAAGTTTGGCACAAGCGTACGGACTGCGCGGGTAGAAAGGTGTAGATTCCTTTTGCGGAATTTCTTGAACTTTACCAAACATTTCGCTTGAAGAAGCTTGGTAAAATTTGGTTTTTATGCGCGTATCTTTTATTGCATCAAGAACACGACAAGCACCCGTTGCGTCTATATCCGTAGTATATTCCGGAATATCAAAACTAACTTTAACATGGCTTTGCGCCGCTAAATTATATATTTCATCTGGCACGATTTTTTCAAGCAAGCGTGAGATGCAAGAAGCGTCAGCTAAATCGCCATAATGCAAAAATAATTTTTTTCCCGAGATTTCCGGATCATTATAAAGATGGTCGATGCGTCCGGTATTAAAGCTGCTTGAGCGCCTTATGATACCGTGAACTTCATAGCCCTTACTAAGTAAAAGTTCGGTTAAATATGAACCGTCTTGGCCGGTGATTCCGGTGATTAGTGCTTTTTTTGTCATTATAAAATTAGTTAAATCTCATAGTCATGCCGATCCTTCGTCAGGCTCAGGGCGAAGCATGATTCGTGCCCGTACCTAGAATCATGCTTCGCCCTGAGCCTGACGAAGGATCGGCATGACGTCGAGAAATAATAATCCTAAAAAAATTGTTGTAAAGAACGACAACTAATTTTAAATTAACCCCACAAATCAACTAACAATCTTAAAAATGACTGAAAGAAAAAAACCGACTTCGCCGCATTTGCAAATTTATAAATGGAATATTAATTCCTTTACTTCAATTCTGCATCGTTTCACCGGCATTTTGCTTTATGCTTCGATAGTTTTGGTTTCCTGGTATATAGTTTATTATACTTACCAAATTAATTTGGCGGCAGAAGGTGCTGAGAAATGTGATTGCACTTTGATGAATAATATTTTTATCATCGCTTCCATCGCCATAATTTTTTCACTTTATTATCATTTTTGTAACGGTATCCGCCATTTATTTTGGGATATAGGCAAAGGTTTTGAGATTAAAACAGCCAAGACAAACGGTTTTTTAGTACTAATATTAGCCCTCATTCTTACTACAATCACCATTGGCACAATTCTTTACTTAAAATTACTATAATATGCATAAAACAAAAATTGCTCCTTCAACAAAAACCGGCGCTCATCACTGGTTAATGCAGCGCGTGACCGCTTTGGCACTTATTCCATTAATAATTTGGCTAGCAGTTTCTTTCGTGCAAATTGCGCAAGATCCACAAGGCTATATGCCGGTTTTCTTTGCCTATCCTTTTAATGCAGTGATGGGAATTTTGCTTATTTCAACGGCCTTGTACCACGGCTCTCTAGGCATGCGCGTGATTATCGAAGATTATGTTTCGTGCAAATTTAAGATGCATTTATTTATTATAATTGTGCACTTTATTTCTTTTGCAACTGCTGTAGCAGCTGTTATTTCAATATTGAGACTTCATTTAGTTGGGTAAATTATGTCAGAAAAAAATTTAGGAAATTATAAAATTATCGACCATGAATATGACGTAGTAGTGGTTGGTGCCGGTGGCGCAGGACTTCGCGCAACTTTTGGCATGGCGCAAAAAGGATTAAAAACCGCTTGCGTTACCAAAGTGTTTCCAACACGCTCCCACACTGTGGCGGCGCAAGGCGGAATTTCAGCAGCACTTGGCAATATGGGCGAAGATGATTGGCGTTGGCACATGTTTGATACGGTAAAAGGTTCGGATTGGTTGGGTGATCAAGATGCTATTGAATATATGTGTCGCGAGGCTCCGGATGCAATTATTGAACTTGAGCATTACGGCGTGCCGTTTTCTCGCACTAAAGAAGGAAAAATTTATCAGCGCCCTTTTGGTGGAATGACTAAAAATTACGGCGAAGGTGGCCCGGCTCAACGTACATGCGCTGCGGCAGATCGTACTGGACATGCAATTTTGCACACGCTTTACCAACAATCACTTAGACATAACGCGCAATTTTTCATTGAATATTTTGCGCTAGATTTAATCATGGAAAATGGCGTATGCCGCGGCGTTACAGCTCTATCAATGGTTGACGGCACTATGCATCGTTTCAAAGCACATATTGTTGTGCTTGCAACCGGCGGCTATGGACGCGCTTATTTTTCCGCAACTTCTGCTCACACTTGTACCGGTGACGGCAATGCGATGGTGCTTCGCGCCGGTCTGCCATTACAAGACATGGAATTCGTGCAATTTCACCCCACCGGAATTTATGGTTCGGGATGCTTGATTACTGAAGGCGCGCGCGGCGAAGGCGGCTACTTGGTGAATTCCGAAGGTGAAAGATTTATGGAGCGTTACGCGCCAAGTGCTAAGGATTTAGCAAGTCGTGATGTGGTTTCACGTTCAATGACAATGGAAATTTTAGCCGGTCGCGGTGTCGGTCCGAACAAGGATCACATCTACTTACACTTGAATCACTTGGATCCAAAGATTCTTCACGAAAGACTTCCGGGAATTTCGGAAAGTGCGAAAATTTTTGCCGGCGTTGATGTTACTAAAGAACCGATTCCGGTCATTCCGACTGTTCACTACAATATGGGCGGCATTCCGACTAATTTTAAAGGTGAAGTTGTTACAGTTAAAAACGGCGAAACTGAAGTGGTGCCTGGCCTTATGGCAATTGGTGAAGCGGCTTGCGTTTCGGTTCACGGCGCTAACAGACTTGGTTCAAATTCCTTGCTTGATTTAGTAGTTTTTGGCCGCGCTGCAGCAATTCGCGCTGCTGAAATTTTACAGCCTAATTCTCCACATAAGGAGTTTGCAGCTGACGCTGGATTGGAAGGAATTGAGAGATTCGATCGCATTAGAAATGCTAATGGCAATACCAAAACTTCCGACTTAAGATTGCAAATGCAAAAATGCATGCAAGGCCACGCGGCAGTATTTAGACAAGAAGATTCACTCCAAAAAGGGGTAGATAAAATGCATGAAATTTTTAACAATTTCGCCGACGTAAAAATTGCTGATCGCGGACTTGTTTGGAATAGCGATTTGATTGAAACTTTAGAGTTAGATAACTTACGTGCTCAAGCACTTGCAACAATTACTTCTGCTCTAAATCGCAAAGAAAGCCGCGGCGCTCACGCTCGCGATGATTACAAAGATCGCGATGATGAAAATTGGATGAAACATACAATTTCTTTCGTCGATAATAAAGGAAATGTAAAATTGGATTATCGTAAGGTGGTGTTGAAGCCGCTTTCTAACGATGTTCAGGCCTTTCCACCGAAGAAGAGAGTTTATTAAATAATAGGTGCTCCGGTGTTTAGTGCTCAGGTGCTCAGGCAATAATGAATTTGCTTGAGCACCTGAGCACCAAACACCAAAGCACTATAAATAAAAATAAAATGGCAGAATTCAAACTTCCAAAAAATTCACAAATTGACAAAAAAGCCGGTCAGGTTTTTAAAGCTAAAGAAGGCGCAAAAAATGTGCGCGTTTTTGAGGTTTATCGTTATGATCCGGAAGATACGGCAAAAACAAATCCTTATATCGACCGCTTTGAAGTTGATATGGATGAATGCGGGCCGATGGTTCTTGATGCTTTGATTAAAATTAAAGCTGACTATGACAGTTCGCTTACTTTTCGTAGATCATGCCGTGAAGGAATTTGCGGATCTTGTGCGATGAATATTGACGGAACAAACACCCTCGCCTGTACCAAATCGGTTTCAGATTGCGGCAGCGGCGCGGTAAAAATTTATCCGTTGCCACACATGCCGGTGATTAAAGATTTAGTACCGGATTTAACGCATTTTTACGAACAGCATAAGTCAGTGAAACCGTGGTTACAAGCATCAGAACCGCTTGATCCAAACAAAGAAAGATTGCAATCACCCGAGGAAAGAGAAAAATTGGATGGGCTTTATGAATGTATTTTATGCGCTTGCTGTTCAACTTCTTGCCCAAGTTATTGGTGGAATTCCGAAAAATATTTAGGCCCTGCAACCTTGCTGCAAGCCTATCGCTTCATTGCCGATTCGCGCGATGAAAATGTTGACGAAAGATTGGACGCGCTTGAAGATCCGTTTAAACTTTATCGTTGCCACACGATTATGAACTGCGCCAATACTTGTCCGAAAGGCTTGAATCCGGCGAAAGCGATTGGGTCGATTAAGCAGATGATTGCGGATAGGAAAGCGTAAAAAATAGAATGTCATGCTGAGCCTGTCGAAGCATGATTCTCGGTACGGAGTCAAACACATGCTTCGACAGGCTCAGCATGACATCGAAAGTTCATAATGAAAAACATTCTCTTCCTCGGTTGCGGCAAAATGGGTTCGATTTTGGCGCAAAATTTGCTTTCGCAAAAAATTCCTGCCGCCAATATTTCCGTTATTGAAAAATCCGATAAAAACAAAATCAGTAAATTAAAATATTATAAAAACGCTGATGCTTTGCCGAAAAAATACCAAGCAGATTTAGTTTTTTTGGCGATTAAGCCACAAGATGCTAAAGAAATTTTAACGAAATTTTCGCAAGCAAAAATTTTCCATAAAAACACCATTTTTATTTCAATTTTAGCTGGCAAAAAAATCAGCTTTTTTGAAGATATTTTTGGTGTCGATGCAAAAATAATTCGTTCGATGCCAAATCTTCCGATCCAATATTCCGAAGGTATATTCGCCTTTCTTACAAATGATAATTTAGCGCAAAAAGAAATAAAACAATTAGAAAAAATCTTTGTTAATTTTGGTACCATGATGCAACTTTCTGATGAAGAAGATTTTGATGTTGCAACAGCAATTTTCGGCTCAGGTCCGGCTTATATTTTTTATTTACAGGAAATTTTTGTAGAAATTTTAACAAAATTAAATTGTCCGAAAAAAGATGCCATTGATTTGGTAAATGATTTATTTTTTGGTGCGGTTTTGATGGCGCAAAATTCTAATGATTTTACCAAGTTGCGCGAATCCGTTACCTCGAAAGGTGGCACGACAGAAGCCGCTTTAGAAATTTTACAAAAAAATTCCACTCTTAAAAACCTTTTCACCGATGCCGTAAGCGCCGCAATAGCAAGATCAAAAGAATTAAGCACCAATTAATCAACTAACGGCGCTAAAAAAATGTCTGATTTAAAAATCTACACTGATGGAGCATGCCTTGGCAATCCAGGCCCCGGAGGCTGGGGCGCGGTTTTGCTGTACAAGGAGCATAAAAAAGAAATTTCCGGAAGCGAGAAAGATACAACTAACAATCGCATGGAAATGAAAGCAGTGATTGAGGCGCTGCGCACCTTAAAAAAACCAAGCCAACTTACAATTTATATCGACAGCCAATATGTTAAAGACGGCATAACAAAATGGATTTTTTCTTGGAAAAAAAATGGTTGGCGCAATGCGAATAGAAAGCCGATTAAGAATGTTGATTTGTGGCAAGAAATGGATGAGGAAGTGCTAAAACATAGAATTGAATGGATTTGGGTAAAAGGTCATAGTGGGGATTATTATAATGAGATTGTCGATAAATTGGCACGAAAAGCAGCGGAGAGTATTACGGGTAAATTTTTGACATGAACTGATTAACATAATTTTGCAATATCTCAGTAGGCACTGTTAATAAAGGTCTTTAAGTTAAGATCTTGATATGTTCAAGTTAACCAGTTGGAGAAAAACACTTACTCGAGTGGATTGGTAAGAAATGTTTCAAGATGTTGGGCCTTGCGATTGTTGAGGTTATGAAATTATTTACTGCAACCTTAACGCCATCAGCAATGGTAAAAAAACGCCTTTGTTAACAGGCTCTAATCATTCTCTTCCAGCTCCGCCATGTGCAATAACGACTTCATCCAAAACAGGAGAAGATATTTTAGATGACGGTTTATGCTTAATCTCGCTATCATCAAAATATTTTATAGGATTTTTCGGTTTTATCGCCCATTCTCCTGCGGAGTGGGAAATTATTTTTGAACCGAAAACTTTATTTATTGTTATAATTAATTCCGGATTTTTTGAATCCGGCTTTATTAAACCTGGAAAAAAAAGTAACTTATTTGCTGAACTTAACTTATCGGGCCAAATACCATATTTTGTCTTAACATAATTTTGCAAAGAGCCCGCTAGTACTCCCGGCCCCGTCAAATTCATATTAAAAACAAAGCGGGGAGTTTTCTCAAAATTTCCTGCGGAATCATAAGATCTTCTTGCATCGTCTTCACTATATTTGTAACCACTTTTTACCAGTTTTTTCCTTTCTTCAGAAACGGGGGCATCAACCATGCTATAACCTCTTCGCGGATAAAACTTATTTGTATAAAATTCATCTTGTTTAGAAAAGTAATATTCCTCAGCAATTTTCGACAAAGCATCTATTAAAATAGGATGGTTTGGCACTGATCCCAAGATGTCATTACCACATTGAATTCCTATTTTATTTTGAGCAATTCCCCAAGTTTTAAATCCGTAACCAGTTTCTATTTCTTTATCTTCGGAGGGAATTATTTTAACATCCCAATCCATATAATATCCTCCTTTCTGGGCCAAATAAGCATAACGTAAAACATCTGAGATTACGGCAATATTTTTCAAACCAATTTGTTGTTTTTTAACGAATTCAGATAAAACATCGCGCACTTTTCTAGTATCGTGAATTCCTCCCTCGGCCATAAATTCAAAATCCCCAATTCCGGAAATTACTTCTTCCATATCTACTAACCGAACTCTTTTTAATGCCTCAGATTCGTCAACGCTTGAATTTTGAATTGATCTCAAGAAATCGATTTTATTCTCAACTATTATTTCAACCTCTAATCCCTTTCTAAAAGCTTCGCCACTTATTTGGGAAATATTTTCTAAAAAATCTTTATTAATTTTTTTTCCTATCGCCACAAAAAATAAACGCTTAGGAATTGGCATTTTATCTATTTCCTCAAGAGTCATTGAGATTCTTTTTAATTTTTCAACACTTTCCTTGTCTTCATCAGAAAATTTATCAGGATCTAAATTATCTATTAATTTTTTTTGCTCTGGGGAAGCGGCAATTAGTCTTGGATCTAATTTTTTTATCTCACCTAAAATTCGAGTTAAAAATTCTTTAGAAATTGCTCTGCCTGTAATATCAATTAAATTTGTCATATGTAAATTTTATCTTAAAATTTCCTATACCAAAGCGGTCTTTTTAATTATATTTCATCCGGCTACTTTATATACTCAACTCCCACCTAGCTCGCGGCTTAAAATCCAATTCATCAAACATTTCTAATTTCATCTTTTCAATCGCATTCCACGCAATCATTGCGGCATTGTCGGTGCATAATTTTACGGGGGGCGTGATTACTTCTAATTCGTGATTTTTTGCCCAATTTTGTAGGCGAGAAAAAATATAGCGATTAGCGGCCACGCCGCCAGCTATTACGAGAGTAGTAACGCCAGCGATTTGGCCGGATTTTACAACATTCTCCAAACGATTAATTAAAATCTCGTAAACCGTTTTTTGAAAAGAAGCGCAAATATTTTTTTTGTCTTTTTCGCTAACTTTTTTCGGCGTTGTTAAATGCGAAAATTCCTCACCTGTCAGTTTTTCAATTTCTCTTCGAACCGCTGTTTTCAAGCCAGAAAAGGAAAAATTAAAAAGATGTTCTTTATTTAGCGAATCAATTAAAGGTCGCGAAAATTTAAAATAATTTTCATCACCCTCACCCGCTAATTTTTCAATTTCAGGGCCGCCCGGATAAGGTAAATCAAGCATTTGCGCCACTTTATCAAAAGCTTCACCCAAAGCATCATCTATTGTTTCACCGATTTTCTGGTAATTACGAATATCACGCGCAAGCAATATTTGACAATGTCCGCCCGAAATTAACAAAAGCAAATAAGGAAAATTTATTTCCGAAGTTAAGCGCGCTGTTAGAGCGTGCGCTTCCAAATGATTTATCGCAATAAACGGTTTTTTAAAAACTGATGACAAAGTTTTTGCCGCCGTCAAACCAACAATCACGCCGCCAATCAAACCGGGGCCAGCAGTTGCGGCAAAAGCATCGATGTCGCTTAATTTTAAATTACTTTGCTTTAAACTTTCCAAAATCAATTCATCCAAAACTTCGGCATGCGAACGCGCCGCAAGCTCGGGCACTACTCCACCAAACTTTTTGTGAAGCTCAATTTGCGAATTTAAAACATTGGCTAAGATATTTTTTTTATCATCAACAATTGCAACAGCTGTTTCGTCACAAGATGTTTCGATGGCGAGGATTTTCAAGATATTCTCCATAGTCACCCTGAGCCTGTCTTCGGGTGTTGTTTACGCTCCGAGTTTAAACACACCCTTCGACAGGCTCAGGGTGACAAGGAGTATTTTTAATATTTATATTGCAATGCAATTCGCATTTCACTACATAATATCATCTCAACTTATAAATTTAACTTCTTTTTAAGATGCCCTCAATAAAACAACTCATCACTGCGTTTTTTATTGCTTGCTTGCTGCAATTCGATGCTACAGCCGCAGGGATTGCATCTATTAACGATATTTCTTTTAACCAGGAAAATAATCTGGAAATTTCACTGCAAAAGGACGCTTCAAATCGCAATGATTTTAAAGTTTTTATGCTGCAAAATCCGCGGCGTTTGGTGGTTGATATTAATAATGCTGCTTTCAATGATCGCGATAAAAAAATTATTTTTCCTAATTTTATCAGCAAAATTCGTTATGGCCAAAATCAAACTTATTTGCGCATTGTTTTTGATTTAAATGAAGAAATTAATATTGAAAGATCGGTTTTTCAAACCATCAAAAATCAAAAAAACAGCAAGGTAATAATTTATTTTTCCAAAACCGATTCCAAAAAAGAAAATATTAAAGAAGCCAACCTTTCAACCATGAGCCAAGCCATTTCCGAAGGATTTGAGGTTCAAACTCAAAAAGTCATAAATCCTGACGGCTCGGCAAAATATATCGTTAAAAAAATTCCTAAAAATATTCCAACAACAGTACAATTAAAACCCATTTCAAGAAGATTACCGATAATAGTCGTTGATGCAGGGCACGGTGGAAAAGATCCCGGAACGATCGGAAATTATGCGCGCACCCGTGAAAAAAATATTACGCTTTCTTACGCTAAAGAATTGGTAAAACAACTTAATAATTCTAAACACTACAAAGCTTATTTAACACGCGGCGATGATTATTTTATACCGCTGCGCACTCGTGTTGAAAAGGCGCGCCGCATCAAAGCCGATCTTTTCATTTCACTGCATGTCAACTCAATTTCCGATCGATCGGTTTCGGGATTCTCGATTTACACCTTATCTGAAAAATCTTCCGACAAACAAGCAGAATTGCTTGCCCAAAAAGAAAACCGCGCCGATATAATTTCCGGCGTAAATTTTTCCAATGCCAGTCAAGATATAATGAAAACGCTGATAGATTTGTCGCAAAGAGAAACTAAAAACACTTCTGCAACTTTTGCTAATTTAACTATAAAATCGGTAAAAAAATCCGGAATTGAAATTTTACAGAATACTCATCGCTTCGCCGGCTTTGCCGTTCTAACCGCCCCTGACATGGCTTCAACGCTAATTGAGCTTGGCTATTTATCCAATAAAGAAGAGGAAAAACTCTTGAATAGCATAATTTATAAACGTAAGCTTACCGAGGCTTTAGTTGATGCAATTAACAATTTCTTTTCACAAAATAAAACATGAAAAAAAGAGAAAAAACCAACCGTAAAATTTTCAGTATTTTAGCGGTTCTGGCCGTAATTTCTGTAATAATTTGCGCTACTTTCGGAGTTTTTATTTTCAAAAAATATAGCGCTGATTTGCCAGATTACGATCAGTTAAAAAATTATACACCGATGGTGACATCACGGCTTTACGCTGCTGACGGTTCGCTCATCACGGAATTTTCCAAAGAAAAAAGAATTTTCGTTCCGATAAATCGTATTCCGAAAGATTTGATTAACGCTTTTTTAGCGGCTGAAGATTCTAACTTTTACAAACATTCCGGCATTGATCCGCTAGCTATCTTTAGAGCGGGAGCACGCAATTTGGCAGGCTTCATCACCGGAGCTCCGGAAATGGGCGGCGCTTCAACAATTACGCAACAAGTTGTGAAGAATCTTTTGCTAACGCGCGAAAGAACGATCAAAAGAAAAATTAAAGAAGCAATTTTATCACTACGCATGAGCGAAGTTTTCACTAAAGATCAAATTTTAGAACTTTATTTGAACCAAATTTACTTAGGCTCGGGAGCCTATGGCGTTGCAGCCGCCGCGCAAGTTTATTTCAATAAATCAATTGATGAACTAAGCGTAGAAGAATCGGCTTTACTTGCAACCTTGCCAAAAGCCCCGTCAAAACTTGATCCGCGTAAAAACATGGCTAAGGCCAAGGCGCGCCGCGATTGGGTAATTAATCGTATGGCTGATGAAGGTTTTATCAGCGAAAAACAAGCTGACGAAGCAGTTGAAAAGCCAATTACGCTCAATGATTTTAAAGAAGATGGCGAAGTTACTAAAGCAGAATTTTTTGCTGATTCGGTAAAAAAAGAATTAACTGACCTTTATGGTTCGGATAATGTTTTTGAAAGCGGAATTGTAGTGCGCACTACTCTTGACCCGCGCCTACAAAAAATTGCCTCCCGCGTATTTAGTGCCGGTATCGAAGATTACGATTTAAAACATGGCTATCGCGGGGCGCTTGGCAAAATAGACACCGGTGATGACTGGCAAGAGCGTTTAGCCAATTTCAATATTACGAAATTATATAAGGAAAATTGGAGCAAAGCCGTTGTTTTATCTGTGTCGAAAGACGCTGCATCAATTGGAATTGAAAATGGCGAAATTGGCACCATTGATTTAGCCAGTTTAAAATGGGCCAGAAAATTTATTAGCGTTGATGCTCAAGGACCAGCACCGAAGAAGGTTGCTGACGTGTTTAAAGTTGGTGATGTAATTTTGGTTGAAAAAGTTGAACATAATTATGAATTGCGTCAAATTCCTGAAGTTAATGGCGCTATACTTGCCATGGATCCACACAGCGGTAGAGTTCTTGCCATGATGGGTGGCTATGTTGATGCGCCGAATCAATTTAACCGCGCTACTCAAGCTATGCGTCAACCCGGTTCTACCATGAAAACTTTTGGCTATATTGCCGCACTTGAAAATGGTTTAACACCTGCAACGGTAATTATGGATGAAGAAATCTCGCTTAATCAGGGTTTTGGTTTGCCGCCTTACAAGCCAACAAATTATTCCGGCGAATTTTACGGCCCGACAACTTTGCGCACCGGTTTGGAAAAATCTTATAACGTTACAACAGTTAGAATGGCTGATCAAGTTGGCTTGAGCAATGTTGTTGACGTTGTAAAAAAATTCGGCATTAATGACAATCCGCAAAAGATTTATTCATTAGTATTAGGTTCAACCGAAACAACAATGATGAGGCTTGTCAAAGCTTATGCCATGATGGTAAACGGCGGAAAAGTAATTACGCCGTCAATGATTGAAAAAATTCAGGATCGCAATGGCGCTACCATTTACAAGCGCGACAAACGCGAATGTCAAAAATGTGCCATTGCCAACTTGCAAGATTACGATGGTAAAGAGCTTACACAATTGCCGCTTCCGCTGCTTGACGAAACTTCAGAACAAATTACTGATTCGGCAACAGCCTATCAAATTACTTCAATGTTGCAAGGTGTTGTAGAACGCGGCACCGCGGCCCGCGCCCGCGCAGTTGGAAAAATTATCGGAGGTAAAACCGGAACGACTAACAGCTCTTACGACTCGTGGTTTGTAGGGTTTTCGCCCGATTTAATCGCCGCAGTTTATGTTGGCTTTGATATGCCGAAAAGCCTTGGATCCAATGAAACCGGAGCTTCGGTGGCCTTACCGATCTTTATCGATTTCATGAAAGAAGCTTTAAAAGACACGCCGTCAACGCCTTTCCGCGTGCCCAACACTGTTAAATTGGTAAAAATCGATCGCACTACCGGCAAATTCCCAACACCTTCAACTCCGAAAGAAAATATTTTCTTCGAAGCTTTTAAATTAAATGACACAATTGAAGAATCCGACGAAAGCGAAGAGGAAGAAGGAGCTTACAATAATCCGTCGGATTCTGATACTTCAGGAATTTATTAAAATTAAACTGGTTGACGGTTGTCGGTTAAGACAAAAACCTAAAACTAACAACTGTCCGCTGACAACTGTCAACTAAATTAAATGACAACATTAATCTCCTTAACGATAATAATATCCCTCGCCCTCCTCTCCTTTCGTTTTTTCATCGCCCAAAATTCCTACGAAAAGATTTTGTGTTTTTACTTAGTAGCAAGCAATTTGATTTTACTAATTCTAACCAATGCCGCAGCCAGCTTTGATGCTGTCTTAGACATCATTTTAATTTTATTTTTACTAAAACTTTTAGCGGTTTTGTTTTTGTTATTTAACCGCAAGAAAATATAAACTAAGTACCATGATAATAATTTCCTGGATCATTATTATACCGTCACTAATCCTACTTCTACTTACTTCCATCGCCTTCATAAAATCCAAAGACGTTTTTACCATGATACATGTTGTTATGATTTTTAATTGCTACATATTACCACTCATAATACTCGCCGTTGGATTTTCGCATTTCTCTTATTTTTCCTTTGCAAAAATAATTGCTCTGATTATTTTGAATTTGATTATTGCAAATCTTCTATGCTACGCCGTTGTAAGGCGCGCAACAATCAATAAAATTACTCCTGATATAAAATTATAATATGTTTCTTTTTCATCATAAGCGCGAAATAGTTACAAGAAATTATGATGCCGTTGGTGGCAGCATCATGCAAATACCACTTAAACAGTCTATAACGGATGATACAAATCTACATACTAAAGTAGGCACCATCAAAGATATTGTAGCGCTTTTTTCTTCTATTTTTCTTTCCGCTTTAGGCTTTGGCATATTGATGGTAATGATTGCGTTAAAGCTCGACGAATATGTTAAAAACGAAGTTTTAATGTCAGTTTCATCCGCTACTCAGATTTTTGCCGGCATAGTATTTGCAAGATTTCTACCTTATGTCGGACGTAAATTTGGATTAATAAACACCATTTATTTAGGCACCATAACTTCGGCGATTTGCGCTATTCTTTTTTATTTTTACATCAACTTCTTTTTGTGGATCTTAGTAATTTTTTTCTACGGAATTTCTGCTTTTATTTGCGGAGTTACACGTCAAACCGTAATGATAAATTTAGCGCCACGCAATATGCGTGCTATGGTGATTTCATTAGGCGGAATGCTTGTTGCAATCGGCAATAGTTTAGGTCCGATTTTTTTAGAAATGATAAAAACTTCCGACAGTTTTGATACTTTTTTAATCGCTTGCGCTTTATTCCTGGCTTCAATAATTCCGCTATCGCGTCTTAAATATTTTGAAGATAAGTCAATTCCCGAAGAAAAGAAAATAAGCCTTTGGCGCTATATTTACAATTCACCGAAAATAATGTTTGCCGGATTCTGCGTTAATTATGCCATCTCTTCCTCAAATGCTTTCTTGATTATTTACGGCCTCAAAGTCGGCATGACGCAAGGCGACTCTTCATTATTGCTTTCAGTATTTTTATTCGGCTCAATTTTTTCAATTCCAATGGCTTATATTGTTGATTTGCTCAATCGCCGCTTTGTGATGATTTTTTCCGGAACATTATCAGTTGTTTGCATTTATTTTCTTTATTTAACGCAAGATTTACAACGCACTTATACCCTACTCTTTCTAATGTTTGGAGCCCTTACCGGTGTAAAATTATCGGCGGTTGTTTTAATAAATGATAAATATAAAGCCACTCAACGTCTTGCCGTAAACAGCGCTTTTTCTCGCATGTCCTTAAGTGGTAACGTCATTGGAATTTTTACCACGGGCTTTATTATGAGTAACCTCGGAGCTAGAGGGTTGTGGGTATCAGTAATGTTTATAATGCTGTTATTTTTATTATTTTGTATCCTAAATTATTCTAACAAATTTCTAAAAAAAGAAATTAATTTGGAAAATCTTTCAATATTTAACACACAGAAAAATGAAGAAGATCTGTAAAAAAATTTTTAGTTCTAATCCTAAAATCGCTTATTTAAATTTACATGGGGTAATCGGTAAAGAAGGAAAATTAAATTCCGCTATAAACAGTGATAATACCGCGCCATTACTGAAACGCGCCTTCGAAACCAAAAAAATAAAAGCAGTTGTAATAAATGTAAATTCTCCCGGCGGATCTCCGGTGCAATCAGAATTAATTTATAATTATATTCGTGAATTATCGGTCGAAAAAAAGCTTCCCGTCTATACTTTCGCTCAAGATGTAGCAGCGTCCGGAGGTTATTATTTATTACTTGCGGGTGACGAAATTTACGCGCATAATTCTTCAATCATCGGTTCAATCGGCGTAATTTTTTCCGGATTCGGTTTTGTTGATTTAATCAAGAGAATCGGGGTTTCGCGCCGTGTTTATACTGAAGGAAAAAACAAAGCAATTCTCGATCCCTTTTTACCGGAAGAACAAGAAAATATCGAAATCTTAAAAGATGCCCAAAGAGATATTTATGAAAGCTTTAAGCATCTGGTAAAATCAAGGCGCGGCAATAAATTAAAAAATGAAGAAAATTTATTCACCGGCGCTTTTTGGTCTGGAAAAAAATCTTATGAATTAGGTTTAATTGACGGCGTTTGCGATATGAGAAATAAGATGAAAGAAAAGTTTGGTAAAGACGTTGAATTTATCGAAATCACAACAAAAAAATCCTTTATCAAAAGTTTATTTTCAGAAAGATTTTTCGACAAAATTGAAGAAAAGTTTTGGTTTAGTAGGTTTGGAATTTAAATTAATTTCACATTTCCATAATCCACATTTAGATGATATTTCTTCTTCGTAAACGCCAAAATTAACCCAAAACAAATCGCCATCGACATCATTGATGAACCTCCATAACTAATGAAAGGTAAAGTCATTCCTTTGGTTGGAAGCAAGCGCAAACTTACACCGATATTTACGATCACTTGCATGGTAAATTGCATCATCAAGCCGCATAAAGAAAGATAAACAAATAAGTCCTCTTCATCTAAAGCACGCTTAATAATTCTCGTAATCAAATAGGCGAAAATTATCAATAAAATTGCGCAGGAAAAAATTCCATATTCTTCGCCAACTACTGCAAATACGAAGTCGGTATGAGCATCAGGAATAAATTTTTTCACGACTCCGTTACCCGGCCCCGTACCAAAAAAAGATCCGTTAATAAAGGCATCAATTGATCTTTCCGCCTGATAATTTTTTTCTCCAGAATCCAAAAAACGATTAATCCGATCTTCCACATGCGGAAAAACAATGTAAGCACCAACCGCTCCAATCACTGCTCCAACACCTAAAATATAAATAAAAACCAACGGCAAACCATAGGTAAAAAGTTGCGCTGCCCAAAGTACAGTAAAGGTAATTGTCATTCCTAAATCAGGCTGCAACAGCAATAAACAAACGATAAAAAAATACAAAGCCGCCGAAATTCCATATTTTACCAATGTTCTTTCGTAATATAATTTTTGCAAAAGAAAGGCATTAAAAATCACAAAAAATGTCTTGGCAAATTCAGAAGGTTGTAACGTAAAACCCACAATCGAAATCCATCTTTTGGCACCTTTGGTTTCAGAACCAAAAAACAAAACTAAAATCAGAAAAATAATACTAAAAAACAGCCCGAATAAAGAAAAAATCTTAATTTTTTCTTGATCCAAGAATGAGATCGAGACCAATAAAATCAAGGCTATGAAGGCGAATACCAATTGTTTTTTTAAGAAAAAAAACTTATCAACATTGATTTTTTTAGCAATGGCCGGACTTGAACTGGCAGTAACCATCAAGCCAAAAACAATAATTCCCAAAACTATCAAAAAATTTATTTTATCAATGTCAATCCACCATCTTTTAATAAGGTTCAGATAGCGGCGGTCAAAGGTCTGGCTGGCAGAGAAATTAAGCATATACTTTTATAGTTGGAAGCTTTAAAATTATCCTCGAAGTCATGCTGAGCCTGTCGAAGCATAATTCTAGGTACGGGCTTAAATCATGCTTCGACAGGCTCAGCATGACTTCGAGATAACCTAAATTATCACAAAAAATTTTTCCATAAAAATTATGAGCAACGCAAATAAAATGTGGGGCGGACGTTTCGATTCCAAGCCTTCGGATTTGATGCAGGCAATAAATCAATCTATCACCTTCGATAAATTGCTTTACAAACAAGATATTCGTGCCTCAAAAGCTCATGCTAAAATGCTTGGCGCTACCGGAATTATCAGCGCTGACGAATCAAAAAAAATTATTGCCGGACTTGATCAAATAAAAACAGAAATCGAAAGCGGCCAATTTCAATTTAAAATCGAGCTTGAAGATATTCACATGAATATCGAAAGTCGTCTAAAAGAAATTATTGGAGATGTAGCGGGAAAGCTTCATACTGCTAGATCGCGCAATGATCAAGTAGCAACGGATTTTCGTCTTTTTGTGCGTGATGAAATTGATGAAACTATAAATTTACTCTTTAAATTACAGCAAGAATTAATCAAAAAATCAGAAAGTAATATAGACGTTATAATGCCGGGATTTACGCACTTGCAAGTCGCGCAACCGGTTTTATTTTCGCATCATCTTTTGGCTTATTTTGAAATGTTCAAACGCGATATTTCTCGACTTAAGGATTTAAGAAAAAGAATGAACGAATGTCCGCTAGGAGCTTGTGCTTTGGCCGGAACATCATTTGCAATCGACCGCCACATGACGGCAAGTGAATTGGAATTTGACGCACCAAGCGCCAACTCAATGGATTCGGTATCCGACCGTGATTTTGCTATCGAATTCTTATTTTGCAATTCACTCATCGCAACACATCTTTCAAGGCTTGCCGAAGAAATTGTAATTTGGATGAGCAAAGGTTTTGAATTTATAAAACTCTCCGACGCCTTTACTTCCGGCAGCTCAATCATGCCGCAAAAAAGAAATCCTGATGCTGCAGAATTGGTGCGCGGTAAAAGCGGCAGAATTTTCGGTTCACTTTTCTCGCTTTTAACAACCATCAAGGGTCTTACTCTCACCTACTCCAAAGACATGCAGGAAGATAAGGAACCGGTTTTTGATGCGGTGGAAAATATTAAAATATGCTTGCAAGCAACAACCGGAATGATTGCTGATATGCATGTTAATGAAAACAATATGTTAAAAATGGCGCGAACTGGCTATTCTACAGCAACGGACTTAGCTGATTGGCTGGTAAAAAATTTAGCAATGCCTTTCCGCCAAGCGCATCACGTTACCGGACAAATTGTTAAACTTGCCGAAGAAAAAAATGTTGAGTTATCCGACTTAAAATTAGATGAAATGCAAAAAGTCGAACCGCAAATTTCAGAAAAAATATTTGCCGTTCTAACGGTTGAAGATTCAGTTGCAAGCCGCATTTCTGTTGGTGGAACGTCACCAATCAGAGTTACCGAAGAAATTGCTAAAGCTAAAAAATTTAAAATATAAAAAATAGTCGACAGTCATAGATCGTCGGTTGCCAGTTAATGTAAAATATGAGAAGATTTTTTTTGCTGTTAATAATAATTTGCCTATTAATAATTTATCTTCTTACCGCTTGTGGCCGTAAGGGGCCTCTTCAACATCTTCCTGATGAAAAGCGCCCGAAATTTGACCGAGTTGTTGATGAACGAGAAATTAAACCACTAACAACTGATGATTGTCGACTGTCAAATAAGAAATGCATTACCAAGTAAAGTTAAAAAACATTAATCAAACCTGTGAAATCAAGCGCTTACCTGATAGCGCTCAAGGGTTTGTGCTATCTGCAATTTTAAAAAATATAAAAAATGACGCGATTTTTATAGCACAAAGCGCCAAAGAAATGCAGGCTTTGGAAGCGCAAATTAAATTTTTTTCACCATCAATTGAAGAAGAATTCGATATCATAAATTTCCCGGCTTGGGATTGTTTGCCATTTGATCGATCCTCTCCCAAAGCGCTAATTTCCAATATGCGCTTGCGTTGTCTTTATAAAATTTTAAACAAAAATTCTGAAAAAAAATTATTAATAATTACCAGCTTACATGCAATCTTGCAAAAAATAATTTCTCCCAAAGAGCTTGGAAATTATGGCTTGCAAGTCAAAGCCAAAAGCAAAATCTCAATTGAGCAAATTTGTAATTTTTTAATAATTGGCGGCTACACCCGCTCGGCATCAGCCAATGCTTCCGGTGAATTCGCAGTTCGCGGAGGTATTGTTGATTTTGTTTCGGAAAAAAATGGTGAATTAATCGGTTATAGAATTGATTTTTTCGGCGATGAAATAGAATCAATAAAAGCCTTTGATCCTTTAACTCAAACAAGCCACGAGCATCTTCGCGAGATTACAATTCTACCAAGCAGCGAGGTTTTCTTAAATGATAAAACCATTGCTACTTTTCGCAGTAAATATCGTCAAAAATTTGGAGCGGCAATTGATGATCAACTTTACTCTGCAATTTCTGACAAGCGTTCATATTTCGGCATGGAGCATTGGCTGCCATTATTTTATGAAGAAGATTTAGTTACGCTTTTTGATTATTTTTCCGATGCAACAATATTTTATAATCAGAAAATTTTTACTCACGCAAATGAAAGACAAAAATTAATTTCAGAATATTATGAAGCCCGAATTCATGATAAAAAAATTAACAAGGATGTTTATAATGCTATCGAACCCAACTTACTCTATGTTGATTTGGAGACGTTGCAGAAAAAAATAAATCATAATACAAATATTTCTTTTAATAATTTTGATAATTCCTCCGATGTCACCCTTCGACAGGCTCAGGGTGACAAAAGAGATTTTGACAAAAGAATTTTTGATTTAGAAATAAAACCGGTTCCGGATTTTTATTTGGCGGGTCATAGTAATAAACAGAGTCCGTTTGCTCTTTTTAAAGAACATTTTCCTTTGGACAAAAATCATAAATTAATAATCTGTTGCTTATCAGACACTACGCGAAGCCAAATCAATCGCATTCTCCATGACTATGAAATACACAGTACTATCATCGACGACTACTCAAAAATCGAAAAAATAAAAAACTCTGTCGCCCTAGTAAATCTACCGCTTGAGCATGGCTTTCAAACTACGGATTATACTTTCATTTCCGAACAGGATTTACTCGGCCAAAAAATAATCCATAAGAAAAAATCTGACAAACAAGCTTCACAGCGCCTTATAGAAGAAGGCCTCGCCATTAATTTAGGCGAACTTGTCGTACATCGCGATCACGGCATCGGTAAGTTTGACGGCATTCATGTTGTAAGTGCGCTTGATGTTAAAACCGACATGATAAAAATTTTGTATGGCGGCGGCGATACATTATTTGTGCCGGTTGATGATATAAATTTAATCACGCGTTACGGCGCTGACAATCCGTTAATTCAACTTGATCGCTTAGGTGTTGCGGCTTGGAAAAATCGCAAAGAAAAAGTAAGAAATAAAATAAAAGTTGCCGCAGAAGAACTATTGAAAATAGCGGCGGCACGCCATGTAAAAAAAGCACCTATTTTAATTCCCGACCAACATTTTTACGATGAATTTAAAGCGCGTTTCGGTTTTGTTGAAACGGAAGATCAGGCTCGCGCCATCAGCGAAGTCGAAGAAGATTTACAAAAAGGCCTGCCGATGGATCGCTTAATTTGCGGCGATGTCGGCTTTGGCAAAACTGAAGTCGCAATGCGCGCGGCAGCTATTGCCGTTTCCAACAACATAAAATATCAAGTTGCCATCATAACACCAACCACCCTACTTTGCCGCCAACATTTCAAGAATTTCTCTAAAAGATTTGAAGATGCCGGAATTAAAGTTGCCCAATTATCCAGACTTGTCGGCACTACAGAATCAAAGAAGGTCAAAGAAAAAATTGAAAGCGGAGAAATTGATATTGTTATCGGCACACATGCTTTGCTGCAAAAAAATATTAAATTTAAAAATCTCGCTTTGGTAATTATTGATGAAGAGCAGCATTTCGGCGTAGCACAGAAAGAACGTCTGAAAGAATTACGCAACGAAGTTCACGTACTAACACTTTCGGCCACACCAATTCCGCGCACTTTGCAAATGTCACTTACCGGCGTTAAAGATTTAAGTCTGATCAGCAGCGCCCCGATTGATCGCATCGCCGTTCGCAATTTCATTATGCCTTATGATTCCGTGGTAATTCGCGAAGCCGTAATGCGCGAATATAATCGCTCTGGACGCGTATTTTTCGTAGTACCACGCATTCGCGATATTGAAGAAATTGAAAATAAATTAAAAACCCTATTGCCGGAAATAAAAATTATGAGCGCTCACGGCCGCATGACTCCAGCGCAGCTCGATAAAATTATGAATGATTTTGTGGATGGCAGAATTGATTTGCTACTTTCAACGACAATTATCGAATCAGGCATTGATATTGCTGAAGCCAACACCATTATAATTTACAAAGCCGAAATGTTCGGATTGGCACAACTTTATCAATTGCGCGGCCGTGTCGGTCGCGGCAAGGTTCGCGCTTACGCTTACTTCATGCTCAAAGAAAATAAAAAACTTTCTGATGAAGCACATAAAAAACTGGAAGTGATGCAAAATCTTGATGCTCTAGGCGTTGGTTTTAGCATTGCCAGCCACGATATGGATATTCGCGGCAGCGGTAATTTACTTAGCGAAGAACAATCCGGTCATATCAAAGAAACCGGCGTTGAACTTTACCAACAATTGCTTTTTGAAACTATTCAAAATATTAAAAATAAAGAACCTAATGTCGAAATTACTAATTCTGATTTTACTTGTGCAATAAAACTAGGAATTTCGCTTCTAATTCCGGAAAATTATATGCCGGATTTGTCGCTGCGCATGAATTTCTATAAAAGAATTGCTAATCTTTCAAATCAGGATGATGAAGAAAAACTGCGTGCTGAAATGCTTGATCGCTTCGGCAAAATTCCGGATGAAGTTATAAATTTAATGGAAATTGCGAAGTTAAAACATATATGCCGTAAGCTTGATATTGAAAGGCTTGAAGCTATTGCAAACGGAATTGTCGTTAGTTTCAAAGATAATAAATTCAAAAATCCCGACAAACTTTTACAAGCGGTTTTTTCTAAAAATAGCCAAATCAAAATTCACAATGGCCAAAAACTATTGTTTTTACTGGACGTAAGCACATTTTCTGCTAAGATAGATTCTGCTTTTATGGCAGTAAAAAAATTGGAGAATTTATTATGAGTTTTAAATTTGAAGAAGATGAAAAAGTTATGGCTGAAGTTAAGCCGGTAACAGAAAAATTGCGTGCCGCCGTCAACCCTAAAAATGATCAATTAAGAAGCTTAGACCGCGAAATTGGTGGTTTGGAAGCCGAAGAGACAAAAGAAATTGACACTAAAGATGTTTGGGATGACAGATCCGAAGAAGTAGACAAAATGGGATCAACCCATGTGTTTACAACTAGCGGCGGACGTTCAGATGTTTGGCAGAAAAAGCGTAAAAAATTAGATGCGGCAAAACACGGCAAAGAAGACCATACTCCAAGCAGCGAAGTAAAACCAGCAGGACATTTAAATCTTAAGGAAGCTAAAAGAGATCTTGATTTTAGTTTTAGCAGCGGTGGAAGAAGTGACCGCGATGGTGGACACGGTCGCTAGAAATTAATCTTGAGGAGTAACGTTAGAGGCTTCTGGGCCTTTTTTACCTTGGATAACTTCAAAAGTTACTTTTTGATTTTCACGTAAAGTTTTACGACCTCCGCCATTAGAATTGATGGCGCTGCAATGCACGAATATATCTTTTCCGCCTTCTTGCGCGATGAATCCGAAACCTTTTTCATCATTAAACCATTTAACTTTTCCTGTAATTTTTTCTGACATGTTATTATTTTTAGTAATTAGTATTTTGAGTTTTCTGCGGTGTAATTTCTTAAATTATATTGTTAAGTGATTAAGTCTATAATTTATTTATAATATTCGTAAAAATTTATTAATTGCTTCGAATTATTTACTTTTTCTCCTTCCTCGCTTCGAAGGCGGACGGTTAGCGGCTTCTGCAATCACGTCAACCGCACGATTCAAACCAATTTCCAAAATATTATCCTCTTTTACCGAAGTGAATTTTTTGTTATGCAATAAATAAGGACCGAACGGACCGATATTTGCCACAATTTTTTCACCGGTTTCCGGATGAATACCAACCTCACGCGGCAACGTCAATAGTTGAGCTGCGGTTTTTAAATCAATTGAATTCAAATCCATGTTCTTTGGAATAGAAATTCTTTTTGGTTTCTTTGCTTTTGCTTTCTTACCTTTTTTCTTAGTTTCTTCTTCGGCCACTACTTCGCTTCCACTTAACTCTAAGTAAGGTCCGTAAGGCCCAATTTTCACAAAAACTTCAAAACCGCTTTTTGGATCAACACCTAAATTTCTTGGTTCAAATTGCGGTTTTGGCGCGCCTTCTTCATCAAGTTGATTTTCTTCATTAGTAATTTGCATGGTGTGCTTGCATTCAGGATAATTCGAGCAGCCGATAAATGCCCCGAATTTACCAAGCCTTAATCCAAGCTTGCCCGTGCCGCATGTCGGACAAGTATCTTTTAATTTACCATTTTCATCCAGCCCAAAAATATGAGCGCAAACTTTTTGATTTAAAACTTCCAAAACTTCCGGGAACGGCTTCTTTTCTACTTCCTTAATATCACCGTAAAAATCTTTCCAGAATTTTTTTAAGAATTTTTTCCAATCCATTTCACCGTTGGAAATAATATCTAACTCATCTTCCAAATTTGCCGTGTAATCATATTCGACATATTTGGTAAAAAATTCCTTTAAGAATGTAGTAACAATGCGGCCGCGCTCTTCCGGAAAGAATCTTTTCTTTTCTAATTTTACGTAACCGCGATCTTGAATTACCGAAATAATTGCCGCGTAAGTTGACGGACGACCAATTCCAAGTTCTTCCATTTTTTTCACCAAACTGGCTTCCGAGTAACGAGGAGGCGGCTCGGTAAAATGTTGATTTGGCTTTACTTCAATTAAATCTAAATTTTCTTTTTCTTTTAATTCCGGCAAAGTTTGTTTTCCTTCATCATCGGTTTCGTCATCCAAATCTTCGCGATAAACTTTATAGAAACCATCGAATCTAATGGTAGAGCCGGTCGCACGCGCTTTGGCATAATTCGGAATCGTAATAATTTCAGCAATCACCTGATCAAAAATCACATCCGCCATTTGTGAAGCGAGCATTCTTTTCCAAATCAAATCATATAAATAATACTGATCTTCATCTAAATATTTTTTTATCTTAGCAGGCTCAAGTAAGAAATCCGTAGGACGAATCGCTTCATGAGCTTCTTGCGCATTTTTAACTTTGCTTTTAAAAACATTCGCCGAGTCAGGCAAATAATCTTTGCCATACATGTTAAAAATCGCCTGACGCACATTGGCAATTGCTTCCGGAGTAACGTCAATAGAATCGGTTCTCATATAGGTAATAAGCCCTTGCGTACCACCATCAAGCTCTACACCTTCATATAATTTTTGCGCAATCATCATGGTTTTTTTTGCGGAAAAACCAAGTTTACGCGCCGCTTCTTGTTGCATCGAAGAAGTTGTAAAAGGCGGATAAGGTCTTCTCTTGGCTTGCTTCTTCGTAATTGATAAAACTTGATATTTTTTATCTTCTAATAATTTCTTAATGTCACCTGCTTGCGCTTCATTTACGATTGTAAATTTTTCTAATTTCTTACCGTTAATTTCAACAACCGAGGCCTGAAATTCGGCATTGGCATCAGTTTTTAAATCTAATTTAATATCCCAATATTCTTCGCTTTTAAAATTTTCAATTTCTTCTTCACGATCACAAATTAAACGCAGCGCTACAGACTGAACGCGCCCGGCTGATCTGCTTCCCGGTAATTTTCTCCATAAAATCGGCGATAAAGTAAAACCAACCAAATAATCAAGAGCCCGGCGAGCTTGCTGCGCGTTAACTAAATCCATATCAACTTGGCGCGGATTTTTTATTGCTTCAGTAACGGAATTTTTAGTAATAGCGTTGAACACTACGCGCTCAACTTTTGTCGAAGCTTTAATCGCTTTTTTCTGTTTTAAAATTTCCAAAACGTGCCAAGCAATTGATTCACCTTCGCGATCGGGATCGGGAGCGAGGATTAACTTCTCACAAGCCTTCGCACCATCAACAATTTCTTTAACATGCTTGCTCGATTTCGCCGAAATTTGATAATGCATTTTAAAATCATTATCAGGCTCAACCGAACCTTCCTTACTTGGCAAGTCACGAATATGGCCAAACGAGGCCACTACCTTATAATCTTTACCAAGATATTTGCCGATAGTTTTGGCTTTCGCCGGGGATTCTACGATGAGGAGATTTTTCATGAAAATTTAATTAGACGTTGCGTCGAACTATGCGTCCCTTAGTTAAATCATAAGTCGTCATTTCAACTTCTACCTTATCACCTTTCAAAACGCGAATTTTATTTTTTCTGATTTTTCCGGAAGCATGCGCGATAATTATGTGTCCGTTTTCGAGTTCAACCTTAAAAATCGTGTTGGGCAAAACCTCAACAACGATTCCGTTCATGGAAAGTAAATCTTCTTTTGGCATTTTAAAAATTAATTGTGGATTGCTTCGTCGCTACGCTCCTCACAATGACGATTTTTTTTCTTTCGTCATTGTGAAGAGCGTAGCGACGAAGCAATTCATTTAGTAAAATAGAAGCAGACGATATAGCTAAACAAACTTAAAACTCAAGCACTAGAATCAGTAATTCCCAAAATATGGCAAATCGCAATCGTCAAATCGGCACGGTTTAGCGTATAGAAATGAAAGTCATCAACACCGCCATTATGTAGGATCCGACAAAGTTCAACAGCAATTACTCCGGCGATCAATTTTCGCGTTTCATCGTTGCTATCTAAATTTTCAAAAACCTTTTCCATCCAATCAGGAATTGATGCGCCGCACATTTTAGCAAAATGTTTCGTTTGTTTAACATTTGTCACCGGCAAAATTCCCGGCACGATCGGCACAGTGATTCTGCGCTTTCGGCACCTTTCGACAAAATCAAAATAGTAGTTAGCATCGAAAAAAAACTGAGTAATGATTCTGTCAGCTCCGGCATCAACCTTTCGTTTCAAATTATCAATATCTTCATCTAATGTTTTAGCCTCCGGATGCTTCTCGGGATAGCCTGCAACCGATATTTCAAAATCAGCAATTTTTTTAATTCCCGTCACTAATTCATTAGCATATTTATATCCCTGAGGATGCAATTGATAATTCGGACTTGACGCCGGCATGTCACCACGCAGCGCTACAATGTGGCGCACGCCCATTTGCCAATAGTTGCGAAGTATTTCATTAATCTCGTCTTTTGATGCAGCAATGCAAGTTAGGTGGGAAGCTGGTTTTAAATTTGTCTCTTTTAAAATGCGTTCAATAGTGTGGTGAGTTCTTTCACGCGTAGAGCCGCCAGCACCATAAGTTACCGAAACAAAATTCGGTTTTAGATTTTTTAATTTAGAAATTGAATCCCACAAATTCTTTTCCATCTCGTCATTTTTCGGTGGAAAAAATTCGAAGGAAACGCCGATTTCGCGTTTATTGAGGATTACTTCTTCTAGTTTGTTTGTGTATGTTTTCATAATTTCTCGGTGTCATGCTGAGCCTGTCGAAGCATGATGTTAGAACTCCCAACTTTAGAATCATGCTTCGACAGGCTCAGCATGACATCGAGTTCTTTATTTTAAAAATCTACTTCCCGGTTTTATTGCAGGAACCAATTTTAAATCCTCCGGAACCTTGTCTTCACTGAATGTACGAATATCTAACTTCAATAAAGAAATAATAGGCACGCCCATTTTTTCCTCCAATTTCTCATCACCGCTGCGATCAACCAGCGAAGCTTCCGCTACCACTTTAGCTCCCAGTTTTCTAACCAAATCATAAGTTTCAAGCGAGGATTTTCCTGTAGTGATAACATCTTCCACGACTAACACGCGCGCATTTTTTTCCAAAGTAAAACCACGCCGCAGTTCAAAAATTCCATTTACTCTTTCGCAAAAAATTCCTTCCAAACCCAATTGGCGCGCAACTTCATAGCCCACAACCACGCCACCCATAGCTGGCGCCACCACAATATCAAAAGCATTTTTGCCAAGACGTGACTCAATTTTTTCCGCCAGCATTTTACACAAACGCCCCGCCCTCTCAGGATTCATCAGCACGCGTGCACATTGCATGTAAGTGTCGGAATGCAATCCCGAAGAAAGAATAAAATGTCCTTTTAAAATTGCGTTTGATGTTGTAAATTCCTGCAATATGTCTTGCGCCTTGTCGCTCATGGGCTCTCTTTAAAGAAATTAATTAATATGCAAAGCGAAAAAAATTATATCACCTCGGCTATTAATGCAATAAAAACCGAAATTCAAGGTCTTGAATCTTTGTTAACCTACTTCGACGATAATTACATTAAAGCCGTTGATTTAATCTTAAATTGCAAGGGCCGCGTGATTATTAGCGGCATGGGAAAATCAGGTCATATTGCCAATAAAATCGCCGCAACTTTTGCCTCAACTGGCACACCTTCTTTCTTCATACACCCAGGCGAGGCAAGCCACGGCGACCTTGGCATGATTACCAAAGATGATGTGGTAATTTTACTTTCCAACTCCGGCGAAACTAAAGAATTAAAAGACATAATTTATTATTGCAAAAGATTTGAAATTCCGATCATTGGAATTATTCGTCGCGCCGAATCAGAATTGACAAAGGCGAGCGATGTCGCTTTAGTTTTACCCGCAATTCCCGAAGCCAATAATGTCAATGCTCCGACAACTTCAACAACGATGATGCTGGCAATCGGAGACGCTTTGGCTGTAAGCTTGATCGATGCTAAAGGTTTTGGCAAAGAAAATTTCGGCGTCTTTCATCCGGGTGGAAAATTGGGCTCGAATTTTTTGAAAGTCAGAGAATTAATGCGCAAAGGCAATGAAATTCCTTTGGTTGATGAAGGTGCGAAAGCTAGAGAAATCTTGCTTGAAATGACTTCAAAACACTTAGGTTGTACCGGTGTTGTTGATTCAGCAAAAAAATTAATCGGCATCATAACTGACGGCGACCTACGCCGCCATATCTCCAACGATTTTCTTGCGCAAAATGCTAAAGAATTAATGACAAAAAATCCGGTAACTACAACCTCTCACACCTTGATAGCAGAGGCCTTAGGCATGATGAATAAAAAATCAATTACCAGTTTATTTGTAATTGATGAAGGAAAAATTGTTGGCGTTTTGCATTTGCATGATTGTTTGCGCAGTGGGTTGATTTAGATTTGAGATTTTATTTTCCCCTGCCAGAGTCAGATGCTGTAAGAGATTTGCTGAACATACCCTTGAGACGAGGAGCAACACTACCACTCGGAGCCACACCTTCTCCACCAGCACCTCCCCCAATTACTCTCACCGGAAGTGTAGCACTAGAGTTAGGCAACACCATACCCCACGGACCAGTTTCAATCCCTAAATTGAATACTCTAATTACATCATCTTCTTCCTCAAATATTTTTCCGCCAGGATTGTTTTCTCCAGCAAAAAATCCTAAAAATGAATAAACATTCTCATCTAAGCGCGCCATTTTCGATTCATCTCTACTTTTACTATCTTTATAAATTATAAAAGAAGACTTTAATCCCCTTCCGGTTGTGACTAGTGTTCCAAAATCAATTCCAGACTTAGTTTCACTATACTTTTCATATTTACCCACAAAATTGGCAACATCCTTCTCATTAACCAAAACAGCACCGGTAAATAAATTACCCTTAGCATCAGGTTCTAATTTAAATAAAAGTAAACTCTTACCCCCCCCTACATCATATTCTGAACAATCATGTTCACCTGATGCGTTGAGTTTTCTAGACATCTCAACAAAACTTTTATAATTAATTTTCATGATTAATTCTCCAAATTATCATCAAATTCAAGCAGAATTTCTTTCCAAATATCATACTTGTCCGATGGCAAGTTAGATAATGGATTACAAAAGTCAATAGCGGTTTTTACATTTACAAAAGCAATTTTATAAGACTCATTTTGATAATTTTCTGCCTTGCGCAATTCATCTAAATTTGAAGTAATATAGCCTTCCTTATCAATTGAAACTTTTACCATCACTTTCACATTACCGCGCTTGCTTCCGGCAATAGCGCGCTTGTAGCACCTTTTTAACTGCGACTGAATATTGAATTTTTCACGCATTGATAAATCCAAACTTTCAATCGTATTTATTTTTTCGATAGCTTTAGCCAACGGTTTTTCTTCTGTTTTTTTTGTTTCTTCTTTTACAGCTTCCGGTTTTTTTTCCGGCAGTTTTTCTTTCGGTTTTTCTTCTTTTTTTACTTCAGGCTTTTTCTCTTCCTTTTTAGGCTCGGGTTTTTTCTCTTCTTTTTTAGGGTCGGGTTTTTTCTCTTCTTTTTTCTTTTCTTTTTTTAGCTCTTCTTTTTTCTTAGGCTCAGGCTTTTTTTCTTCCTTTTTCGACTCAGGTTTTTTCGGCTCTTCTTTAGGTTTTTCCTCTTTCTTAGGTTCTTCTTTTTTTACCTCTTCAACTTTTTCCTCCACAACAGGAGGAGCTGGTGGTACATAGCTTGCCAAAGTGACAACAACTTCTTTTGGCTGCCGACTTTTAAATTCAAAATTGAAACTAAAATAAATCGCAGAAAAGAGGAGAAGATGAAAAAATAGGGAATAGAGGAGATTTTTTATCATTCAAAAACATATAACTAAATTCTCACTGTCATACTGAGCTTTGTCGAAGCATATGATATGCTTGTACTTCTAAGTCTAAACACACGCTTCGACAATCTCAGCATGACAGTGAGTTTTTATTAATTAGTCAGTTCCGTCACTAAAGCCACTTGATTAAATCCAGTCATGCTCACGGTCTTCACAATCTCCATAACCCGACCGTAATCAAGGCTCTTATCGGCGCGAATGTTGATTTTGCTGTCCATTTTATTACCGCTTAATTCCAATAATTTCGCCGGTAAAAAACTTATTTGCACCTGATTATCTTGTAAAAAAATTGCGCCATCAGCTTTGATGGTTATTGTTAGCGAAAGGTCTTTATCTTTGGAAGGCGTTGTTGCGCCTTGCGGCAAGTTCACCTCAACATTACTTGTCATCATTGGCGCCGCGACCATGAAGATAATTAACAGCACCAACAAAACGTCAACAAATGGCGTAACGTTTATATCGCTGATGATGCGTTGTTTTTTGTTAGATTTTTGGTTTAAAGAAAATGCCATTATATTCTGCTAAAGAACCCCTCACCCTAACCCTCTCCCTCAAGGGGAGAGGGAATTTCTCCGAGTGTCCCCCTTTCTCAAGGGGAGAGGGAATTTCTCCGAGTGTCCCTCTTTCTCAAGGAGAGAAGGAATTTCTCCGAGTATCCCCTCTCCCCTTGAGGGAGAGGGTTAGGGTGAGGGGTCTGTTACACTCACGGTAAAATTTTACTCTCAATCACAAATAAACGACTTGGAATAGAACTAGTAAAATCAATATCACTCAACAACACCGTTACTACCTGATCCAAATCATTTTTTACTTCCATTTTTTTAAATTGCAGCGGATTTGTGCTAAAAGCCAAAGTAAATTCTCCGGCCTCTTTACGATTTTTTTTCATCACCGAAACCGCAATTTCATTATGTGATTTTACAACTTTGGTAATTTCAACATCTTTGGCCGAAAAAGAAATATTTGGACGGGTGAGAAATGAAGCGGGAGTGGTATTGGTACGTAGATGCGAAGTTTCATCAAGCTCAATATCATAATAAGATAAAACTGCATCATTAACCACAATTAAAATTTTTGGTTCAGCTTTATATTCTACACGCATTTTTCCCGGACGCGACAAATAAAATTTGCCTTTTACAACCGCACCATTGTCGGATTCTTGCACAAAATTAGCCGAGAGATTTTTTATATTATTTAAATAATTTTCAATCTCACTTAACTCATTTTGATATTTTTGTAAAAAATTTTCTGCGGCAAAACTAAATTTGCAGCAAAAAAAAGCTACGCAGCCAATAATGACTGCGTAGCTTTTAATTTTACCAAACTCACTAAGCTTTTTTAGAATAGTATGTTTTTTCATCTAAAGCACCTTCTGATTTATCCACAATCAAAGTAATAGCACTGTCACCAGTGATATTTATTGTTGTTCTTACCATATCAAGAATTCTGTCAACACCAAGGATAATGCCGATACCTTCGATTGGTAAACCAACTGAAGTAAGCACCATTCCCATAAAAATAATTGAACCGCTTGGAATACCAGCCGCGCCAATTGAACCAAGGGTACAAGTTAATATTAGCATCATATAATCATGCGGAGTAAGCACAATTCCGTAGGCTTGCGAGAAGAACAGAGCACAAATACCAAGGTAAATCGCTGTTCCGTCCATGTTAATACAAACGCCAAGTGGCATCAAGAAATTCGAGTTAGTTTTAGAAACACCCATTCTTTCTTGTAATTGCCCCATCGCAGTTGAAAGAGTAGCCTTACTACTACTTGTTGCAAAAGCAATTGATTGAGTCATCAATATTTTTTTGTAAAAAGGTAATGGCGACATTCTTGCAAAAATCAAAATCATGAAACCGAATAAAACATATTGGAATAAACATGCTGCAAGTACTGCCACAATAAGTTTTGCCAAAGCTTCCAAAATATCGATACCTTGCGTTCCAATCACCCAAGCGATAAAGCCAAATACTCCCAAAGGAGCAAGTTTAATAATAATTTCAATCATTTTGAAAGAAACTTGTGCGCCGGCGGCAATCACGTCTTTAATAGCCTGAGCTTTATGTCCAACAATGTTAATTGTTATACCGGTAAAAATAGAAAATACGATAATTTGTAAAAAATTATCAGTAACCATTGAATTAAGCGGATTGGTTGGAATCAAACCAAGTAAGAAAGAAGAAATTGTCGGAGTTTCTTTAGCTTCCGGTTTAGCCACTGCAGTAGTATCTAGGATAGAATGTAAATCAACACCTTGGCCCGGATGAAAAATGGTTCCGGCAGCAAGACCGATCATTACAGCAAAGATTGCCGTTAAAATATAACTTGAAAAACCCTTAATACCGACTCTGGTAAAATTACTTTGACCATGCATTGAAGTAATTCCTGAAAGAATGGCAAAGAAAATCAATGGCACGATTACCATTTTGATTAAACTGATAAATATAGTACCGAAAATCTTAAGGCTTGCAGCTTTTTCTCCGAGTACGATCCCGGAAATCACGCCTAGAATTAAACCAATAAGAACTTGTTGCCAAAGTTTCATAAGCTAAAATTTTATTTAATTGTTATTTTTAGAGTTTAGAAAGGCCACCCGTGATGTTTAAGTTGCTTGCTAAAATAGAAAGGACTTAAAAAATCTAAACACTACTTAGTTCTACACCTTATAAACTCAGGTTTGTAATGTCAAAAAAAATTTTTAAAACACCTAATAATGCTTCAAAATCAAACTTCCTTGACCTATATCAAGATTTTTTAAAATGGCGCGATACACGTATTTATTAGCTGCGCGCACATTTTTTATCACATCATTTTTTTTAGCAATATTGCAGGCAATAGCAGAAGCAAGAGTGCAGCCTGTTCCATGAAATTTTTTATTATTTAATTTCTTATTACTAATCAAATGAAATTCTTTGTTTTTATCCAATAACAAATTAATGATTTTTGTTTTTGATAGATCCAAATGCCCACCTTTAATTAAAACATTTTTCGCACCTAAAGCCTGCAGTTTTAATGCTGCTTTCTTCATATCGGAAATATTTCTTATTTTCATTTCCGTTAAAATTTCAGCTTCATCAGTGTTTGGCGTAATTATATAAGATAATTTAATTAATTTATTTTTTAGAACATCAACCGCATTTTTCTTAAGTAAAGAGTCGCCGGAAGTTGCAACCATAACCGGATCAAGAATGAGTGGAATATTTTTGGCTTTCTTTTCTAAAATTTTAGCAATGACTTCGGTAATTTCAGTTCTTCCAAGCATTCCGATTTTAATCGCATCAAATTTTATATCATCTAAAACCACTTCAATTTGCTTCTCTAAAAAATCAAGCGGCGCATAATGGATAGCGTGAACTTTTTTCGTATCCTGCACCGTAAGACAAGTAATTGCAGCGCTTGCATAAATTTTATGCGCAGTAGCGGTTTTTAAATCAGCCTGAATCCCAGCGCCTCCACTGGGATCAGAACCGGCGATGATTAGAAGTTTACGCATAAATTATGAATGATAAATATTTTCGTAATTAAATTTTATAAACCACCTTTCCTCCAACAACGGTCATCACCGCTCTCCCCTTCACCTCAAATCCATCAAAAGGAGAATTTTTTGATTTGCTGTAAAATTTTTGCACATCAATTACCCAATCACAGTTGAGATCAATCAACGTCAAGTCAGCTCGCGCGCCCTTCTTAATTACGCCGCCATCAAAATTAATTATGCGCGCCGCATTGCAAGTCATTTTTGCAAGTAATTCTCTAAGCGATAAAATATTTTGGTGATAAAGCCACAAGCTCAACGGCAACATAGTTTCAACGCCAACAATACCAAAACTAGCATTTTGCAAATCCTTTTGTTTCGAAGCTAAATCATGCGGCGCGTGATCGGTTGAAATTGCGTCAATCGTACCGTCGCGTAAGCCCTCAACCAGCGCCAAACGGTCTTCTTCACTTCGTAGTGGCGGATTCATTTTAGCATTTGTTCCGGAAATCAAAACCTCTTCATCATTTAAAATAAAATGATGCGGACAAACTTCTACTGTCGCGTTCAGGCCTTTGCGCTTAGCCTGTCTCATAGCTTCAAGCGCTTCTTTAGTTGAAACGTGCAGCAAGTGGTAACGCCCTCCGACATTTTCCAAAAGCGCTAAATCACGATCAACAATTATACTTTCCGAAAGATTGGGAATTCCGCGCACACCGAGCTGCACCGACACTTTTCCTTCATTGATGCAACCTTTATTAGTAATATTTAGATCTTCGGCATGTTGTGCCAAAACTAGATCTAAATCGCGTGCTTTTTCAAAAGCAGCACGCATCACACGACCATCCATAACCGGCAAACCATCATCGGTGAATCCTACAGCCCCAGCCTCTTTCAAAGCTTGCATATCCGTTAATTCTTCACCCTTCATAGCTTTAGTAATGCACGCATAAGCGCGAACGTTGCAATAAGCGGCTTCGCGTGATTTCAGGCGTAAATAATCTAAAGTAAAAGTTGAATCAATTGTTGGTGCCGTATTTGGTTGGCAAACAACGGTAGTAATTCCTCCCGCCACAGCCGACATGCTTCCGGAATGTAAATCTTCTTTATGAGTTTGTCCCGGATCACGAAAATGCACTTGAATATCAATTAAACCAGGACATAAAACATGGCCGTTGCAATCAATGATTTCGGCATCTGAGGCCATTACATCAACACCGTAATCGGCGATTTTGTCACCGATTGTTAAAAGATTTCCGATCTCATCATAACCTGATTCTGGATCGATTATGCGCGCGTTTTTGTAGAGAGTTTTTTTGTTTTCTGCGATTGGTTGGTTGTAAGGTAAGTTGAAATTTGGCATATGTATTATAAAATTATTTTATAGATTGCTTCGGCTTCGCCTCGCAATGACGGATGATAAAAAAATCTCCGTCATTGCGAGCGTAGCGCGGCAATCCATTTACTCAATTTACCGTATCAGCAAATATCCTTATACAAATCTCGCCAGTCACCATTTAGCGATTCTATTAACTTAACTTTTTTTGCACGAGAACCAGATTTAATTTGTTTTTCTCGCGCAATCGCTTCCAACATATCACCTAACAATTCGTAATAAACCAAATTTTTGCATTGGTATTTTTTGGTAAATCCTTCACATAAATCATTTTTATGCTGAAAAATTCTTTCAAGTAGATTTGAAGTAACACCAACATAAATGGTGCCATTTTTCTTGTTTGCCATTATGTAAATTGCGGGTTGTTTCATGTTGTTTTAAAGAATGAGTTTGTTGCGACATGGATTGCTTCAGCTTCGCCTCGCAATGACGGAGTAGTGAGTCACTCCCACTCAATAGTACCAGGCGGCTTTGAAGTGTAGTCATAAACCACTCTATTAATTCCACGAACCTCATTAATAATTCTACCACTTACGCGGCATAAAAATTCCGAAGAAAAATGATAAACATCCGCTGTCATGCCATCAATTGAGTTAACGGCGCGTAAGGCTAACACATTTTCATAAGTTCTACCATCGCCCATTACGCCAACGGTTTTTACCGGAAGTAATACCGAAAAAGCCTGCCAAATTTCATCGTAAAGCCCGGCTTTTCTGATTTCTTCAATATAAATTGCATCGGCTTCTTGCAGAATTTTTATTTTTTCTTGCGTAATATCACTAATGATACGAATAGCTAAACCCGGGCCCGGGAAAGGATGGCGACCGACAACAGTTTCCGGCAAACCAAGCTCACGACCTAATTTTCTAACTTCGTCTTTAAATAACATTCGCACCGGCTCAAGTAATTTCAACTTCATTTTTTTCGGCAAACCACCAACATTGTGATGCGATTTAATTGTGTGACTGGCACCTTTATTCGGATGCGAAGATTCAATTACGTCAGGATATAAAGTTCCTTGGGCCAAAAACTCTGCGCCTTTGATTTTATTGGCTTCTTTATCAAAAACTTCAATAAAAGTTTTGCCGATAATTTTACGTTTTTTTTCCGGATCAGTTACGCCTTTTAATTTTGCCAAAAAAAGTTTCGACGCATCAACATAAATTAAATTAGTCTGAAATTTCTTCGCAAAAATTTCTTCAACTTCTTTGCCTTCGTTTTTGCGAAGCAAACCATGATCAACAAAAATACAAGTTAATTGTTTGCCAATCGCTTCGTTAATCAAAGCTGCCACAACGGATGAATCCACGCCACCACTAAGTCCGCAGATTACTTTCTTATCGCCAACAATTTTTTTAATTTGCAAAATTTCTTCTTTTCTAAAATCACGCATCGTCCAATCCGACCTGCAATTTGCAATATCCTTAACAAAATTTTCGATTATTTTTTTACCGTCCAAACTATGAACAACTTCCGGATGAAATTGCACACCGTAAATTTTTCTTTTCTCATCAGCAATTGCCGCAAAAGGCGCGGAAGGTGTGTTGGCAATTACTTTAAAACTTGACGGAATAGCGTCAACTCTATCGCCGTGACTCATCCAAACTTGGGTATTTTTTACATTTTTAAGCAAAGGTGAGTCCGAAATAATTTTAATTTCCGCCTTACCATATTCTCTTTCATGCGCACTACCGACATTGCCGCCAAGCAAATGACAAATTAATTGTTGTCCGTAACAAATTCCCAAAATCGGTAAATTTAATTCAAAAATTTTTTTATCAACGCTCGGCGCATTTTTAGCATAAACCGAATTCGGCCCGCCGGAAAGAATAATGGCTTTCGGTGAAAGTTTCTTTATTTCATCGATTGTAATGTCGGGATTTTTTACTTCGGAATAAACATTAAGCTCGCGGATTCTACGGGCGATTAGTTGCGTAACTTGGCTGCCGAAATCGATGATTAGAATTGTGTCTGTCATTATAAAATTGCTTTGATGATTTTTTCTTTAATTTGCGCGCTCGTAAAATTATTTTGCAAAATATTGCTAATTGTTTGGCATAGCGGCAAATTTAAATTTAATTTTTTTGCCAATTTATCGAGAATAAGCGCAGAAACCGCGCCTTCGTAAGTTGTATGCCCTTGCGAATTATAGGCAACGCCGCCGGCAATTTCAACACCTAAAGAATTATTGCGTGATTTAGTTGAAGAACAAGTTAAGAATATATCGCCAAAGCCTGCGGCTGTAGTAACATCACTTGATGCTTTCAGAGCTTTGGACAAGATTTGAATTTCATAAATTCCCTGCATAATCAGGGCCGACTTAGTATTTACGCCAAGCCCAAGCCCATCAATTACTCCACAACCAATCGCCATAATATTTTTTACAATTCCACAAATTTCAGCACTGCGCGGATCTTTAAAATAAGTCGCTTTAAAATAATCATTGCTCAAAGCTTTAATTACACGGTTCGCCAGCTTTTTATTTTTACTTGCAATCGTAGTAATCGTCGGCATTTCCTTTGCCACTTCAATTGCAAAATTTGGACCGGACAAAACGGCATAGTTATTATTTCCGACTACTTTTTCAAAAGAATCAGTCAAAAGCAAAGCCGATTCACCTTCAAACCCTTTGGAACAAATTATAAATCCGCATTTAGGGTTAACTTTTACTTTATTAATTTCATTAAATACATTAATTGCGGCAGAACTTGGCGTAACGATAAATACCAAATCAGCATCGAAAATTTCTGCAGCAAAACCGTAAATTGCTTTTAATTTTTTATGCAAAATAACATCGGGCAAAAAATTATGATTACGCTGAGAATCATTAATTTCAGCAACAACATCTACATTATCGGAACTTAGCAAAACACGATTGGAATTTTTAGCAAGTAAGTTAGCAAGCGCCGTACCCCAGGCTCCAGAGCCAATTACAATAATTTTTTTCTTCATTTGATTTTAAAAAATTTCAATGGTCACAAAGGCAATTGCGTTTGGATTTTCATCACTTAGCGAAAGATGTATAGCAAAATTTTTACAATTAAAATGTTGCTTTAAAAATTCCTCTTTTCCATGCAAAAGCCTGATTTGCGGTTTACCCAAATTATCATTTGAAATTTCAATGTCACAAAAATCAATACCGCGTCCAATCCCCATTCCCAAGGCCTTAGCAAATGCTTCTTTTGCCGCAAACCTTTTTGCATAAAAAATTGTCTGTAAATTTTTTAACTTTTTTTTGGCGGTCTCAATTTCATTTGGCGTAAAAATTTTTGCTTCAAATTTTTCATTGAAACGCAATATTATATCTTCGATTCTTGTGATTGAAACTATATCAACTCCGACACCGACTATCATTTTAAATAGCTTGTTTTTAGCAAAAAAAAGTTTTATTAAAATCAGCTTACTTTTAAGCAACATATCTTTCAAATGTTTTCTGCACAGAACTTCGTCGTTACTATTGGGAATTATGGCGCGGTTGTTGCTTTGCACGAAAATAAAAAAATAAAAAATAAGATTTTTTTAGAAGAATTTAATGAGGAAGTCAAAACCGAATTAAGCAATCTTTTTAACAAGCATAAAGTCGCTCCTATTTATATTTTGCTTGATACCGTAGATCAAAGTTACAAAAAAAAGAGTTATCCTTCCATTAAAAAAAGCGATTTAAGTCATATTATAAAACGCGATATGGCAACTGATGGCGATAAGGAAAGTCTGAAAAATTATATTATCATTAATAACAAGGACAAAAAACAAATTAACCGTCATGAATGCCTATTTGTTTCTTCTTCAAGCTCTGAAATAATCACCAATTGGATTGAGTTTTTGCTAACGATGCCAAATCGTTTGGCAGGAATTTACATGCTTCCGGTTGAAGCTTTTAATCTTTTTAAATTATTAAGAAATAACATCAAATCCCTGTCCAAAATAAAAAATAAGCGCAATGATTTATATTGCATAATCGTGCAAAATAAAGTTAGTGGAATCAGGCAGATTGTGTTTTCGGAGCATGAAATAGTTTTTACGCGCGTAGTAAATTATGATTTTGAAAATGCAGATTTTTTAGAAAAATATGAGCAAGATATTTACAGTACATTTGAATATTTAAAGCGTTTATTTCCTGATGTTACTATGTCTGAAATTGACATCGTAAATATTTTTCCGGTCAATGTTTTAGAGCAAATTAAGAAACTCGATAATATTGAATTAAATTTCATAAATTACACGCCGTACCAAGCAGCATCCGAGATCGGATATGCTGATATTCTGCCGCAAAATAGTAATTTTTGCGATCTGTTAATCTCAAAAATTTTTTCCAAAGAAAAAAAGATTTTAAAATTTACCATACCGAAAATCGCACTTTTGGAAAAATACTTCACCATTTTAAAATCTTCCTACTACGCCAATTTAATTATATTGATGACAATTTGCGCCACGATTCTTTATACCGTAATTTCTCAAGATAAAATCGGCGAAGCAATAGAAGTTGCTCAAGCAGAAAAATATATTGCCAGTCAAGAGCTTACGAAAGCAACAACCGCCGCTCTTGAAGGTGAATTAACCGACAAAGACGGTAAGCAACTTGATATAGAAATGGTTATGGATTACGGCAAAATTGAAGAGGCTTTAGGAAGTTTCGGCAAAAAATACGAAAAATATTTTTATGATTTAAAATTTCTAAAAGACTTCGATGTTAGCCTTACCAATTTTACTTACACTTTAAACGGCTTTTCTACAACAAACCCTTCACCCAATGGAACTTCGGACAGTTTGCAACTTAACGGTTACATCATAAATAAAAGCGGCGACATTGAAGATTTGTTTACGGAATTTGACGTTTTGGTTTCTGCTATGAAAAAGAATTTTGATAAAAATAAAATTAAATATTCCGAGCTACCGAAAAATATTAATTTCAACCAAAAATATTATAAATTTCCCGTCGATTTTACTATAGATAAAAATTAATGAAAATTATTGCTTTACGCAAAAAAATTATAATAAATAGCTCAGCATTCGCGATTTTACTAATCGCGCTTACTGTTATTGCACTTTATAATTTAAGCCAAAAAGGCGGTGTTGATGAAAAAGTAAATAAGATAAAAGCGGAAACTTCCAAAATAAAAATTGAAGCAATTCAAATTCAGAGCAAAACTTCTGAAGCCAAAAAATATAAGGAGTTGTGGGGAAATATAACTGAAAATAAAAAATCAGTTGATGGTATTAAAATGGATGAAGTTAATGCTAAATTAAACAGCATTGCCGCAAAATTTAATATTGAAAAACCCAGCATTAAAGTGGCCTTACCTCAAACAATGAAAGGTGGAATATATGATCGAAAAACAGTAAATATTTTATTTACAACCGTGAATTTAACTTTTGAAGCCTATGACGATGTAAGGGCGATGTATTTCCTTGATGAGTTATTTGATGAATTGCCGGGATATGTCACTATCACTTCCTTAAGCATAAAAAAAGTACGTGATTACGAAACATCTGACTATGTAGCAATAAGTACCGCTAAAGGTGTCGGAGCAATTCAGGCTGAAGTAAATTTCTACTGGTATGTTTATAAATCAAAAGAAACGGAAAAAAAAGAACCGGAGAAAAAAATAGAAAATGATAAACAAAATAAACCGGCAAATGTTTTATAAATTATTTCTTTTATTAATCGTCACTTTTGCAATCAATCCAGCATTGGCGCAGAATAATCAGGTATTTGATGAAACAAATTTAAAAGTAATACAAGATACGAAAGATACGCCAAAACCAGAAAATAAAATTAAAGATGTAACCAAAAAAAATGAGGAAGAAAAAACTAAATTTACCAAAAAACTTTTTTCTTTGATGTTTGGTAATGATGAAATTGACAATATAGGTAAGGCTATTGATTCTCTAAATAATGCTCAGGTTTTTATACCGGATGACGATAAGGAAAAAGCAGCACAAGCTGCGCAAGCCAGTAAAATAGCCGCTGAAGAGAAGAATGCCAAGTCATATATCTATCTCGCCTCAATAATTTATTTAAGCCCGGAAGACTGGGCGGTGTGGATCGGAGATCAAAAAATTACCAAACAAACCAATAAAAAATCTAATGAATTTTATTTAAAATTAGTAACACGAGATCAAGTTGAAGTGTTGTGGACCATTGGTATTAGTAAATGGAAAATTTTATCAGGAATAAAATCCGATGAAGCAGTTCCAAAAGTTAATGATAAAAACCAAATAGAAATTAATTTTACGATCAGACCTAATCAAACTTTTATTTTAGGTTCAAATGCCGTGGTTGAAGGAAGAAAGGTAGTTAATAGTGACACCACAGCTGCTAAAACCGATGTTAAGAAATAATATACCAACCAAGTGCTAATAAAAATTTTTCATTTTTGCTCTAATGAAATTTTCTTTTGAAAAGAAAATTTCTTCTGCCGCAATTAAGCTTTTACAAAAATTACCGTTTAAATATTTTTCATCAAAAGCATTTCCAAAAACCGGAGAAAATTCTTTTTTATTGCCAAATTTTATTGCCTCTTCAATCACCAAAATAATTGCTGCAAGCGTTAGAAAAATATCAGCATCGGCAGCTGCAATCCTATATTCCAAACGCGGTTTCTTTATTCTAATGGCACAAGTTCTATTATCATTACCAAAGCTTAGATTTGTAGGAGCGATAAACTTTCCTTTTTTAAATAGATTCAAATTTATCTCTGAAGAAAAACGCAAATAATCTTCGGTTTTTGGTGCTAAAAAAACCATCATAAAATCGGTATTTTCCAACAAGGAAAAAATTATTTTATTTAAAATAATTTCATCGTCTAAAAAAATATTTTTATCATTTTTGTCGTGCAAGGAGAGATTAAACTGCAAAGCATTTCCGCAATCATCTGTAAAAGGTTGCGCTGCAAATGAAGCAATTAATTCTTTTTTATTAGCAAAATCAGAAATAAATTTTTTTACCTCGACAATATTTTGAGCCAACTTTTCCAGATCGGAAATAAAATGCGTTTTAACCTCTATTTGCGAGGCTCCGCGCTCTTTTTCAACTTCGTATATTAAAGAAAATTTTTCTAGAATTTTTATTTTCAATTCAGCAATTAGATTTTTTACAAAATCTTCATCCAAAATTTTTTGAAAATTTTTATCCAATAAAAAAAACTCTAATTCAATTCCGATTTTCGGAGTTAAATTAGAGTCTAAAAAAAGTTCACTAGATTTTTTTAAGATAGATTGTTTATTTTGATAAAAGTTTTGCAACAATTATAAATTCCCTTTAATCCATTCTTGTAGAGCCGCCTTTGGCAAGGCTCCAACCTTGGTATCAATTTTTTTACCATCTTTAAAAATCATCAAAGTTGGAATACCACGCACCGCATGTTGCGAAGGAATTTCAGGATTTTCATCAACATTACATTTAAAAACTTGTACTTTTCCATCAAGCTCATTGGCAATATCGTCAATAATCGGAGATAATTGACGGCAAGGTGCGCACCACGGCGCCCAAAAATCCACCAAAACCAAACCTTTTGATTGCAAAACGTCTTTTTGAAAATTGTTATCCGTTGTTTCTTTTGTCATAAAAACTCCTGTTTAATATTTCGGAAAATTATAAATTTTTAAACGCAAAATTCAAATTAAAAGTTCGCTGTGGCTTTAATAGGCTTCCCGGGTTGGTTTCAGAAGCGGAAAATCCAAAAATTGTACAGCAACCATCACGATAAATTGTAATACCGCGCGATATTGTTCTTTTATTTACTATGTCGCGCGTCCCGATGATATCTACTTTCCACATTTTAGTCACTTTCATTCCTGCACTCAAAGATAATTGTTCCATTTCTTGCAGATTTTGCGCGGTTTTTCTCAGTAACAAATAATTAAGTGAACCATAAACTTTATCAAAATTTACTGCCGTAGTAACTTGATTAATATCATTACGATAACTTGATTCATTGAGTTGAAAGTTATAAATAAAGGAAAAATATTTGATCGATTGATACATCATTTGGCCGACGATATTTGACTTATTATTGTCGTTAAAACCTCTAATTATCACGTCTTGTGTACCACTAGTTCTTTTGTAACTTTGCCCTAAAGTTAAACCAAATTGGCCATATTTATTAAAAAATGAAGTCTTAGCACCGTAGCTAATACGCTGGCCAGACTCGTTTCTATCAAAACCGGAAATTCGATCATTAACAAAAAGATTACCAACCGTTAATTCCGAATTATTACTATCTTCATTTGGCAATTTATAGAAATTGGTTCTGTAAGAACTTGTCACTATATTGACCATCGGTTCTATTACAAAAGTATTGGATTTTGTTTTATTAATCAGCGGTAGACGCCATGAAATAGAAGCTTCCGGCTTTAAATTAGTTTGCGTTTTATTAAAATCATTATTGCGCTGCGTATATTGAAAATTATTATCGAGTGAATAAAAATCACCCTGCACTTTAGCAATTATATTAAACAAATTTCCCCGAAAATTATAAGGCACGTTTACTTCCGGAGTAAAAGAAGTACGGCGATATTGCAAGCCGTCTTGGCGCGTTATAACCGTAGCGTTAGAAGTTAAAGCAAATTTTTCTTTAAAAGATAAAGGCACCGTTTCAATGTGAGAATCAATCATCGGTAAAACCAAAGGCGCCGCTCTATCATTAACCGCTTCTAACTCTTGAATTCTGATAGTCTTAATTGAGTGATAAGAACGCTTATAAATATAATCCACATTCACTTTTGACAGAGTGTAGTTGGTGTAGTTATTGTAATAATCGCGCAGATAATTTTTGTCACCAACGGTATCAATCGAAAAATCCAAACCGGTATTTTTTGTAAAATCGAAAATGCCTTTGCTATTGCTGATTTTCCAACGATATTGAGCATCGGTTTGTTTTGAAACCACCGTATTTTGCGGAATATTTAATTTATTATTGGCGATCTCAAAATTGATTTTATATTCGCCATAGCTTGCCAAATGGTTGAATTGATTGTTTAAAATAATTTGGTTGTTGCTGATACCGATATATGGCGTAATCAGCATTTCCATATTGGGTGCGATATTTATGTAAAAAGGTGTTTTAAGACCGTTACCTAAGTTGGTACTTTTTACATAACTTGGTGACAAGAAACCTGTGCTGCGCTCTTTAGAGGCCAGGCTGCTACGAAAATACGGAGTATAAATAAATGGCACATTAAAAAATCTCACCGTCGCCGATTTCATCTTCATCACTTCATTTTCCTTATCAATCGTGGTTTGCTTTGATTTTATAGACATTAAATCCAACTTTTCACCTGCAAGATCATTATTTGCCTCAATCTCCGGATTAGGACAAAAAGAAAAAAGTGATTTTTTTAAAATCGTAACTTTAGGATTAACACGTTCAATTTCCGGTGAAGTTAAATAAGAACCATCTTTAAAAATAATTTTACTATCAAAAAATTTTCCGGCACTAAAGTCTTCTTTAATTTCTAATTTTTTAGTTTTTAAATTACCGATTTCCAGGTTTTTTACCTTGATATTACCATTAATTTTCAACAATTTATTATCTCTATCATAAATCAATTCATCAGATTTAAGAGAACTACTACCTCTAAGCACCTCAACATCACCATGTGCTGTTAAAACATTAGTATTTTGATCGCCGTCAATTTGATTGGCTTTTAGAATTGTTTGCGCGGAAGCATCCGGTTGTAACTTAAAATTAGGAATGGCAAATGCTTGCAGCGGAAAAATAATTACGATAAAAAGCGCGAAAAATTTTAGCATTAATTTAAAGCAAGTTTTGTCGGTCTTTTTTTCTTAATCCAAACCGCAATTATCATGCGCGTTAAAATTATTGCTGAAAACATTGAAGAGACAATGCCGATGGAAAGCGTCACTGCAAATCCTTTCACGGGTCCGTTACCAAAAAGGTAAAGGAAAAATGCTACAATTAATGTTGTAATATTAGAGTCAGTGATAGTACGAAATGCTTGTGCAAAGCCCTGTTCTACCGATGCAAGCACCGTTTTTTTATCGCGCAATTCTTCTTTTATTCGCTCAAAAATCAAAACGTTAGCATCAATTGACATGCCCATTGTTAACACAATTCCGGCAATTCCAGGCAATGTTAAAGTTGCGCCGATCATTGATAAAATAGACAGAATTATGGCAATATTTATGATCATGGCAACATTGGCAACAAAACCAAAAAATCCATAATAAATTATGGCAAAAACCGAGATGAATATAAGTCCGGCAAGAGCCGCAATCGCACCACTTTTTATTGAATCTTGCCCCAAAGATGGACCGACCGTTCTTTCTTCAACAATTTTTAAAGGAGCCGGAAGCGCACCCGCTCTAAGCAGAAGCGCAACTTGATTTGCCTCAACCGAAGTAAAGTTTCCTGAAATTACGCCCGATCCCTGATTAATAATAGAGTTAATCCGCGGCGCTGTGATTACGCGGCCATCAAGCACCACTGCAAAAAATTTACCGATATTATTTTTGGTAATTAAAGCAAATTTTTTTGCACCAATATCATTAAAGCGGAAAGCTACAGCCGGTTGGCCTTCGTGATATGTCGGATTGGCATCAACCAATAAATCACCGCTCAACACCACTTCTTTTTTAATAAAATAAGGTCGGCCTTCGCTATCAAGAAGCCTTTCGCTATCAAGCGGCATCGCTGTTCCGGTAAAAGTTTCATCAGCTACAAAATGAAAAGTCATTTTTGCAGTTTTACCCAAAATTGTTTTCAACTCGGAAGAATTTTGCACGCCCGGCACTTGCAATAAAATTCTATCATCTCCTTGCGATTGGATAATAGGTTCTTTAGTGCCGTTTTCATCAATGCGGCGGCGCACAATTTCAATTGATTGTTTGATTAAATTATGGCGCATTTCATTCAAACTTTCCGTCGTAAAATAAATGGCAAATTGTCCGCCTGATTCGTCAATATCAGCCTTCTGCGTGAGTTTTCTAATTATTTTTTTGGCTGATTTAATTTGATCTTCATCATCAAGCGAGAAAAATATTTTTTCACCATTAAGTACCGGAATCGTTCTTACAGAGGCATCACGAAAGGCTAATTTAATTTCTTCACGTAAATTATTAAGCTGCTCTTTCAAATAATAATTAAAATCAATTTCCAACATTAATTGCGATCCGCCACGTAAATCAAGACCGAGATTAACTTTTTGTTTCGGTAAAAATTTTACTTCCTTATTTTGCGGCAATAATGACGGAGCCGCGTAAAATAAGGAGAGAAAACAAATAAAACAAATTGATAATATTTTTATTTTTGAAAAATTAAGCATTTTTATTTTTGTTCTTTAATAACTTCCGCTACATAATTTTTTAAAATCGTGATTCTAACACCGTCAGCAATTTCAACTTCTACCTTATTTTCTTTAGTATCAATTTCTTTAATCACGCCAAAAATTCCACCATTAGTCATAACTTTATTACCGATTTTCAAATCATTAAGCAAAGCCTGATGTTCCTTCATTTTCTTGGTTTGCGGACGTACGATGAGAAAATAAAAAATCGCAAAAATTAGAATTAAGGGAACGAAACTTGAGAAAGAAAATTCGGGATTGGCGGTTGCAGTTTCGGTGGCCGCTTGTGCTAGTGCGCTGGAAATAAACATAATAATAAATAATAAATTTTAAAAAAACTCGATGTCATGCTGAGCCTGTCTAAGCATGACTGCGGGTATGGGCTTGAATCATGCTTCGACAGGCTCAGCATGACATCAAGGTGGTTTTTAATCGTTTTTCAACAATAATTCCTTCAACTTATCCACATTCTCTTGCTGCTGCTCAATTGAAGGCTTTTCCGGATTATTAACGTCCGGCATTTCAGCAAAATTAGGCGGAATTATTAAAGGATTTTTGTCTTTTTTTTCGGCGCAGGAAAAAATTAAAAAAACAAAAATGAGTAAAAAGTTTTTAATTTTCATTATTTTTATAAAAGGGGTCAGACCCCTTTTTTTTATTTTTTTGAAGAAGGGGTCAGACCCCTTTTATGAAAAATATCTTCAAAAACTAATATTACAACTCCGATGAACACGAAAGAATCCGCTAAATTAAACGCAGGCCAGTGATAACTTGCAATGTGGAAGTCAAGAAAATCGGCAACTGCACCATTTTGAATGCGATCGATTAAATTCCCGAAAGCACCGCCGATTATAAGACAGAAAGCGTAAAAGTGTGATTTTCTTTCAGTTTTATAAAGTAAAAAAAACAAAATAAAGATTATTACAGCCTGAATTATCGAAAAAATTATTTGGCTATATTCAAGACCGTTAAACATGCCGAAACTAACGCCGCGATTCCAGACTTTTACCAAGTTAAAAAATTCAAAAACTTTAATGTCATTTTCTTGCAGAAAGGCGAAAATAAAGCGTTTGCTGGCTAGGTCGAGAATTGCTATCAGCGAGATTAAAAAAATTGATTTAAGTTTTGAGTTCATTATAAATAAAGATCTTCTTAAAGAGGTCTAAAAGACATATTCAACATATTAATTCCAAAATCATTTTATGAAAGTAATTTTCATGGGCACGCCTGATTTCGCTTGTCCGACTTTGAAAAAATTAATTGCCTATAAGGATTTTGAGATTGTTGCAGTTTATACGCGAGAACCACAAATCGCGGGTCGCGGGCATAAATTGCGTAATTCGGAAATTCATGAATTGGCGTTAAAACATGGTTTAAGAGTTATTACGCCGAAAACTTTGCGCGATGCGGAAGTTCAAGAGGAATTTAAAAATTTTAAGGCTGACGCAGCAGTTGTTGTGGCTTACGGACTTATACTTCCGCAAGCAATTTTAGACGGCACAAAATTCGGTTGCTTTAATATTCACCCTTCCCTTTTGCCAAAATGGCGGGGCGCGGCGCCGATTCAGCGTACATTGATGGCGGGAGATTTGGAAACTTCGGTTGACATTATTAAAATGGATAAAGGCCTTGATAGCGGCGATATTGTAGCGCGTGAAATTGTGAATTTAAAAGGCGATGAAACTTACGCAAGTCTTGCTCCGCAACTTGCAGAAATCGGTGCCGATTTAATGGTTGAAACTTTGCGACAAGTGGAAAATCTTTCCGGCGTAAAACAAGATTCAGAGCGCGCAACTTACGCCAAAAAAATTGAAAAATCCGAATGCGAAATTAATTGGAATGATTCAGCAATTTCAATTGAAAGAAAAATACGCGCTTTGAATGGTTCGATGGAGGCATACTTTATCTATAACGGCGAGAAAATAAAAATTTTTAGTGCAGAAATTTTAGATAAAAATTTAACTGAAAATATTGATGAAAATTTTTGCATTAAATGCGGCAAAGGCGCGATAAGACCGCTTGTTTTACAAAGGCCGGGAAAGAATAAAGTTACGATTGAGGAATTTCTGCGGGGATTGCGAAAATAACAAAAAGGGTCTGACCCCTTTTTTCTTTTTATATTCGTTTTGATACAGCAATGGCGAACTTCGTCGTAGCTTTGATGAAGGCCGAAAGAGGATTGTAAGCTTTAAATTCGCGGGCGTGATTTTCGTAACCGATGTCGCGGTGTTCTAATTCTTCGTCGCGGAATTTTTTGATTTTTTCTTTTAGTTCGGCGATTTCTTGTTTTTGTTTTTCGTCGGAGAATTTTTCTTCATTTTCTAAAATTTTGATTTGGTCTTTATAATGCTCATCAATTGTCTCTTCAACAGCGGTTGTACAAACCATCGCGGCTTTTTTATCAATCATCGTTGTTAAAAAACCAAGCGCAAAGCCGCCGATTTTCCAAACCGGTTGCATTAATGTCGGGCGGATTTTTTTTTGTTTTATTTCATTATCGAAATAATCAAAATGCACAATTTCTTGCTCTTTCATGTGCTTCACCAACTTCAAATTTTCTTCATCTTTTTTTAATTTAAATGCAGCAATTTGTCCGTCATAAATTACCTTCGCGCCCATTTCTCCGGCGTGATCGACGCGGATGATTTCTTGGAGTTTTTTTTGGAAGTTCATAAAAAAATTTAAATTCAATCCCCAGTAACTCTCCTAGTCACCCTGAGCCTGTCGAAGGGTGATTCAAGCCCGTGTCTAGAATCACCCTTCGACAGGCTCAGGGTGACTAGGAGTTTTTTTTGCAGAATAGCTTTTTGCCAATTCTTTAATTTTATTCCAATCGCTTTTAAATAAAGCTTCTTTCTTTTTTCTATTCCAACCTTTCAATTGTTTCTCAAATTCTATCCCTTGAATCGGACTATCACATTGTCCACAAAATTTTAGAACAACTGGACGCCTCTTGTAAGTATAACTTTTTATATCAAGACCTAGATTATGTTCAACAATGCGCCTTTCAGCATTGTTTGTTACTCCAGTGTAATAACTTTTGTCAGAACATTCGACAATGTAAACGAACATATGAGTTTTATTTGTGGATAACTTTATTCAACCTCGATGTCATGCTGAGCTAAGTCGAAGCATGACTATGAGTGGAATTAAAGTAACATTAAATTAAACATTAAACCTAAAATGAAAAACATCGCCGTCTTGCACGATGTAATCTTTACCTTCAACTCTTAATTTACCCGCGTTTTTTGCGCCATCTTCGCCGCCTAGAGTTACATAATCTTGGCAAGAAATTGTTTCGGCGCGGATAAATCCTTTTTCAAAATCAGTATGAATAACGCCTGCGGCTTTTGGTGCCGAGCTACCTTTTTTAAGCATCCAGGCGTGGCATTCTTTCGGACCAACTGTGAAGAAAGTTATTAAATCCAGCAAGTCATAAGAATGTTTAATGATTTGCGCAAGTCCGGTTTCTTTTAATCCAACCGATTCTAAAAATTCTTTTTTCTCTTCTTCGCTTTCCAATCCCGCAACTTCCGCTTCGATTTGCGCGCAAATTTTTATGACGTGGAATTTATTTTCTTTAGCAAATGCTTCCACAGCTTGTGAATGCTTATTCCCGGCAAGTTCATGCTCTTTTAAATTGCAAACAAAAAGTTGCGGTTTGGAAGTAATTAATTGCAAACTTTTCAAAAGCTTTTCTTCTTCAGCGCTTTTAATTTCAAGCGTGCGCGCTGCTTTTCCGGCCTTCAAAACTTCGATAACTTTTTTTGCCATTTCAATTTGCGCGCCAATTTCTTTTTCGGTTTTGGCTTTTTTTTCCATCGCAGGAATTCTTTTTTCCAAACTTTCCAAATCGGCAATAATTAATTCCAACTGAATCAAATCAATATCGCGAAGTGGATCGACCAAACCTTCAACATGCGTAATATTTTCATCTTCAAAACAACGCACAACATTTATGATCGCATCAACTTCACGAATATGCGAAAGAAATTGATTGCCTAAACCCTCGCCTTTGCTGGCTCCGCGCACTAACCCGGCAATATCGACAAATTCAATTTGCACCGGAATCAAAGTTGCCGAACCGGCAACTTTCGCCAATTTTTCCATGCGCTCATCAGGCACATTTACCTTGCCGATATTCGGTTCGATTGTGCAAAAAGGATAGTTCGCAGCTTGTGCCGCAGCAGTTTGCGTAAGCGCGTTAAATAAAGTTGATTTGCCGACATTCGGTAAACCGACAATTCCACATTGAAGAGCCATTTGAGAAAAATTAAAAAAATTGTTTTAAAAGAAAAATTTATGTTTAAAAGATGTGAAGAAAAATTCGTAACCTCATCTGATAAAAAAATGCTTAGAAAAACTATAAATCTTTCGATAATTTTTTTCACCTTATTTCTGCAAGGATGCTTATTTAGCAGCAAAGTCACGATCAAAGGCAAAGGTGATATTAAATTAAAACAAGTTGATTTTTCTGATATTTCAGGTTGGCAAAATGATGATCCGAAACAGGCTCTGCAAGCTTTCATTCACTCATGCAATAAATTTGCGAAATTACCGGAAAAGCGTTTAATCGGCGGACAAATCGGCGAAATTACGGTGAGTGATTTTCGCGATGTTTGTGATATTGCCGACATTGTAAAGACAATGAACGCCAAGCAAACGCGCAACTTTTTTGAAAATTGGTTTAAACCGTTTTTGGTGGAAAATCGTTCGGGAAGTGCTAAGGGTTTATTTACGGGCTATTACGAAGCTTCACTTACCGGCAGCAAAGTTAAAACCGATAAATATAAATATCCGATTTACGGACGTCCGAAAGATTTAAGCACAACAGCTTACTTAAGCCGCGAGCAAATTGAAAATGGTGCGCTGAAAGGAAAAAATTTGGAATTGCTCTACACCGACGACAAAGTCGGATTATTTTTTATGCATATTCAAGGTTCCGGTCGCGTTAAATTACCGAATGGCACGGAAGTGCGTCTTGCTTATGCCGGCCGCAATAATCAACCATTTACCGGAATTGCTAATTACATGGCCGACCATAATTTAATTGATCGCAGTAAAATGTCTTCGCAAGCCGTTAGAGATTGGTTAAATAATAATTTGGAAAAAGCTGACGAGATTATGAATATCAACGCTGCTTATACTTTCTTTAAAATTTCCGAAGGCGAACATGTCGTCGGCGCGCAAGGTGCACCACTTACGGCAGAGCGCTCTCTTGCCGTTGATAGCGACATTATTCCTTACGGTTCACCGCTTTTTGTTGAGACAAATTTAAAAAGAAAAGACGGCAGCAAAGAAAAATTTTCGCAGCTAATGATTGCACAAGATACAGGTTCTGCGATCAAAGGCGTTGTACGCGGTGATATATTTTTCGGCTATGGCAAAGATGCGGAAGAAAAGGCTTCTTATATGGCTTCTCCGGGGCAATATTATATTTTATTGCCGATTAATATTGTTGATAAGCTTTTGGGAAGATAACCAAATCTCGTCATGACGTGAAAGAGATTTTACCTCATGAAAGCCTCGTCCTTGCAGGCTACGAGATAGTTTACAGAATGTTATTTTACACTCAGAGCGACACAGATGTTGTTTTACTCATAGCCGCCAAGCGCTCTACACTTCTAACTTCTATCGGAATACCTTTATTTTCTTTCGCTTCAACTTCTTGGCATAATTAAAAAAATGTGATGCTGTTTTCTCCTCCGATTCTTACTCCCATCT
>CAZDLU010000012.1:0-51332 GCA_964506725.1 uncultured Rhizobium sp.
TAGTCGAGGCCTGAATTTTAAAATTTAAAGTTGAAGAATAATCTCCCCTCAACTCTCGGCCCATTCTATCTATATCACTTTTTATTTGATTAGCAAAATTATCAAATTCCGAAAGTTCTTGATTCCCCGGCCTAATCCAATCACTTCCTATACCGCCGGGTACAACATTTTTTAAACCATTATTATTGATGGTCGGTATATCCAATTCCCAATCCGAATCACCAATCACAGTTCCTCTTTGCCCAAGAGAATTATTACTTGAAGAAAAACCTTGAAGTTTGTCAGTACGAATATCGAGGTTGAGGAAAGAGTTGTCGATTTGATTTGGCAACAAATTAGATTGCTGATCTTCAATTTGTTTAGAAAACAAATTTTGTAAAAAGCTTTTTGAATCACCGTACAATCCCTTAAAATAGTCTGATACCGTTTCCCAATCAGCTTGGAATCCACTCTGACTATTAACAGGTTCAATGCCTATTTTAGCTATTTTTACAGCCGCTTCTAAGCGCGAATAATCTGATTTTAATTCTAGATCTTCAGATATTCTGGACTGTTCAATGTCATGATCGTTATTCCATTTACCATCAAAAAGATCAAGCCAAGATGTCCACCCGAGAAGACCAGCTCCAGAAAATGCAGTATTTATTATTCCATCTATGGCAGCCTTATTTGAGACACCATTATCATTTAAAGCTTTTGCATAAGATTTTTCAATATCTCCAGTTTTAGGTAAAACAAAAATGTCCTTTTCTGGAGGCAGATGCTCATTTAAATCTCTTATGGATTGCAAGTAATTTGTTAAATGATCTTCAGCAACAGCCTCAAACTTCTCATTATACTTTGCCATCCCAACCGTGTTTTCCCAAGTTTCTCTAACTAGGGTTTTAGCAAGAGAATCATTATTTTTATCAGTAATTTTTGCAGCATTTATAGCATAATTATCTCCAGCATTTCCTAGAACTTGCCAAGCTTCATGAACTTTACCTTGATCTAAAAAAGATTGAGCTTTATCTAAAGTTTCTTTATTTACGAAGATTGACATATTATTTTATAGTTGAGTTGATTTATAATGATTTGTTGCTAACTTTTGAATCACTTAAAAATTGGTTAAATTCTTGAGCAACATTTAATAAAATTTTGAGAAATTCCCCTTCAGTTAACTGATTAGAAACCAAATGAATTTCGAAATAATTTACATCTTTAGGTAATTGAAATATTATATCACCCGTAAGTTTATAGTAATTTGACGACCCAACTCTAAACCTAGCAACAATTCTTCCCTTAGACAAAAAAATAAAATGCTTTTGTTTGAAAAGTCTCTCTGATTTTAACTTATCAGTTATCTCAACAAATTCATAATTATTTGATTTATCCACGATCTTCTCTTCTTTTAAATTCTCTTTAACAGCACTGCGCACAAAATGTTCCGGCTCATTCACATCCCCGTGGTACTTATCAACAGTTAAATCCACTCTTACTTCTCTGTCTTCAGGCGGAAGATGAGATAAAGCTTTGGAAAGAAAATAAATTACAGCACTTTCATCTTCCCCAGTAGTATGATTGACATATTTTTTTTCAAAAAAAGCTCTACTTCTATCAAAACAATACTTCTCATTATTAAAATCCACCTCAAAGCAAGGTAAATTTTTATATTTTTCTTGGTTATTTATAATGTCTTTCATGGCTTCTTCTGATTCTAAATGATTAACTAAAAACTTTGCTTCTGGCGGAAGTTTTTTTGCCGTCCAAAATCCCAGACCTAAAATTAGGAGAAAGATTGTTGCAAAAAATAATAACGGTTTTTTGAACCAACTTTTTTTCTTGGATTTTATTATTGTCATAACCAACTCCCGACCTCACTCTTTACAGCAAGAGTAAAAATGTTTAAAAAATCAACTTTTCTGAATTTGTCTTTGAAATCTTTCACAATCTTACAGTTTAGAATTTTAGTGTTACAATAAACGGTGTCCAATTCATCTCTAGAGGCTAACTTATACTATCAATTGTCATTTCTATAAAAACTCGGTTAGTTTTCAAGAAATATTCAAATTTTATAATTTTTTATCCGTAAATTAGCCAATACACCTTACTCTTTCAGGCTCTTATCAACTTTTCCGACAACTTTAATTTTACAACAATTTTCCATTAAAGTTTCAGCCGCAAGCACTACTTCCTTCCTTTCCAAATCAGAAAGGCGGCCGGAAATAACCTTGGCATATTCAACCGTCCAAAATGTCGTTTTTCCTTTATAAACTTTCATTATATTAATCTCCTTTTGCTGCGGCAAACATATGATTCCCAATCTTGGCTTGCATAGTGTTTCCTGAATCGTAACAGCACTTTCAGGAAAAGGGGGCGGCTCTGAAATATAAGCTAAGCTGCTGCGATAAACATTGAAATTAAGTTTCATATAATCCTTTCTCCACTTTAAATATTCATTCATCGACCTCTTTGGATAAAGTTCTATTGTTATCCTAAAATTTGCCGTAAAGCCTGTTTTATAAGTATCTTGCGGAACAAATTCCATTACCAAAGCATTATCCTTGCTTAACCTTTCCCAACTTTCCTGTACATAATCTTGCGGAATTTTTATCTCCAAAAAATAATCATTCTTCTCATCCTCGGAAATCTTAATAACCATATATTTTTCAAGCTCGCCCGTAGTTTCATTTTTTAACTCCTTCACAGAAAATTTGGTTCAGGCCGTTGAAAATACAGGACGCAACAAAAAGCATCACTAAAAAATTAGCGATGCTTTTTCTTATAAAAATTTTAGAGATTTTTTGAATTGGTTTTTTGTTTGCGGTGTGAGCCATATATTGATTGGATTACTTATTTAAACTTTCTTCAAAACCTCAATCGCCTTCGCCAAATCACTATTCGCGATACTTCCCGTCACCAAATCCGGCTTGCCGCCGCCTTTGGCGTTGATTTCTTTCATCAAATTATTGGCGTTGATTTTGCCTGCTAAATTTTTTGGAACTGAAATTGCTACAAGAGATGAAGCTGTGTCTTTACTAGCGTAAACGAAAGTTAAGCAATTATTTTTATTGCTGATTTCAACCGCAATTTCGCGCAAATCTTTGGCGTCGACATTTTTAAATTCGTGTGCCACAAAATTTCCTTCTACTTTTAAAAACTTAATTTCTTCCTGTAATTTTTTTCTTTTTAGATTTTCAATTTCTTTTTCACGCTTTTTAATTTCGCTTTGTAAAATTTCGGCGAATTTTTCTAAATCATCTTCTGTGCTTGTAAATACTGGATTTGCGCCACCCAACGCTAAAATTTCTTCGGCTTTCTTTTTATTTTTTTCCAGTAATTCTTTTACAAAATTATTTAATTTTTCTTCTTGTTCATCTAAATATTTTTTTGCTTCATCACCAGTTCGAGCCTCGATTCTTCTAATCCCGGCCGCAATTCCTTTTTCGGAAATAATTTTTAAAATTTCAATTTCACCGGTATTTTTAGCATGAGTTCCGCCGCATAATTCAATAGAATTTCCCATTGCAACCACACGAACTTCCGCATCATATTTTTCCCCAAAAAGCGCTTCAGCCCCACTCTCGCGTGCTTTTTCAAGCGACATTAAATTGGTATTTACCGAACTATTTTTTTGAATTTCCGCATTCACTAAATCTTCAACTTTTTGAATTTCCTCCACACTCATCGCGCGATTAAAATTAAAATCAAAAGTGAAATATTTGGCATCGACATTCGAACCTTTTTGTGAAATTGAATTTCCCAAAACAGTCTTTAAAGCCTTGTGTAGCAAGTGTGTAGCCGAGTGATTTTGCGCGCGTTGTTTTCTGGTTTTAGCATTAACAATTGCCAAAACTTCATCACCAACTTTTAAATTAGATTCTTGTTTTTCAAAAAAATGAACAAATAAATTTCCGGCAAATTTTTTAGTTTCAAAAATTTCCACATCACCGATTTTTCCGTCATCACCTTTTTGCCCGCCCGAAGTCGCGTAAAACGGCGTTTGATCTAAAATTATTGAGAATCTTGACCCCTCACCCCAACCCTCTCCCTCAAGGGGAGAGGGAGTTTTTTCGAGTTCTTTCCCATTACTTAAAATCGCTAAAACCTTCGCTTTACTTTCCAGAGTTTCATAACCCAAAAATTTCGTCTCACCGAATTTTTCTTTTAAATCAAAAAATATTTTTTCTTCTTTTTCCTCACCGCTACCAACCCAGTTTTTTCTAGCGCGCTCGCGTTGTGATTCCATTTCGCGATTGAATTCTTCGATATCAACTTCGAGATTTTTTTCTTTTAGAATATCTTGCGTTAGATCAAGGGGAAAGCCGTAAGTGTCATATAATTTGAAGGCAACTGATCCAGAAAATAAATTAGTCATGCTGAGCTTGTCGAAGCATGATTCTGGTTTCGGGCTTGAATCATGCTTCGACAAGCTCAGCATGACTTCGGAGTCAAGAATCTTCAAACCTTTTTCCAAAGTCTCTCTAAATTTCTCTTCTTCATTTTTCAAAGTCTCAACAATAACCTCACGCGCCCTTGATAATTCAGGATAGGCTGAACCCATTTCTTTTATTAAAGCATCAACTAATTTATACATCGAAGCTTCTTTAGCGCCAAGTTTATGCAACTGTCTCATAGCACGACGCATGATGCGGCGCAAGACGTAACCACGGCCTTCATTACTTGGAAGAACGCCGTCGGCGACTAGAAAAGATGAGGAACGAAGGTGGTCGGCGATTATTTTTAGTTCTGGTTTTACGGACATAATTTTTAAAGGGCTCAGGTGCTCAGGTGCTTGCGCTTCTCTAGTGCTCGGGCTTTTTTGCCTAAGCACCCGAGCACTTAGCACCCGAGCACTTTTATTAACTAACCAAATTAATCATCACCTCAAGCGCAGGTCTTTTACCCATAAAATCTTCCACAACCTTTAGCACTTTTGAACGAAGCGATTTTTCAATTTCACCAAGTAACTTGGTTTCTTGTAATCTTTTCTTTTGTTTTTTATTTTTTAGAAATTTCAAACCAAATCCGCCACCTTGTAAACCAAGCTCGCGCGCTTTGTTTTTTAGTAAGGATTGAATTTCTTTTCTGATAAATTCTTCAGCATCGCGATCGCCCTTTAAATTGTAAGAACCGATTCCGATAATGCGAATGCGCGACATAATTTCTAAAGAATTATTCACCGCAAAAGAAATAATAATGATACCTGCATATTGCAACTTCTTGCGCTCGCGAACAATTTCACCTTCTAAATCAATCAGTTGTTTACCATCAACACCAAAATAGCCGGCCTTTACGAATCCTACGCGCTCAGTAGTTTGTGGATTTTGTCTATCAATCTTAATTGCTAGACCATTTTCAACTTGAATAACTTTCGGCACACCGCATTCCTGCGCTAATTCGCAGTGCGTTTTTGTGTGCAAAAATTCACCATGCACCGGAATTGCAATTTTCGGACGAGCTAAAGTGTACATTTCGCGCAATTCATCTTGCGACGGATGGCCGGAAACGTGGACGAAATGATCTTTTTCGGTCATCACGTCAATTTGTTTTTTGGCTAATTCGTCAAATAATTCAAAAATCTTTTTTTCATTTCCGGGAATTATTTTTGAAGAAAAAATCATCAAATCACCGCGCGTAAAACGAATTGTCGGATGATTGTCGGTGGCGATTTTTCTAGTCGCCGCAAGCGGTTCTCCTTGGCATCCGGTGCATAAAACTAAAATTTCATCTTTAGAATAAAATTTTATTTCACGATCGGAAATAAAATCAAATTCTTCTTTAAAATATCCGCTTTGTTTTGCGACTTCGTGAATTCTGTGAAGTGACCAGCCAGCTAGAACCACCTTTCTTCCCACCTCTTTAGCAATTCTTGCAACTGTATTGATACGCGCAATATTTGAAGCAAAAGTAGTAACGCCAACCAAGCCTTTACGCCCGACAACCAAGGCTTTCAGAGATTTGTAAAGATCGCCTTCCGACCTGGAATGGCCTTCTGAAATGGCATTAGTTGAATCGCACACAACCGCATCAATCAAGCCTTGATCGCCGTAAGCGCGAATTTTTTCTTTTTCAGAAACTTCGCCAACTACAGGATCAGGATCGAATTTCCAATCTCCGGTATGTAAAATATTTCCCTTATGCGTCTTGATAAGAAGCGCCTTCATTTCAGGAACGGAGTGAGTTAATCCGATAAATTCAATTTTAAACGGATGCAAATCAAGGTCGCGCGAACCATCAATGATGCGGATTGGAACTGCCTTATCCAATTTATATTCTGACAATTTCGAACGTAAAAAATTCGCACCCAAAGTTGTGGCATAAACCGGCACTTGCAATTCTTCCCATAAATATTGCACCGCGCCTAGATGGTCTTCGTGAATATGCGTAAGAACGATGCCGAGCAAATCTTTGCGATGCGCTTTAATGAAAGAAATATCCGCCGTCATCATATCAACGCCCGGCACGTCGTAAGCGAAGCCAACACCCAAATCTACCATCAGCCATTTGCCGTCGAGATGATAAAGATTGACATTCATGCCGATTTCATTGGCACCACCCAAAGGCAGGAATAATAAGTCTTCGCGATGTTTTTTTAAATTTAAGTCCATATGTTTTTGTTTAAGTGCTTGCGCTTCGCTGGTGCTCGGGTGCTTGTGCTTCGCTGGTGCTCGGGACCATTTTATTAAAACCCGAGCACCAGAGCACTTGAGCACCCGAGCACCTAAAACGCATTCTTCTGATAAATAATCCGCAACCCCTCAAGCGTCAAATCCGGTTCGTGATGTGGTGTTAAATTTTTTAAACCATCTTTAAATAGCTCCGCCAATCCCCCAGTAATAATGCGAGTTGTCTTACATTGCAATTCATTTTCGATTTTTGCAATCATGCCTTCAACCAAGGAAATATAACCGAAATAAACACCGGAATTCATGGCTTCCACAGTGCTTTTTCCAATAACATTTTTTTGTTGTTTAACCGTAATTTTCGGCAATTGTGCCGTCATGTCATGCAATGCTTTCAGCGACAAATTAATTCCCGGCGCAATAACGCCACCAAGGTAACGACCGTCTTTATCTACCACATCAAAAGTTGTTGCAGTTCCAAAATCAACAATGATTAAATTACCGCCGAATTTTTGATAAGCAGCAATGGCGTTAATCAAGCGATCATGCCCAACTTCTTTTTTATTATTGAGACAAATTTCAATATCAAGATTCACCTCTTTTTCACCAACCACCAAAATTTTATTGCTGGTAAATTTTTTTACCGCTTCAACAATACGGCCGGTAAGAGTTGGTACGACTGATGCGATGATGCTGCCGTTAATTTGTAAGCAATCAATTTTTTCGGTTAAAAAAAGTTCGATAATATCGACAGCATAATCATCGGCGCTTTTTTTGGTGTTACTATTCAAGCGCCATTTATGCGTTAGTTTATTGTCTTTAAAAAGACCGATGACGATGTTTGTGTTTCCGATATCGAATGTTAGAAGCATGTTTTTTAAGTGCTCAAGTGCTCAAGTGCTCGCGCTTCGCTAGTGCTCGGGCTTTTTTAACCCGAGCACTTGAGCACCCGAACACCAAACTATTTTAATTTCGCGCAAGCATCAGCAATCCTCTGCATCGCATTGTTCAAAAATTCCTCGGAAGCGGCGTAAGAAATTCTAAAGAAACCTTCAGCGCCGAAAGCAACACCCGGAACTACGGCAACATTTGCTTCTTCAAGCAAATAAGCTGCAAAATCATTATCATTTTCAACTACTTTTCCTGACGGCATTTTTTTACCGAACAAGCCTTGGCAAGAAGGAAATACATAGAACGCGCCGTTTGGAGTATTGCAATCAATTCCATCAATTGCATTCAACATTTTCACTACCATGTTGCGACGAGTTTCAAAAACTTTTTTGCTTTCATGAATATAATCTTGCACGCCGTTTAACGCTTCAACTGCAGCAGCTTGGCTGATTGAACATGGGCTGGAAGTGCTTTGCGATTGAATCATCGACATTGCTTTTACCAATTTTTCCGGACCACCGGCGTAACCAATCCGCCAACCGGTCATTGAATAGGCCTTAGAAACGCCGTTAATTACCAAGCAACGCTCTTTTAATTTCGGCTCAACTTCGGCAATTGTGGCAAATTTTAAACCGTCGAAAGTTAAGTGTTCGTAGATGTCATCTGACATAATGTGAACTTGCGGATGTTGTAACAAAACTTCCGCTAAGGCTTTTAATTCATTCGCTGAATAGCAAGAGCCTGTAGGATTGCTCGGAGAATTTAAAATCAACCATTTAGTTTTTGGCGTAATTTTTTTTGCCAAATTTTGCGGCGTAATTTTAAAATTATTTTCTGCACTAGAATCAACAACCACCGGAGTTCCGCCCGCAAGCAAAACCATATCCGGATAAGAAACCCAGTAAGGCGCCGGGATAATTACTTCATCGCCTTCATTCAAACTTGCCATAAGCGCATTGTAAATAACTTGCTTGGCGCCTACTCCGACAATGATTTCCGAAGCTTTATATTCCAAATTATTTTCTCTTTTAAACTTAGCAATAATTGCTTTTTTAAGCGCCGGAGTTCCATCCACGGCAGTATATTTCGTATCACCTTTTTGAATTGCAACAATCGCTGCATCCTTGATATTTTTAGGCGTATCATAATCCGGTTCACCCATACTAAGTGAAATAATATCTTTGCCGGCAGCTTTTAATTCGGCAGCTTTCATTGAAACCGCAATAGTTGGCGAAGGCTTTACTTTGCTAAGTGAGATTGATAAAAATGACATATTTAATTTGACTAATTAATGAATAGATTTTACGCTTTTTAAAAAGGCGCTCCAATGTAGTTTCTCGCGCCCCTAAAGTCAAGTTAAACAAAATCAAATATGTCAGGCGAAATCGGCACCGATCCTTTATTCTTAGGGCTTACCAGACCTCCGCTACTTCTTGGCGTGAGCTATACTTTTGCCGCATTAAACGGAATTATTTCGTTGCTTGCTTTCGTTATTACCAGCAAATTTTTCTATCTATTCATTTTACTTCCCGGAATTCATATGATCGGTTGGTTCGTTTGTTTAAAAGAACCGCGCGCTATTGAGTTGTTAATCGCCAGAGCCTCAAAGTGTTCTGTTTGCCGTAATCGTTATTATCATAGCGGGACTAATTCTTACGACGTTTATTAAAAAAACTCGATGTCATGCTGAGGTCAGTCGAAGCATGTGTTTAGACTCTGAGTTCAAACACATGCTTCGACTGACCTCAGCATGACATCGAGTTTTATTATTTTATAACTATGCACAAATATCGCACACATAATTGTTCCGAATTAAACAAATCACACGTTGGAAAAAGCGTAAAACTTTCCGGTTGGGTTCATTCTAAAAGAGATCATGGAAGCTTGATTTTCATAGATCTGCGTGATCATTATGGGATTACACAATTGGTGATTAATGAAAATTTGGCGGAAGTTTCTGCGATAAAATTGGAATCGGTTATTACTATTAGCGGTGAAGTGTTGGCACGGGCTACGGAAGTTGTAAATCCAAATATTGCAACCGGTGAAATTGAAGTGAAAGTTGTTGAGTTAATTGTAGAATCAATGTCCGAACAAATTCCATTTCAAATAAATGATGAAGAAAATTATCCGGAAGAATTACGTTTGAAATATCGTTTTTTGGATTTGCGTCGCACAAAAACTCACAAAAATATTATTTTAAGAAGTCAGGTAATTTCTGCGATTAGAGCTGAAATGACGGCGAGAAATTTTTTAGAAATTCAAACTCCGATTTTAACTGCGTCATCTCCCGAAGGCGCACGCGATTACTTGGTTCCTGCTCGTTTACATCCTGGAAAATTCTACGCCCTACCCCAAGCGCCACAACAATTTAAACAGCTTTTAATGGTATCAAATTTTGATCGCTATTTTCAAATTGCACCATGTTTTCGTGACGAAGATTTACGCGCCGATCGCTCACCGGAATTTTACCAGCTCGATATTGAAATGGCTTTTGTTGAACAAGAAGATGTATTCCAAACAATCGAACCGGTTTTGTCGAAAATTTTTAAAAATTTTGGTGTAAAAAAAGTTGATGAAAATGTGGTTAGAATTCCTTACGAAGAAGCAATGTTGAAATATGGAATTGACAAACCGGATTTACGTAATCCCATTATTTTAAGTGATGCGACTGAAATTTTCAGAGGTTCCGATTTTTCAATTTTTGCTAAGCAAATTGAAAGCGGTGCAAAAATTCGTGCAATTCCGGCACCATCTTGTGCTAATCAAGCTCGCTCATTTTTTGACAAAATGATCGAATTCGCGCAAAGCAACGGCGCCAAGGGTTTAGCCTATATTATTTTCGATGATAATGGCGAAGCTAAAGGTCCGATTGCGAAATTTTTATCAGCGGAAAAATTGGCAGAATTAAAAGAAACTGCCAATTTAAAAAATGGTGATGCCGTTTTCTTTTCTTGCGGCAAAGTCAATGAAGCCGCTAAAATCGCGGGCTTGGTAAGAATAAAACTTGGCCATGATTTAAAATTAATTGATGAATCAGTTTATAAATTCTGTTGGATCGTTGATTTTCCAATGTATGAAATGAGCGACGAAGGCAAAGTTGAATTTTCGCACAATCCATTTTCTATGCCGCAAGGCGGCTTGGAAGCCTTGAATTCACAAGATCCGCTAACGATCAAAGCTTTTCAATATGATATAGTTTGTAACGGTGTTGAATTATGCAGTGGCGCTATTAGAAACCACAAACCGGAAATTATGTATCGCGCTTTTGAACTTGCCGGTTACGGCAAGGAAGTTGTCGAACAACAATTCGGCGCTATGCTAAATGCTTTCAAATACGGCGCGCCACCGCACGGCGGTTTGGCTCCGGGCATTGACAGAATTATCATGTTACTCGCTGATGAACCAAATATTCGTGAAGTAATTCCGTTTCCGATGAACGGTAAAGCGCAAGATTTAATGATGAACGCGCCGGCAAATGTTGCGGAGAAACAATTGCGCGAGTTGAATATTGCGCTAAAGGTTAAGGCTACTTCTTAACCATTCCCAGCGCCACTTCATCACTCACCACTTTTCCATCTTTAGGCTTTGGAGCGGCTGTTGGTAGTGAAGACTCGCCATAAGCCGCCGCCAAACCTTCAAATGTACTTAATTTTTTTCTAATATTATAACCCTTGATCACAGCCTGTAGTTTTGTCGCCGCTTTATTAATTTTCTCTCTTTTAATATCTTCTCTAACTTTGTGACCACGAACAGTTGATTGTATTTTAGTCGCCGCTTTCGTTTTTATTGTCGCTTCCCTATCATCTCTCGCCGCTGCCTCCTCCGCCCTTCTCGCTTTACGTGCATCATCTTTTTCTTTTTTACGTCTAATCGATTCCGCTCTATCTACGTCACTTCTTGCCGCAGCGCCACCGGCCGCTGCTGCACTTTGATGACGACGCATAGTTTTCGAAAGTTCTTCTCTAAAAGCAGCTTGCGCTTTTGCCGGAATCGCAAAACTATCACCGGAAATTTTAACAACTTTCACAAAAGTTTCTGCAATTTCCTTACGCGACAGCATCATGCTACCACCATCACAAGCACAACTCACCAAAGTTTCGTCATCCGTAGCGCGTAATTTACCATCTTTCAAAACCAATAATTCTGCATCAAAAGCCGCCTCACTTAATCCAAATCTATTAGCAATTCCTTTTAGGCGACCATTATCAGCTCCCCTCGCATCAAATCGCGGATTAATTTCAGACAACATCGCTGGCACACAAAATTTTTTCAACTCACCAATATATTTAAAATCAAGCGCCACACTACGATCATCAAGCAAATTTTTAATCTCATCAAATAAAAAATTCCTCGCGTCAAATCCTAAATGCTCAATATTATCTAATAATTTTTTATTAACGCTTTTTTCTCTCAAGCATTTTTTAACATGATCTCTAACATGCATTCCGGTTGCATTATAAAAATCACCGGCAACCGTAACTTTCGCCATCATTGATTCTAAATCCGCGTCGCGCGCGCTTCCATCTACATAGTTTAAAATCTTTTTAAAGCAATTCGAATCATTTACAAAAGCATAAGTCGCAGCAAATTCTGCCTTTGCTTTCATCACCAGATCTTCACTATTTGCGATAGCACGCATCGAACTTTCCGCTTCAAATATATCCTTATTTTCTTTAGCTGAATAAACTGTCGCAATAGCATTTTTTAATAATTGCGCGACATCCATACTGCCAGCCGTAGCTGGATCAACCTTAGGATTTAAATTGGAAATATCAAAAAATAAACAACCGCGTATATCTTGCTCTACCACGCCTTCTGTAACTTTTGTCACAATTTCATTTAAGTGATTTGTTGCATAAGTAAGAAAATTTTCGCCTACCTCAGCAAGCATTTCCTGAAAATCTTTTTTCTGATTGCGATCAAAAATAGACTCACCACTATTAAACGCTCCCATCAAATAAGTTACGGCTTCAATATCTACCAAATTGCGCGGAACAAAACCACCATCACTTTTTATAAAACCCACAACAGCATCGCGATCTAAAATTCCAATATTTTTTGCACAAGAAAAAAAATCTCCCCATAAATTTGACTTAAGGCGCAAAGTTCCGACTTTAAAATCATGCGCTATTTTTGCAGCAAATTCTTTTCTGATACTATCAAGAGAAATTCCTGTAACTCGTATAAAACCAGCCAAGTCTTTTGCTGCAAGATCAGCATCAAAAACACCGTTATTTACAACATGATTATACATGGAATTAAAAACGGAATACACGTATTCGCCACCTCTTTTTCTCAATAGATCCACCATTATTGGCTCAACACCGAAAACTTTCGTCACCTCAATAATCGCTTCCCTTTCAAATGTATCGTTAACCGAATGATGATCGAGCAAAACTGTCACCGCATTGACGATTGCATTATTAATTTCATCATCATTTTCACAGACCTTAGCCAATTCATTTCTAATATGCGTTACTGTTGTTGTCGATGCAACTTTAACTTGGCGCATTATCATTTTTGCAGCTATTTTTTCCAACACTATACTATTCAAATTTTTTAACAAACCGGCATAAGCTAAATTATTGGCAGCGTGAGTTTTGTTTCCTCCGACAAAGGATAAAATACCTATATCATCCTCACCGCTCAAGGTTCCCATAGCATGAAGTAAAGTGTAGCCATTACAACCAAATTCTTCATTTTGCCTTTTAAAAATCGGAGCTTTTAGGCGATAAAATTCCTGCAATTTTTCTTTAAAACTATCATTTGTTTTTTTGAAAATTCTTACAGCTTCATCATCACTATCCTCACCGTGCGCCGCTGCCGCAATAGCTGTAAGCCTATCTAACCCAACCTTATTCACCTCATGAGCAAGAGAAATAAAACAATCTTTTATAAATTTTGTAAACTCACCTAAAAAAACTTCCATAACCACTTTTTCGTCCCGCCTAATATCCAAAATATTAAAATATTTTTCTGTATTAAGAGCGAGATAGACTTTACCTTTTTCATAATTTATTTGGAAAATATCTCTCAGCGGAATGTCAAATTGCAATGGACTAGAGTCGAGACAATCCAATATTTCTACAAATTTTTCTTTTACTAATTTATTATTAAAATCAGGCTTTGCAGCAGCCCCGGACTTTACAGCACCACGAGCCTTCGGCGCCATATAATTTTCAGCAAAATTATTTTTAGCTATCAAAATACGATCTTCACTCGCCGCCGCTTTACCTTCATAAACCTCAATAATCGATTGCAATACTTCATTCAAATCCTTTTTAACACCGGAGGCGTAGGCAAGCACAGGAGTCATCGCTCTACCTAAAAAACGATTTATATCAATTACTTCACCAGTTTTGTTATCAATACAAGCTATACCAACCTCATTAAAACCTATCGCCCTACCACTCCCCGCAACATCAATAACACTTACACCTAAAAGCAATCTCTTAATATCATCTTCCGACAATTTATCGCCAATAACAATTCTAATAATTTTTTCTAAATTTTTCATTTTGCGTTTTTTAAATTAATAAGCACCACGAGCCGCACCGGCACCTCCGGCAGCAGCTTCCGCCCTAGGTTTAGAGACTTTGGCACTTGTTTGCTTTTTGGTTTTTTTTGCTTCAATTCCTCTTAGAAGTTTATCTTCTAATGTTTTAACCGATTTAATAAGAGTAAAAGTTTTTTTAATTTGCTCCGCAGGATCTTCTGCCTTCAAACCACGATCTTCCTTAAAACCCGGCGCTCCGCGATGAAGAACATTAAAAAAAACTTGCGCAATATCTGAACGCGTAAGTGTGGCCCCACCAATAGAAAAAGGCGTATCATCTTTTGTTGCCGTATATTCATCGTTAACAAAAGTAAATAATTCTGCATCAAAAATTTCTGCGGGCCATCTCAAACGCCTACTCGCAGTGTGCAAAGCAGAATTAAGACTTTGTCTGCGATTAAGAGCGGCCTGAATAGATTTTGTTTCAATGCTAGGAAATTTTTTTGTCAAATCTTCGACTTGTTTAAAATTAACCGGAATATCATATTGCCCTTCCAATACTGACTGGACAAAGCTCGGCGTAATTTCGGCATTAATTCCAAGATCCGCTGCTCTTGCTAAAATTCTATTTAATTCATGCAATTTTATTTCACCGCTTGCCAAAAATTCCCGCACACAAACAATTGGAAATTCATGATTTATTCTGCCGCCATCACTTTGTGCCAACTGCGCCATAAATTTTTCGAATTCAGCATCAGGAAGTTGATCGCCTCCCGCAAAATAATTAAACAACATACTGGCATTGGCCCGTGGCGGATTCATGCTCATTTTAAGCACCTCATCAACTCGCTTCGCCGCTTCTTCATATTTTTTTTCCTCAATCATTAATTCACCATCAACACCAACAAATTTTTTTAAATTATTCAAATCACGTTGCGGCATTTCCCACTTCGAATCATGTTCGCACAACATCAAATTAAGACTTGAAATTACCAGCTCAACAACCGCGGCTTTAGTAATATTATAAGGGGTAAGTAACAAAAAATCATTCTCAACGCAACTACATAATCCTTTATTATAATCATAAGTAATACAATCAGACACATTAATATCTTTCAAAAATTTTGATTTTTTCATCATTTTATCAAGCATCACATTTATCACCGATGCTTTATTTTCAGCTTCGATTGCCAATGTTACCGCGCGATTTCGTTCTATGATTCTTGATTTTTGTGCCGGCGAAAAAAATGTAATTCCATCAACTTTTGCCGATATTAAATTTTTTAAATTAGTAAAAGTCGCAACATTATTTGTAACCAAATTACTTTCCTCCAAAGCTTTTGTTAAGCTTTCCGAATCAATAATACCAACGCTCGACGCCGTTCTTAAAAGTTCACTCCAGACTTCTTCACTTAAGCTATATTTTTTTTCCAAAACTCTTGTCGGCTTAGTAATATCTGCAACCAATTCCTTTAAAAAAAATTCTTTTCTTGCCGGATTAATCGTAGTCTGCAATTGCTCAATAAAGCCGGGCAGCATTGTAGTATACGCTTCCTTCATCTTGGCCTTATTTTGCAAATAAGTATAAAGTGAAACCTTATTTTCAATATCACTGGCAACAGCATCCAAAAATTGCCGATCAAAATCATTGGTTAATTTTTTAGCAACCATACCAGATACCACAACCAGCTCTGTACGAACCAAACTAACATCACGAACAATAGGGGTAACCGCCAAACGATTTATGTTTAGAGTTAAATTATACTGCAAAAGTGGATCAATTGCCTTTGTAATATCTATCGCACTATTGAGATATTGGGCAAAATCTTCCAACGGGAATATTTCTGACTCATGCAAATTAATAAAAATTTTTTTCAATTCATCTTTTTCATAAAGCATGTTTTGCATTCTTGCGATCAGAAAATAAAATATTTTTTCCTTAAGAAAAACTCTGCTTTCCGGACTTCGCACTTCTGCTAAAATTGCCGGCACATCTGATAAAAATTCTTCATCACTTTTGATGTTTGTTAAAAAATTATCAAATAATTTTAAGACCTGATTACATTTTAAACGCTCATCAAGCATTGAAAACACAGTATCTAATTCATCAACACCCAACATCTCACCAATTTGGCGAAGCTTTTCCTTTCCTCTACCACCGGTTGCTAAACAATCTTGCAAAACAAAATTTCTATAGGAAATTTTTATAGCTTCATTAGCTTCAGTAAAACCGGATCTTGCCAGAATTTCATTAATAAATCCAATATCAACCGGACCTTCTTCTGCCATCAATTTTAAAATCCCGCCATGCACTAAAGCTTGTGCCTTTAATATTTCTGGCACAGCATCCTCGGAATCCTTTAACAGTTTAAGCGCATTTTCTACTTTATCATTTTCCCCATTTTGCAAAAAAAATAAAATTTCTTTAACGTTAGCAATATATTCATCAACGAATCCTCTTCTAGCGCGATCAAATAATTTAAACTGATAAATATCGCTTGCTTTCAACAACCATCGCGATTTTATTAATTCCAAAATTTCGGGGCTTGCCGCCATTTTTTTCACAACATTACCAGCTAATTCAATCTTGTCTTCAAGCGACACGGTCATCGGTTTTAAAGTTTCATTAATACATCTAACAACTTCCACAAAAGGTACATTTACATCGCCAAAATAAAAAGTTTTATAGCAATCTTCATCACTTAAATATTTAAAATCACCACCTATAAATTCTAAAAATGACGTCTCACTCATTACATCTGCAAGCAAAACTCGCTGAAATTTCACCGCACCACTTCCATCTCCTTCGCTTTGCGCAAACAAAGACATTGACGAAACTTCATCAATAGTTTCTAAAATTTTTTTAAAAGATTCCTGCATCCTTGCAAAATAAGGCACACAAGTTTCCACCACTTTAAATAAATCCGATTTTCTAAAAACCATCATAGCCGCAGAACCAGCTTCTTCTTCCATCTCGGCACAAATCAATATTCCTAATTTTAATAGTTCAATTCTTTTAAGATCTTTACACATCTCATTTAGTTGACTCACCCCCATTGCATCTGTTACCGCGGCATCTTCCCAACTTCTTATTTTACTAACAATATCCTCTTTTAACTTCAATAAACTCTCTGTCATTACCGTATAATTTAATAGTTTTTTAAATAATGGCCCTTAATATAAGCAGCCTTATCAAATCGAAATATTTCCTTACAATTAATAATGCAACAGGATTTTTATCTAACCAAAAAACTCCCGCCCTATATTTTTGCGGCAATGTACCAGCTAAAAAATCAAGCTGCGACAAGTGGTCTTGAAATAATTGATTTTGGCATGGGAAACCCAGATTCCGCGCCTCCAGCGCATGTTATGGAATATCTAACAAAGCTCTCAAACGATCCAAAATTATTTGGCTATTCCGTCACCGGCGGCATCGATATTTTGAAGCAAGAAATTTGCAATTATTACCAAAGACGTTTCAATGTGGCACTCGATTCCAAAAATGAGAATATTGTAACGATTGGTTCGAAAGAAGGCATCGCAAGCCTTGCCACTGCTATATCGGACGCCGATAATTACATTTGCGTACCAAGTCCCTCTTATCCGATTCATACTTTTGCTTTTATAATTTCCAAAAGCAATATCGTGCATATTCCGGCAATTAATCCGCTCGATTTTTTAGCGCAATTTAAGAAGCATGTTGAAGATGCTAAGAAAAAGCCACAAGCCGTGATTGTCAACTATCCTTGCAATCCCACAACCGAGATTGTCGGCATTGATTTTTATGAAGAATTAGTAGCGTTTTGCAAAAAACATAAAATCTATATAATTTCTGATTTAGCTTACTGCGAACTTTATTTTGATGAAAAATATAAACCGCGTTCAATCCTAGAAGTTCCTGGCGCTAAAGATATTGCGATTGAATTTTCTACAGTTTCTAAAAGTTATTCCATGGCCGGTTGCCGAGTTGGTTTTGCGGTTGGAAACAAGGATTTAGTTGCCGCACTTTACAAAATAAAATCCTATCTCGATTACGGCTCATTCACTCCGCTACAAATGGCGGCGGCTCTTGCTCTATCAGAAAAAAGCGAACAATATTTAGACGAACTTCGCGCCAAATATAAAAGACGCGGCGATTTTTTTGTGGAAGTTTTTGCGCGTGAATTAGGTTGGGAAATTGAGAAACCAAAAGCCAGCATGTTCTTATGGACTAAAATTCCGGATAAATTTTCGCACTTAAATTCTTTTGAATTTTGCAAAAAATTAATCACCGAAACCGGAATCGTATTTTCCCCGGGAAGCAGCTTCGGCGCTAATGGCGAAGGCTATGTGAGAATTTCTTTAATTCATGACGAAGAAAATATTTTGAAAGCAGCAGCAAAAATAAAACTTCTTTCCTAGAGACTGTATTCAAATTCAACTATGCTCAGATTTTGGCATATTTTTAGCGTTTTTTTAGTAAAATTTCGACGAAAGACGGGCTAAAATTAATTAGCTAACAGTTTCTAAGTTCCCCAACTATCTCTTTTAATCTTGCAGACAAAGTATCATAAGAAAATTTCTCCTTCACTCTCACTAAAGAATTTTCTACCAACTTATTAGCTAACTCCGCATCACTAACTAATTTTATCACTGCCTCTGCAATGCGCTCCTCCGTATTGTCAAGCGGCTCAACATCTACTATTAAGGCATCTATTTCATTGCGCAAAATTTCTCGTGGTCCATCAGCACTAGTTGAAATTATCGGTTTACAAAATTTCATTCCTTCCAGCAAAACCAAACCAAAAGTTTCGCGTTGCGACGGAAAAATTAAAATATCAATTTGACTAAAAAAACTTTTTTTATCAATCCAACCCAAAAATTCTACTTTATCTTCAAGATTTAATTCCTTAATCAAATTAACCAAAAAATCCTTTCTTGGCCCCACTCCACCAATCTTTAGCACAAATTCCTTATCCGGAAATTTTTCTAATTTTTTTAAAGTTTTTACCGCATAGCGAAACCCTTTTGCTTTATCCAGCCTACCAATTACGCCAAGTATAATTTTCTTTTTTTTAACTAAGTTTATTTTTGGCGCAACTTGCAAAGCATCCGCTAGATCAACGGCGTTCGGCATCACAAAACTTCTACTTTCGGGTTGCCCGAATTGCACCGTACGATAAAAAATTTCTTTATTTACCGACAAAATTAAATCAGCGCCAATCGAACGCTTAACATTCATGCTGTGATTTATGGCAACTAAAAAAACTTTTTTGTTTTTGATTTTTCTTAAAGCACGGCGCACCAAAACCACTGATCTTCCGACATGCGCAAACACAGCATCCGCATCAAATTCTTTGGCAATTTTAGCAATTTCTTTTGAAGCAAAAAAGTCATAATCACCAAAGCTATTCTTGATTTTTCTAACCTCTATTCCAAGATCATAAACCTTATCGGCGTAAGGTGCATCATTTTTTATAATTGCTAAAACTTCATGTCCTAAATTTTTTAAAACAACCGAATAATCAATAAAACACTGCTCGGCGCCGCCATTCTGTGAGGTTAAAATAATATTAATTATGCGCATTTTTTTCCTTCGCTTTTAAATAAGAAACAAATGGATAAAGCCCGCAAAGTGTTGCAATCAAAAGACCCAGCGCTCCTTCCTTATAACCTTTTTTTATAAAAAATGATTTAAAAAATCTGGTTTTAAAATCAAAAATTCCATATTTAATTTTGCCTTTACGAATCATGTCGTTGGCTTTCCAGGTAGTGTAGCGATTGAATCGCGCCAGTAAATCCGAAATGTCTTCATCAACCAAATGAATAATCGGATTTTTTAAAAATTTGATTTTGCCGTTGAGCACGTAGGTCGGATGAATCTCTTTATCTTCATCATATTTTTTTAAATCCTTATAAGTCAAAGTCTGGCGCTTCAACACTCCCAAGGTTCGAAGCCAACCATGCCTCACTAATTTTTTGCCGATATAATTATCAATCGGTACCACAAAACCACAAGGTTCTTGCTCTCTGATACTTAAAATTTCTTCCGCTAATTGTTTAGAAATTCTTTCGTCAGCATCAATTTCCAAAATCCAATCACCGGTTGCCGCACCAAGCGCCACATTGCGCCGCGCCCCTTCAATTTTCCACGAACCTTCAATAATATTATTGGTATATCTAAGCGAAATTTCTTTGGTTGAATCCGTACATTTATCAAGCACCACCACAATTTCATCGGCAAACTTTACGCTTTCTAAACAAGAAGCAATATTTTTCTCTTCATTATGAGCTACAATTACAGCAGAAATTTTCTTCATGATTAGTTATTTTAATTAATACTCTCAGTTACCTAGACTTAACGCTCTTAGTCACCCTAAGCTTGTCGAAGGGTGTGTTAGGACTCGGAGTGTAACAACACCCTTCGACAAGCTCAGGGTGACTATGGAGTAGAACTTAATTGGTGACTAGGAATATTTTTTAATTTGACTTGAAATCGAATCAAATTTATAGTTTTTTCCATGCAATTGTCAAAAAGAAATTTCATAAAAACTGCGATTTTATTATCAGGCTTTGCTCTTACAGCCTGCAAAATAAATGGCTTTAAAAACAAAACAATTTTTGGAGAAAAATTTATGCCGTTTGAATTACCGAAATTACCTTACGCAAAAAACGCCCTCGCCCCACATATCAGCGAAAACACAATCAATTACCATTACGGCAAACATCATCAAGCTTACGTTACCAACTTAAATAATTTAATTAACGGCACCGATTTAGCCGGAAAATCTTTGGAAGAAATTATTAAAATTTCACACGCTGATAAAACTAAAGCCGGAATTTTCAATAATGCGGCACAAGTTTGGAATCACACTTTTTACTGGCATTCAATGAAACCAAATGGCGGCGGTAAACCAAGCGGTGCGGTTTTGGCAAAAATCGAAACTGATTTCGGTTCTTACGAAAATTTTGTAACTGAATTTAAAAATGCCGGCGCAACTCAATTCGGTTCAGGTTGGGCTTGGTTAGTTCTTGATTCAGGCAAATTAAAAGTTGTAAAAACCGGTAATGCCGAAACTCCTTTAACAACATCTGCCAAACCTTTAATGACAATGGATGTTTGGGAACATGCTTACTATTTAGACTTCCAAAACGCCCGCCCTACTTATATCGACACTTTCTTAAATCACTTGGTGAATTGGGATTTTGTGGCGGAAAATTTGAAATAACAATTTATAGGTGCTCGGGTGCTCGGGTGCTCAAGTGCTCGGGCTTGCTGTTGGCAATAAAAGTTTCAACAACAAGTCCGAGCACTTGAGCACTCGAGCACTCGAGCACCGAAACAACCTACTATGCGCACAGCTAAAGTCGAAAGAAACACCAAAGAAACAAAAATAAAAGTTGCCGTCAACCTTGACGGAACCGGTATTTATAAAGTTTCTACCGGCATCGGTTTTTTAGATCACATGATCGAACAACTTTCGCATCATAGTTTGATTGATATTGAACTTGAAGCAAAAGGCGATCTTCATATCGACTTCCATCACACAACCGAAGATTCCGCAATTGCTTTGGGCGATGCAATCAAACAAGCTTTGGGTGACAAAAAAGGTATCACGCGTTTTGGCCATTCTTATATTCCGATGGATGAAACTCTAAGCCGTGTCGTTATTGATTTATCAGGTCGCGCTTATCCAATTTTTAATTGCGAATTTAAACGTGATCGCGTCGGCGAAATGGATTGCGAACTTTTCAGAGAATTTTTCCACGCTATTGCGCAAAGTATCGGCTGCAATCTTCATGTCGAAAATCTTTACGGCGTAAATAATCATCACATTGTTGAATCATGCTTCAAAGGCTTTGCCCGCGCGCTTCGCCAGGCTGTTACAATTGATGAAAGAAAAAAAGATGCGGTGGCATCGACTAAGGGGATTTTATAAAAAAGTGCTCAGGTGCTCGGGTGCTCGCGCTTCGCTGGTGCTCGGGCCATTCTTACTATTAACATAAAGCCCGAGCACTTGAGCACCAAAGCACTTGAGTACTAACAAAATATGACAACTCTACTAAAACAAATCGCCAAAAACAAAAACGTCACTAAGCCAGTAATTTACGGCATTAGCGGCCCTTCAATTACCGATGAAGAAAAATATTTTTTCAAAAAAAACGGCTGCCTAGGTTTTATACTTTTTGCTCGTAATATCGTTGACAAAAATCAATTACAAAAACTCACTTCTTCTTTAAAAGAATTAATGGAAGGCGAAGTTTTAATTTTAGTTGATCAGGAAGGTGGACGAGTGGCGCGCTTGAAAGAGCCCCATTGGAAAAAATATCCGTCCGGAAAATATTTTGCGGATATTTATCAACAAAATCCTGATGAAGCTAAAGAAAAAATTTTCAAAAATTTCGCAGAAATTGCGAGTGATTTAATGGAAGTCGGAATCAATGTTGATTGCGCGCCGGTGCTTGATATTTTAAGCGAAAAAACTCACCAAGTAATCGGTGATCGCGCTTACGGCGATAATGCCACACAAGTTATAGAACTTGGACAAAAAGTTTGCGAAGGTTTACTTTCCAAAGGCGTTTTTCCGGTAATAAAGCATATTCCCGGTCACGGTCTTGGCTCGTGCGACAGCCATTTAGAATTACCAAAAGTTGATGCCAGTTTAGAATATTTAAGAAAAAATGATTTTCTGCCTTTTAAAGCCTTAAATCAGCAAAAATTTGCGATGACTGCCCATATTTTATTTAGCAGCATCGATGAAAAAAATTGTGCCACCTCATCAAAAAGAGCTATCGAATTAATTCGTAACGAAATCGGTTTTAAAAATATTTTGATGAGTGATGATTTGTCGATGAAGGCGCTTGGCGGAAGCTTCGCTGATAGAACAAAAAATATTTTAAAGGCAGGTTGCGATTTGATTTTACATTGCAATGGCAATATGCAAGAAATGACGGAAATTAACTCAGCTTTACCGGAATTGAAAGATGAATTTCGCGAGAGATTTATAAAATAAGACATGAAGGGGGTCGGGTTACAAATTACGACCACTAAGTTCATTTCAAAATAAAGTTTATGACAATACATTTCTATAAAAATGACATCCCGGACGACCTAAACCTAGGTGATTCAATTGCTATTGACACCGAAACCATGGGACTAAATGTTTTGCGGGATCGTTTATGCCTTGTGCAAATTTCTTCCGGCGACGGCAATGCTCATTTGGTACAATTTGAAATAGGAAATTATGAAGCGCCTAACTTAAAAAAACTTTTGACCAACGACAAGATCCTTAAAATTTTCCATTTCGCGCGTTTTGATTTGGCAACTTTGCAACATAATTTAAAAATAAAAATTGAAAATATATATTGCACCAAAATTGCCTCCAAACTAGTACGAACCTATACTGATGCTCACGGCTTAAAAACTTTATGCGAAGAATTGCTTGGTGTAGAACTGTCAAAAAAACAACAATCTTCCGATTGGGGCAATAAAGAATTTACTAATAAGCAATTAGAATATGCAGCATCGGATGTCTTGCATTTACATAAGCTAAAAAACAAACTTAATGAAATGTTAAAAAGAGAAAACCGTTATGATATTTTCATTAACTGTATAAATTTCCTACCAACCCGCGTAGAACTTGATTTGCAAGGCTTTGCTAACATGAATGTATTTACCCACTAGCTAATTAAAAAAAGATTTTTAAAATCGCCTCACAAATTTCAAATTTTCTTAATTAAAACACATGCAAAAACGTAGAGTAGTAGTGACTGGCATTGGTGCTGTGACGCCTTTATCTGCCAATATACATAGCACTTGGAAAAAGCTAATTAATTCTGAATCAGGAATTGGTAAAATTACCATTTTCGACCCTACCGAATCGCCTTGCAAAATTGCCGGTGAAGTAAAATGCGGTGAAGGCCCCGATTTATTCGATGTAAACAAATATGTTGATGTTAAAGAACAGCGCAAAATGGATCGCTTTATCCATCTAGGAATTGCAGCGGCAGACCAAGCAATTGCTGATTCCGGCTGGGTTGCCGAAACTGAAGAACAAAAATATCGCACCGGCATTATGATTGGTTCCGGCATTGGCGGTTTGCCGGCTATTCAGAATACTGTTGTTACCATGAAAGAAAAAGGTATTAGAAAAATCAGTCCATTTTTCATTCCGGCAAGTTTGATAAACTTGGTTTCAGGACAAGTTTCAATTAAACACGGCTATATGGGGCCAAACCATGCAGCTGTTACGGCTTGCGCAACCGGTTCTCATACAATCGGAGATTCAGCACGCATGATTGAATATGGCGACGTTGATGTAATGATTGCCGGTGGTGCTGAATCAGCAATTTGTGAAGTGGGAATTGGCGGTTTCGCGGCATTACGAGCTCTTTCAACGTCATTTAATGATGATCCAACAGCTGGCTCAAGACCTTGGGACGAAAAACGCGATGGCTTCGTAATGGGAGAAGGCGCGGGAATCGTGGTTTTGGAAGAATATGAACATGCTAAAAAAAGAGGTGCTAAAATTTACGCTGAAGTGATTGGCTATGGACTTTCCGGTGATGCCTATCATATCACTGCTCCTGAAACAAGCGGGCGCGGCTCAACTTATGCTATGAAGTTAGCTCTAAAACATGCAGGAATTAATCCGGAGCAAGTTGATTACATTAACGCTCACGGCACTTCAACACCTTTGGGTGATGAAATCGAAGTTTCATCTGTTAAAAAAGTTTTTGGCGATCACGCTTACAAATTATCAATGTCTTCAACTAAGTCAGCAACTGGCCATTTACTTGGAGCCGCCGGTTCTGTTGAAGCGATTTTTTCAATTTTAGCTATCAATAATAATATTGCGCCACCAACATTAAACTTAGAAAATCCTTCGCCTAATTGTGACATTGATTTAGTTGCAAAAACTGCGAAAGAAAGAAAAATTGACATCGCAATGTCAAATTCTTTTGGCTTTGGTGGAACCAATGCCTGCTTGATTTTAAAAAGAATTTAAAATTTCATGGCAAAATTTATTTCTACCATTTGTAAACTTTTTTCAATAAGCGTTTTTTGCTACTTAGCAGCCGTTATGTGCATCATAATGTATTTTAACGCGCCAAATTCTTATCATCGCCAAGATAAAAGAATTTTGATCGAAAGCGGCATGACACTGCGCCAAGTGGTAGAAACTTTGCATAAGGAACAGGTAATTAAAAGCCCGACCGCTTTTCTTTATATTTCACAACTAATCAAAGGCATTGATCCGAAAGTGCGTTATGGCGAATATTTTTTTGAAAAGAATATTTCCTATTACAAAATTTTACACAAATTAACAAAAGGTTATATTTATTTTCGCAAAATCACAATTGCCGAAGGCCTTTCAACCCATACAGCTCTAACAATTGTAGATCACGCTCCGGGAATTGTCGGGCAATTACCTGCCGATATAAAAGAAGGAACTTTGCTTCCGGAAACCTATTTTTATTCCTTTAATGACACAAAGCTTGCAACTATTAAACGCATGCAAGTTGCCATGACTAAAACCATTGATGATCTGTGGGAAAAGCGTGATAAATCAATTCCGGTAAAAAGCAAAAGAGAAGCTATAATTTTGGCATCAATTGTTGAAAAAGAAACCGGTATTTCCGCTGAACGTCCATTAGTTGCATCAGTTTTTGTTAATCGCTTAAATAAAGGCATGAAATTGCAATCCGATCCAACGATTATTTATTCATTTACTTTCGGCGATAAAAAATTAGAAAGACCAATTAGAGTTAGTGATATTCAAAATCGCTCAACATTTAATACTTACAACATTTACGGTCTTCCCCCTGCCCCAATTTGTAACCCTGGTGCCGCATCAATCAAGGCCGTGTTAAATCCACCAAAAACTGACTATTTATATTTTGTAGCAAGCGGCAAAGGTGATCATATATTTGCAAGCAGCATAATTGAACATAATAAGAATGTGGCCAAATATCGAACTTTGTTACAGAACAAAGAAAATAGCGTAGTTAGCGGCACTAATTCTTAAAAAAACTCATAGTCACCCTGAGCCTGTCGAAGGGTGATTCAAGGTACACGGGCTTGAATCACCCTTCGACAGGCTCAGGGTGACTACGAGTTTTTATGAACCAAAACTTAACTCAAACATTATCTCTCCAACAAACCGCTTCTGATCCAGAAAATTCCTGCTGGGTTTTTGCTTCCGCCGGATCCGGCAAAACTAAAATTCTTACCGATCGTGTCTTACGACTTTTACTTAATGATGTTAAACCAAACAAAATTCTCTGCCTTACTTTCACCAAAAGCGGTGCTGCCGAAATGCAACAGCGCATCAACTCTCGTCTTGCTTCATGGGTTTTGAAAAATGAAAAAGAATTAGAAAAAGAATTGCAAGAATTAGGCGGACAACCAACTAATCGCGAAGAAATAAAAAAAGCGCGCACTTTATTCGGTAAGATTTTAGATGATGAAAACAAAATCAAAATTCAAACCATTCACGCCTTTTGTCAAACCTTCATAAAAATTTTTCCATTCGAAGCCGGCATTTCACCAAACTTTGAAATTATTGAAGAAAAACAGGAAAAATTCCTAATTAAACAAGCCCAAAAAGAAATTTTCAAACAAGCTCATCACGATTTGGAATTAAAAAATCTTATTAGCAAAATTAATAGTCGCTTAAGCGAAGAAAGCTTCGGCGAGTTACTTTCACAACTATTAAACAAAAAAAATTATCTTGAAGTAAATAAGGAAAAAATCTTTAAATTTTTTAATATTACAGAAAAGTCCGAAGATGAAATTTGCCATAATTTTTATCAAGAAATTAGTCAGGCCGAACTTTTGCAATTGCTTTTGGCCCTTGAAAATAGCGGAAAGCGTGACTTTGAAAGTTATCTAAAAATAAAAAAATTTTTACAAAATCCAACTGCTAAAAATTTTTATTTTTATAAGTCGGCTTTTTTTACTAAAGAAAATGAAGAAAGAAAATTTACTAAAAAAATTTTAGAAAATATTGATCTCGAAATAATCAGAAAAAAATTATGTGAAGAAATTGCTGATTTTTCCGACCAATTATTTTCTCTTACAATATGCCACGACACCTCTTATTTACTGGATGTAGCGCGAAAAATATTACAAGAATATTCTAAATTAAAAAAACAAAATTCATTTTTGGATTATGATGATTTAATAAATCTCACCAATAAATTATTGGAAAACCCTGAACATCGCGATTGGATAAAATTAAAAATGGACGGCAGTTTCGACGATATTTTAATTGATGAATCGCAGGATACCAATCACCAGCAATGGAATATTGTTAAAGCTTTATGCGAAGATTTTTTTTCCGGATTTAGCGCTAGTAAAGAAAATCGCAGCATTTTTATTGTTGGAGATGAAAAGCAATCAATCTATAGTTTTCAAGGTGCCGAGCCTAATATTAGCGAAGAGATTTTTTCTTATTTTCAAGAAAAGCTGCACAATAAATTAAGAAAAATAGAGCTTAATAATTCCTTTCGTTCCTTAAGTGAAGTTTTAAATGCGGTTGATAAAGTTTTTGCCGAAGAGAATCGTAAAAAGTCAATCAGTAAAATCAGTATCTTCCAAGACCACAAGCCGATCCGCGAAGGTTTGGGAAAAGTAGAAATTTGGCCACAATTTTTTGATGAAAAAGAAAAAATTACACCATGGCAAATTGATTTTAATATAGAAAAAAAACCAAACGGCAAAGAAATTTTAGCCGAAATTATTGCTAAAAAAATTAAATCGCGCGTCAATAATAAAGAAGTTTTACCAGGCAGAAAAGACCCGTTGCGATATAGCGATTTCATGGTTTTGTTGCGTAACCGCACTAACGGTTTTGATAAAAGTTTAATTAATTTTTTTCACAAATATCAAATTCCTTTTTCTTCTCTTAGCAAAATAAAATTCAGCGATAATTTAATGATTCAAGATTTACTTGCAGCCGCTAAATTCGCGCTTTTGCAAGAAGATGATTTGAATTTAGCTTGCTTACTGAAATCACCTTTTTTTGCAATTAGTGAAGAAAAATTATTAGAAATTTGTTTAATTAAAAATCGCGATAAAACTAGTGTTTACAAGGCTTTGGGAAAAAATGAATTATTGGAAGAAATAATTACTAATGCCAGAAACTTAAATGCTTTTGAGTTTTTTTATAACCTTTTAGAAAAAAATAATAATCGTCAAAAAATAATCGCTTATTTTGGCATTGAGAGCGCAGAAATATTGGATAAATTCTGCTTAGCAGTTTTAGAATTCTGTAATAATTTTTCGCCAAATTTACAAAGGTTTTTGGATTTTGTGGAAAAATTTGATTTTGAAATTTCGCTAAGTGGCGCTGAAGAAGATGCCGTAAAAATTGCGACAGTGCATGCCGCAAAAGGATTGCAAGCCCCTGTAGTTCTGATGCCGGATTGTTGTTATAACTTTTCACAAATGCCCAGCACTAAAGAAAAAATTATTTGGCTGGAGAATTTTCCGGTTTATTTGGCGAGCAAATCGAAGCAAAATAAAATTTTAGAAAAATATCAAAACGAAAAACTTTTACAGGCCAAAGATGAATATTTGCGCTTACTTTATGTAGCAATGACGCGCGCCGAGGATGAGCTCTATATTTCCGGATTTGGCAATAGTGACGATAAGGATTCATGGTATCAGATAATTTATGAGACAGTTGGCAATGTTGTTTTGATGGAGGAATTATCGAATCGTTACATAGTAAGCGGAGATGAAGAAAAACGAAATGACAATAAAGAGAATTCAGAGAACATATTTACTGAATCCTTACCTCATTCTATGACTGTTCGCCACTCACTACACTTTCAATTAAAAAAGACAATTACCCAATCTCAACTTCGCGGAAAACTGATACATAAAATTCTTGAAATATTCGGCAAAAACTACCACCAAGAAAAATCCTGGCTGTTACAAATCGCACAAAACTTAATTGCAAATTCCGCATTTTTATCTGAAAAAGAAAAAAAATTAACAAGCGATGAAGTCAATAATTTCCTATGCTCAGAGCTATTTGCAGAAATTTTTAGTGATGAAATAAAATGCGAAACCGAAATTATTTCTAACGGAAATATTTATCGAATTGATTTAATGAAAATTACCAAGAATGAAGTTTTGATTATTGATTATAAATCTGACGAGAACGCTCCGGACAAGATTCCACAAGAATATCAGAAACAAATTTCGCTGTACTGCGAGTTAGTAAAAAATATTTTTTCCGATAAAAAAATTACCGGTGCAATTTTATGGTTGAAGAATTTACAGCTGAAATTAGTACAAACTATCTGATTTAGCTTTACCGCGAAAAACGAAGTAGGAGTAAGCGGTATAACATAAAATCACCGGCAAAATTATCGCAACTCCAATCAGTAATAATGACAGCGATTTACTTGATGCCGCCGCTTGCTCATAAGTAATTTCGTAAGGCACGATATATGGAAAAATTGTAAAAATTAATCCAATATAAGAACAAATAAAAACTACAATCATAGCAAAAAATGGCGCTCTTTCTTTTTTTGCTATAAGTGATTTTATCAGATAAATCAAGGCTCCGATGGCAATTATCGGCAAAGGAATTAAATAAAAAATATTGTCTTGGCTAAACCATCTTTCAGAGATTTTTTCATTTAAAAATGGTGTCCATAAAGTTATTAGTCCGATAAAAAGAGTTAAAATCATCATCAAATAATAAGAAATTTTGCGCGCCCAAATATCGGTGATGCCTTCGGTTTTCATAATTATCCATGTGCTGCCAAGCAAGGAATAGCCAAACACCAAAGCCACTCCGCAAGTAATTGAAAAATCAGAAACCCAAGCAAAAGTTCCGGAAGTTAACGCCGATCCACGGATGAAAGTGCCAAGAATTATTCCTTGAAAAAATGTCGCAACAAGTGAACCGAAATGAAATGAATAATCCCAAATTTTTTGTTCAAAATTAGAATGAGATTTGAAACGAAATTCAAAAGCAACTCCGCGAAAAATTAATCCTAAAAGCATGATTATTATCGGTAAATAAACCGCCTGGAGGATTGTTGAATAGGCCAGAGGAAAAAAAGCAAATAACCCTCCTCCGCCCAATACCAGCCAGGTTTCATTGCCATCCCAAAAAGGCGCGATTGAATTCATCATTTTATGGCGGCAATCGTCGCTTGGCGCGAAGGGAAATAAAATTCCGACACCAAGATCGAAGCCGTCCAACAGAACATACATAAAGATCGCAAGGGCGATTATGTAGCCGAAGATTAGAGGAAGATTTAAAGTAGAAGAAAAATCGAGCATATTAAAATTATTTTAAATGAACGTTGCAACGAGTCAGAAAAAACCCCTTCGTACGGTCAAACTCATTTTCATGTCCTTGCAGCCTTCACAATTAAGCGCAAAATGTAATAAGTTGCAGCACCGAAAATTATAAAATAAACCACAATAAAAGAAATTAGCGAGATCAAGACTTGCGTTGATGAAATTACCGATGCAATTTCATTTGTTTTTACCAGCCCGTAAGCAACATAAGGTTGGCGGCCGATTTCAGTTACAAACCAACCGGCGAGTAGCGCTATGAAGCCCATCGGTGTCATTAACATGGCAAAAATTTGTAACCATTTTTTTTCAAAAAGTTTTTTGCGCCAATTTAGGATCGCTCCAAAAATTCCTAAAATCAACATGAGAAATCCAATGCCGACCATAATGCGGAAGGCGAAAAATACTGGCGCCACCGGCGGTATTTCTTCAAAAGAATTTAAACCGATTATTTCGGCATTAGCATCATGTTTTAAAATTACGCTGGCAAGTTTTGGAATCTCAATTGAATATTTGGTAACTCTATTTACCTGATCCGGAATACCGAAAACCTTAAGTCCGGCCCCTTTCTCATTTTCCCAAATTCCTTCCATCGCCGCAATTTTTGCCGGTTGATATTTAAGCGTATTCAAACCGTGCAAATCGCCGACAAAAATTTGCAGCGGTACAAAAATCGCGATAAAAATTATGCTCATTTTAAACATGATTCGAGCTTGCGCTAAATTTTTTTGCTGCCATAAAAACCATGCCGAAATACCACAAATCGTTGTGGCCGTAGTAAGATAACAGGCAAGTACCATATGTAAAAATCTGTATGGAAATGATGAATTAAAAATTATGGCAAACCAATTAATCGGATAAAAAACTCCGTCAATCACTTCAAAGCCTTGCGGTGTCTGCATCCAACTATTAGCAGATAAAATCCAAAATGCCGAAATTAAAGTTCCGATCGCTACAATTAAGGTTGCTGCAAAATGCATTTTTTTAGAAACCCTACTCCAACCAAACAGCATTATTCCTAAGAAGGAAGCCTCTAAAAAAAATGCCGTTAAAACCTCAAAGCTCAAAAGCGGCCCTAAAACATTGCCGAATTTTCGTGAAAATCCAGACCAATTTGTGCCGAATTCGTAAGACATTACGATGCCCGAAACCACACCCATACCGAAGGTGATAGCGAAAATTTTTACTAAAAATAAATAAATTTCTTTGTAAGTTTCGTTTTTTGTTCTGAGATAATTAAATTCCAGAACCGCGAGATAACTGGCAAGACCAATGGTGAAAGCAGGAAAAAGAATGTGAAAAGAAATGGTGAAGGCGAATTGAATGCGGGCAAGGAGAATCGGATCAAACATAAATAACCTCTATATCCATTTTGGTCGCTCTTTTATTACCATTCGAGCGCCGGAGAAATAACATTGGATTTTTTATGATGATATAAAGTTTTTGTAATAACGAAATAAAAAATTGCTCTGCTTCAAATACAATTTCAAAATAAATTTTTTAAGCTTGCAAAGAATATTTTAAATAATAAAAACCTCAGAGCAATTTAAAATTTTTAATTTTTATAAAATAAAATGAAGAGCGAAGAACAGCAAAAACTGGACAAAGAGTTAGAAGAAATCGTGAAAACAGTTCAAACTAAAATTACAGCAATAGCAACGGATGAACAAGTTGCGGCAGTAGATTTGTTACTTAAAAAAGGAGCCATTCCTAATGCCGCAAGAGAATTCTCTACACGAGCAGCATATGACAATTTAGGAATAATCTTAAATGCTCTGTCTAATCAAATTAAAGATAATAACCGCTTAATTGCAGAGGCATCATCAATTACCGAATTCAATAAAGGCAATATTTTGCGAACAGCTCTTTCCACAAGAGCGCAAGCAAATGCTACCGATTCCTCTGGTGGAACAGCAATAATGTATGCTTTAATCAGAGGTCACTTTGATGTAGCCTACAAAATAATAAATGATTCTTTAGCCAAAGGAATCACTATAGATCTAATTGATACAACAGCAGATAATGGGACAAATACCTTAAATTGCATAAAAGGTTTTAAAAAAATCAATGATAGAGCTCAAGCTGCATTAAATCTTGTCTCAATCGGCTTTACTAAAGGTTTCAATTCGTTGTTACAAAAAGAATTATGGGATTGCGAAGATTTTAAGTGTGATGAATATAATTTGTATTTAGTTCTTAAAGGCATTCTTAAGTCATCTACAAATGAAAAATTTTTAAAAAATCTTTTAGAAAATTTAAAATATACTAATACCGAAACTTTATTTCATACTTTTGTCAATAGTGAAAAAGTTCCGGCATTACGAGATAAGGCATCAGAAGCATTAAGTAATATCATTAATCCCGATACCATGAATAAAATTTTAGAATTAAGGGATAAAGCTATCGCTCTTCTAAAAACTTCCGGAGAATTTTTGGGATCAGAAACCAAAACTATTGATACCCTGATTGGGCGTAATTTACGTCAATCCCGAGGAGTCTTTATACAGGAAAAACTTGAAAGCGCGTTAAAAGAATCAACAACAACTGTCGACGATTTTATAATTAATCTTAAATTAAATTCAAAATCCCAATATCAAAAAATCGATCTTCCAGAAGATTCAAAGTTAGTTACTTATTATAAAAAGCTAATGTCGACAACTGCTAGCGAAACTGTCCCAACAGCAGCCGCTTCAGCTTCCATTACAGAGCCGGATTCCAGTACTACAGATGCGGCTGCGGCTTCCACTACAGAACCGGCTCCCGATATTGCAGCGTTCGCAGCTGCTAGCAGTGATCATGCTCGTGATTCAAAGGGAGAAGATGATGATATTGAAGAACAACCTAAACCACTAAAGCAACAAAAGAACGCTGCTTTAGCTGCCGCTTCCGAAGCCGCGACAGCATCTTCTTCTTTAAAAGAATTTGCATCATCCAGTGTAAGAATTACAAGATCAAGAGCAAAACTAGATCCCGCAACAACAGAAGATACAAGTGAAACACCATCAACTGCCGCAGCTATTGGCGGCAATGGTAAACCATCATCATTAAAACGAAGAAGAGGAAAATCTAAAGGCGACGAATAATAGTTTTTACACCACCACAAACCGTAACAACGCTTCTTTATTCTTTGTAATGCCGATTCGCGGCGTTGCTTTAAAATCAGGCTTTAAACCAATGTCATAAATCTTAAAACAAGATTGACTTTTCTTCAAACCGGAAATTTCTAAACGGTCAAAACTTTTATCAATGCCCAAATAGCGGCACAGCTTACCGGGCCCATCAAGCAATTTTTCTTCCGGCTCAATTATTTTGGCTCCGCGAATCAGAACTGCTGACGGATAATTCTCACCTTCAGTTATGACGTTTAGACAATAATACATGCCATAAATCAGATAAACGTAAAGATAGCCGCCGCGCCAAAACATTGGCTCGTTGCGGATGGTTCGACTTCTTGAAGCGTGCGAAGCCGGATCGTTACCATGATAACTTTCAGTTTCGGTAATTATGGCTTTGAATTTCTTGGTTTTTGTTTCAATGGTAATTAATTTTCCAAGCAGTTGTTTTGCTACTTCATCGGTGTTTTGAAGGTAAAATTTGTGTGGGAGTAACTTCATTTCTATTCCTGCATTCGTTATATTTCAAACCGCATCATCTCGTCAAAATTTGGCCTTCTGCGAATTATTTTAAATTCAGAACCATCCACCAAAATTTCCGGAATTAACGGCCGGCAATTATATTCATTAGCCATCGCCGAACCATATGCCCCGGCACTGCAGAGGATTAGCAAATCATCTGATTTCGGCTCAACTAATTCACGGTTTTTTGCTAAAATATCAGTGCTTTCACAAATCGGTCCGGCTAAATCATAAACATTTTTTTTGCCGATTTTTTTGACCGCAGGTAAAAGCTCGTGATAAGAACCATAAAGTCCCGGGCGCATCAAATCATTCATCGCTGCGTCAATTATCACAAAATTTTTATCACCGGCTTCTTTTAAAAAAATAACTTTTGTAACCAAAATTCCCGCGCTTCCAACCATCGCCCTGCCCGGCGCAATTGTAACTTTTACTTTTAAATTATTAGCAATTTTTCCAATTAATTTTGCATATTCCTCAAGCACTAAAGTATTTTCATTTTTATATAAAATGCCAATACCGCCGCCAAAATCAAGGGCTTGGATGTTATGACCTTCGGCGCGTAATTTTAGGCAAAGCGCTTCCAGCTTAGAAAATGCCGCAACAAAAGGCTCAATCGTGGTAATTTGCGAACCGATATGCATGGCAATGCCATATATTTCAAGGCCCGGTAAATGTTTAGCTTGTGCGTAAATTCTTTCCGCCTCATTAATATCAACGCCGAATTTATCACCTTTTCTGCCCGTAGAAATTTTGTCATGCGTTCCCGCATCCACGTCCGGGTTGACTCGCAGAGAAAATTTGGCTTTTTTATTTAACGAAACTGCAACTCGGTTAAGCAAAAACATTTCGGCAATTGATTCAACCGAAAATTCTTCAACACCTGATTTTAGAGCAAACTCAATGTCTTCTTTAGTTTTACCAACTCCGGCAAAAACAATTTTTTGCGGATCAATCCCGGCTTTAATCGCGCGAAATATTTCACCGGCTGAAACCGCGTCAATTCCCGATCCAAGACCAGCCAAAACTCTCACCAAATTAATGTTAAAATTGGCTTTTATCGCATAACAAATTTTATAATCAGAAATTTTAGCATTTGCAAAAGCATCAACAAAACCTTGATAATTCTCGATCAACGCCTGTTTTGAATAGCAATAGAAAGGTGTCCCTACTTTTTTTGCGATATCATTAATCGCAACTTTTTCTACAAAAGCTTCATCACGATCTTTAACTAATTTATAAGTTAAATATTTCATTTTTTTATTTTTTAGACTTGAAAATTGTGGTTTTTAACTGCAAACTCTTGCGCAGGAAGTATACGTTAGCCAATATATTATGCAATTAAATGAAAAGAACTAAAGCGGTAATTTTGAATCGTAAGCGTACAATGTCACGTTTAATGGCGATACAGGTTTTATATCAGTATAATTTTTTGAATGGTGAAAAAAATATCGAGGAAATCAAAAATGATGTCATCGATAATTATTTGATAGATCCCGATTGGGATATTGCTTCTTATCGTGAAAAAATTGATGAAAATTTTTTAAATAATTTGATTGCTGGTGCAATTTCAGATAAAAAAATTAATGAAGAAGTAAATGAATTTTTAAAAGGGAATTTTAATTTAGAAAATATTGATGAGGTTATCGGACATATTTTACAACTCTCGGCTTTAGAGTTTAAGCTTACTCCCGACACTCCGCTGAAAGTTATAATTGACGAATATGTTGATATTGCTTCCGGATTTTTTGACAAGAAAAGAGTTACCTTTATCAACGCCGCTTTAGAAAATCTAGCGCGCGAATATCGACCTTTAGAATTTAAAGAAATCAAAAAGAATGACTAAAAATATCTTGATCGGAAAAATAATTTCAGCTTTTGGAATCAAGGGCGAAGTCAAGATTATCAGCTATGCGGAAGTTCCGGAAAAAATTGAAAAATATAATCTTTTCGACAAAAGCGGTAATTCTTTAAAATTAAAAATCAGTAATAAAAATAAAACTGCAATTGGCACTTCCGCGAACGGAACATTGTTTATTGCCAAGATCGATGGAATTAACGACCGCAATGCTTCAGAGCTTTTACGTAATAAAGAAATTTTTGTTAGCCGCGATGATTTGGATGAAACTGACGAGAATGAATTTTATTATGTTGATTTAATTGGTTTAAATGTTGTTGATATGAATGATAAAAAAATTGGTAAGGTCTTGGATGTGCATGATTACGGGGCTGGTGGCATATTAGAAATAGAATTTGATCACGCAGATAAAGAAAAAAATCTCGGCAAAATCGAAAATTTTCCGTTTAAGAATAAATTTTTTCCGGAAGTGAATTTGAAGAAAGGATTGGTAAAAATTGATTTACCGGAGATTGTGATAGCAAAAGATTAATAAGTAATCAATCTAGTTTATGTCTAGAAGTTCTGTCCCTTCAAAATTTAGCGACTTTATTCAATCAAAATCTAAAATAAGCGAAGAAGAAAAAGAAGGGCTAGGTAAAGTCAAAAGAGATCATTTTAATTTTAAGGATTTTTTCTCCATTAGAGAACATGGCCGATTAATAGATGGCGTTATTTATACCAATGAAGACCATATTATAGATCCAACATTAAAAGGATCTATGCTTATAGCTGAAGATTGTCGATTAAAATATGGTATTAGTATTTTTGTTTTAGACAGAGAAATAGATCTTAGAAAATTATTAAGTCATTTTAATTCTTCTGAAGGAGATAAAAAAATTGGATTTTGTTTTATAGATTCTACGGGCCATGCTACACCAATTTTATTCATAAGAAAAGGTGGAGAGGCAAATATTATTTTTTCTGACACCATGGGAAAAAAAGAAATTTTTAATATGGTAAGAAATGATAATGAGTTTAAAGATGCAAAAATATATATTGAACATAATTCTATAGGAAAAATTATTAAGAGTGGTGAAGACGTTCGATTTGCATTAGAAACCACTCGCCAGCCCGGCTTTGGATATTGCGGCACAGATGCTTTAGCATTTTTAGAAATTGCTTTATCTATGAATGATTTTTTATCAAAACTAAAACCAACCTCTCATGATAAGAAAGATGAAATATTTGGTTTGCGACCTATAACTTTTTTTCTTCCGGAAGAGATTTTGCAACTAAGTCAAAGTTCGAAATTTGTAAAATCTTCTGATGCTAAGGATGATGCTGTTTTAGAAACATCAAAAAAAAGAAGGACTTTAGAACAAAAAATTGCACTTCATACTAAAAAAGCTAGATATAGTTTAGATGACGAAGAAGCGGCTAGTGATGCTCCTAAGGAAATAGAAATAGAAGAAATGGCATATCTTCATCGTAAAGCTTACAAATTTTTAGACAAAGTAAAAAGATTTGCAATTAGCCATAGCGATGAAGAATTAGAAGAAGTTTATCGTCGCATTTCAGGAGAAGATATTTTAAGCATTCCAGGGGTGGCAGCGGCAAGCGTAGCAGCGTCTTCCTTAGCAGACAAAGAAGGTGAAATTGAATCTGGTGCCGGGATTGCCTAAATATCTACACTACAACGTTCACCAACTTATCCGGCACCACAATAATTTTTTTTATCTCTTTTCCATCAATAAATTTCTGTACATTTTCATTGGTTAAAGCCAATTTTTCCATTTCTTCTTTTGGCAATCCTTTAGTCATCTCAACTACGGCGCGAAGCTTTCCAAGCACTTGCACCGCGACCTTACAACTATCATCAACAATTAATTTTTCATCAAATTCAGGAAATTCCGTTTCGCTCACCAAGCCTTTATTCCCAAGCGCTTGCCAACATTCTTCGGCTAAATGCGGCATTATTGGTGAAAATAAAATTACCAAATTATTTAGGGCAAATTTCATGGCTGATTTTTCTTCGTCAGTTTTCGGATTGAATTTTTCTAACTCATTCGAAAACTCGCGTATCTTAGCAATGGCGCGGTTAAAAGACATTTTTTCATATTCGTCTTGTACGGCGGCGATGGTTTTGTGAGTAAGTTTTATTATTGCAAAATCCGAAACAACTTCGCCAAGCACTAAGCTCTGAGCATTATACACCAACCGCCAAAGGCGATTCACATATTTCCATGCTCCGTCAATTCCCGATTCCGACCAATCTAAATCACGCTGCGGCGGTGTGTCGGAAAGCATGAATAAGCGCGCAACATCTGCACCATAACTTTCAACAATACGCAACGGTTCAACGGTATTTTTTTTCGATTTACTCATTTTTTCACTGCGGCCTACAACCACTTCTTCCGCTGGTTTTTCAAGTGCTTCCAAAGGAAATAACCATTTACCGCTTTTTTTATCTTTATAAGTTTGATGACAAACCATACCTTGAGTAAGCAGATTTTTAAAGGGTTCGTTGACATCCAAGTATCCGCATTTTTTTAACGCTTTAGTAAAAAATCTAGCATAAAGCAAATGTAAAACCGCATGCTCAACACCTCCGATATATTGATCGACCGGCATAAATTTATTAGCTAAATCCTTGTCGAAAGCCTTGTTTTCCGGTTGTGAAATGTAACGCAAAAAATACCACGAGCTTTCAAAAAAAGTATCAAAAGTATCAGTTTCGCGAATCGCTTTTTGACCTTTATAAGTTGTATATTTCCACGTCGGATGATTTGCCAAAGGATTTCCCATACCATTAAACTCAACATCGCGCGGCAATTCCACCGGCAATTCTTCTTCCGGAACTGTCACAACCGAACCATCTTCCAAATATAAAATCGGGATCGGACAACCCCAATAACGCTGACGCGAAACACCCCAATCGCGTAAACGATAATTGATTTTTCTTTTGCCTAAATTATTTTTTTCTAAAAAATCGATGATAAATTTTTTGGCTTCTGCGGTTGTTTTGCCGTTTAAAAAATCAGAATTAATAACAACTCCATCTTCAAGATAAGGCAATGTATTATCACCCTCCCCTTGAGTTAGGGTCGAAGCTGCTTGCAACTTCGGGTAGGGGTCAACCACTCGACGAATCGACAAATTATATTTTTTAGCAAATTCAAAATCGCGCGCATCATGTGCCGGACAGCCAAAAATCGCACCCGTGCCATATTCCATCAAGACAAAATTGGCGATATAAATATCTAATTTTATTTTTTCATCAAGCGGGTGAATAACTTGCAAACCGGTTTTTAGACCTTTCTTTTCTTGCTGTTCCAAAGTTTGTTCGTCAACCGCGCTGCGATTGCATTCTTCGATGAAATTTTTTATTTCAGAGTTTGTTTTGGCAAGCTCTAAAGCTAAAGGATGATGCGGTGAAATGGCGATGAAAGATGCGCCGAATAATGTGTCGGGGCGAGTTGTGTAGATTGTTATGGTGCTTGGGTGCTCGGGTGCTCGGGTGCTCAAGGAAAAATCAACTAAGGCGCCTTCACTTTTGCCGATCCATTTTTCTTGCATGCTTAGAACGCGCTCGTCCCAACCTTTTAAATTTTTTAATTCATTCAATAATTCTTCACTAAAATCAGAAACTTTCAAAAACCATTGTTTCAATTTCTTTTTTTCCACCAATGCCCCAGACCGCCAACCGCGGCCGTCTATAACTTGTTCGTTCGCCAAAACCGTGTTGTCAATCGGATCCCAATTTACGAAAGATTCTTTTTGATAGGCCAATCCATTTTTAACAAAATCGATGAAAATTTTTTGTTCGTGTTTGTAATAATCAGGCAAGCAAGTAGCGAGTTCGCGACTCCAATCAATCGACAAGCCAATTGATTTCAACTCTTTTTTCATGTTTTCGATATTGGCCAAAGTCCAATCTTGCGGATGAATTTTATGTTCTAAAGCCGCGTTTTCAGCCGGCAAACCGAAAGCATCAAAACCCATAGGATGCAAAACATTAAAGCCTTGCTGTTTTTTAAAACGCGCTATGGCATCACCAATTGTATAGTTGCGCAAATGTCCCATATGAATTTTTCCCGATGGATAGGGAAACATTTCCAGCACATAATATTTTTGCTTGGCACTTTTTTCATCAAAAGCAAAAATATTTTTTTCATTCCAAATTTGCTGCCATTTTTTTTCAGAAATAGCGTGATTATAATTTTCGTTCGTCATTTATTTAAGGAAGTTTAGTCAAAGAAGGCGGCATATCCGGCATAGGCATTGAAGGCGCAACAGTTGGCGGCGCCATTACCGGAGTTGAGCCGTAAGGAACATTCGGCATTGACGGAGTTGGAAAAGCCGTCATTTGCGGCGCACCTTCTTTTTTATTTAGTTGTTTAAGGCGACCGGTAGAATATAGGCTCATATTATAAACACAAACTATGTCACTGCCGCTACGCAATGTAAATTGCGGCGAAACACGCTCAACAATTATATAGCTACCGGCCGATCTAAAGTTTACTAAGGATTCAAAACCTTGCGCATCAACAGTAAATATCGCCGGAATTTCGGCATTCTTTGCCGTAAATTGGAAATAAGTAAATTCACCATTATCAAAGACTTTAATCGGCGCAATTGTAGATTCGCCGGTATATTGATAATTAAAATTATAACTAGACAAATCGCGCATGTCAGGCTCGTCAGAAGCCGCGATTTTAGGAAATTCGACAATGTTCTTGTCTTTCTCATCAGGATAAACAAATTTTGCCACAAAAATTAAATCCTTGTCATTAATATTCTTTGCTTCTTTGGCATATAATTCAAAATGATAAACTCTTTTATCAGTAATTACCGTCATATTGGTTTCAGAATTATCTTCGCCAACTGGCTTTAGAAACAAGCGATTTCCCAGCTGTTCAAAAAGCCAAAGCGACGGATTACCCATAGAAATCGTGCTGATTGTCTCACCCGGTTCAAATTCAATAAAACCTTGATATGTGTAATGCCCAATATAACGATAAACGTCATTTGGATTATACACATAACTTCTGAATTTCTTTTCGCTTCCCAAATAGCGCGGCATCTGCGCGGCAGAAGCGTTAAGCGAAACAAAAAAAATCATGTAGAAAATTAGGAATTTTTTCATTTCACTTTAAATAATTCATATTTATTAATCATGAAGCGTAATTCACCATTATCTTTTCTAACACCGGAAAAATAGAAAGAAATTTTAGCAACATAATCTTGTTTTTCTTCTTTTTTATCCGCATCATCCCATGTAGTTGTGATAACCGTAAACTTAATTTGGGCAGCTGTCGGAATTTGCACCGTTAAGAAATTTATTGCCTTACTTTTAAAATCAATCGGATTGGATTTAATTAAATCAACAGATTGTATTTCCACTGTTTTTTTAATATTTTTACCAAAATTATTTATTGGACTGTCAGGATTACTCTTACTCATTAAAATCTGGAAGGCTTCATATTCTTCAGGCGAAGAATTATTTCTGATATAATTAAATTTTTTATTTACATCATAAACCTCAGCATTACTAAAATCATAACCTTCACGTTTTTTCACATAAAGCGAAAGCAGATATTTCAACACAGCATCATCAACACTTACAACTTTCGGATCATAATTCGCTTTATTCGGTTTTGGCCTTAATTCAACTAAATGCGGAAAATAAAGTGATTGATCGGTAGAGCGAATAAAAATTGGGTCTCTTTCAACCAGAGGAAACGCTGATTGTACCATTTGAATCAAAAAATACAAAACTACCGCAGCAATTATCGCACCAAACATCAATAATGTTCTATCGCAAATCGGTGAAACATAGCGGAAAAAATACCAATCCCAAGCATCACGAAAGTAAGAGCCATCAGCCACAGAAGCCTTGATAAAATCAAAATACTCTTTGGTCTCTTCGTTATTCTCTTTAGCTATTTCGGCTAGTTTTTTTTCCATGAAATAAAAAATCTATTTATGTAATTTCGATTATGGAATCAGATTTTATTCTTGCAAGAATTTCAATCATTTCTTTTTGCGATTTTGCCAGCGCATCGTAATCATAACTACGGAAAACCAGTGAAGTACCGCCATCAAATGGATAACTGCCCATTACCACTTGCGGATATTTTTTTTGCAAATCAGAAAAATCTTTGGCAATTATACTTTCCGTTAAGCTAACTTTTAATTCTTGAGCTTTTATTTTAGCGCCTCCAATCAATTCTTTTTTTGCTGCCGCAAACATAGCTTGAAAAATTTTCGGCACTCCCGCCATTACAAAAACGTTTTCAATTCTAAAACCCGGAGCCGAAGAAACGGGATTATCAAGCAAGCTTGCGCGGCTTGGCACGAAAGCCATTTTTAAACGCGCTTCATTAACATTTTCCTTGCCGTAATGATGAATTAAAATTTCTTCTGCTTCATTATTTTTTACTAATTTATCAGCAAAAGCTTTTGCTACAGATTCGGCAGTAATATCGTCGTGCGTAGGACCAATACCGCCACTTGTAAAAATATAATCAAATTTTTTGCGGATTTCATTTAAAGCAAAAATAATTTCTTCTTCAATATCAGGAACTACACGAACTTCACGCAAATTAATTCCGATTTCGCTTAAGCCAACTGCCAAAAAATTTATATTTTTATCAACCGTACGCCCGGATAGAATCTCGTCTCCGATGATTAATAATCCCGCGTTTACATTTTGTTTTTTCATAAAATTTACAAAGCAGTAGAAACAAACCCCTCGCCCCAACCCTCTCCCTCAATGGGAGAGGGAGTTACTCGGAGCTTTTCCCTCTCCCATTGAGGGAGAGGGTTAGGATGAGGGGTTTGTTTGAACTTGGTATTATTTAATGGTGCGCTCGGCGGGATTTGAACCCACAACCTTTGCCTTCGGAAAGCAACACTCTATCCAGTTGAGCTACGAACGCTTATATTTTATTCCTCCACCTGTTCCACAGCTTCCACTTCAGGAATATAGTGTTTAAGCATATTCTCAATCCCATTTTTCAAAGTAATAGTCGAACTTGGACAACCAGAACAAGAACCTTTCAACTGCAATTTTACAATCCCATCCTCAAAAGAATGAAAAATAATATCGCCGCCATCCATTGCAACAGCAGGGCGCACTTTAATTTCGATTAATTCTTTAATTTGTTTAACAATGTCGCTATCCTCGTCATTACTGGTCTCAATAGCTTTTTGCTCAAACATTATAGGCTTGCCGGCAACATAAAAATCCATAATTGTTGCAATAATTTCCGCTTTGATTTTTGACCAGTCAGTTTTGTCAGATTTTGTTATAGTAATAAAATCTTTACCAAAAAAAACCGCATCAATTCCCGATATTTCAAAAAGTTGCAAAGCCAAGGGAGACTTAGTGGCAGCTTGCTTTTGATTTTTAAATTCCGCTGTACCATTTTCCAAAACTTTTTCACCATCGGGGATGAATTTTAATGTTAAAGGATTTGGAGTTTCTTCGGTTTGAATAAACATAAATATTTTAATTTTTAAAAGCACTTCATAGTCACTCTGAGCCTGTCGAAGAGTGTGGTTGAGAGTCCGAGCGCAAACACACTCTTCGACAGGCTCAGAGTAACTAGGAGTTTTATTTTACCCACCAACTATCAACAGCCAGCGAATATTTCGGCATCACCTTCGGCATCGCAAAAATATCGCGATATAAAATCCGGTAAGTGTCATTATGCCACTGCAAAATCATATAGTAATTCTCTAGCATTCTTTTATCAAGTCTTTGACAAAGATTTTTTAGTTCGGATTTATCGCGGCTTTTGGCAATTTTCTCTACTAACTCATCAACTACTTTATCATCCAAACCCGCTAAATTTCTGCTTCCTTTAATATTTTTTTGAGAAGAATGATAATAAGCAAACATCTCGTTTCCCGGAAAAAACGATTGACCGAACATGCCGACAATTACATCGTAATCAAAATTATTAACCCTTGTCTGATATTGATTTTCCTCGATAAAACGCACTTTGGCTTGAATTCCCAGTTTGCGTAAATTTTTAACAAAAGGAGCTGCGATCATCTCAAATGCCGGGGTGTCGATTAAAAATTCCACCTCAACCACCTCACCTTTTTTAGAAATTAATTTATTATCAACAATTTTATAACCGGCTTCCGCCAAGATTTCTCTAGCTTTCAAGAGGTTTTTACGATTAAAACCATCACCTTCCGTTTTCGGCATTGCAAAATTTTTATAAGAAAATTCATTGTTAGAAATGTAAGTTTCGGTGCGCTCGTAAGAGTTATAAAAAATATGCTTTTTCAACCATTCAAAATCAAAAGCATAAGTCATCGCCTTACGCAGCGCCAAGTCTTGAAACTTCTCGCGCCGTAAGTTCAAAACAAAAGTTTGGATCGGATTTAGCGCTTCATGCGGAATTTCTTTTTTTATAATTTCGCCGTTTTTTACCGCATCAATATTGTAAGCGTTAGCCCAATTGCGCGCTATACTTTCCTGCCTTAAGTCATATTTTTGCGCTTTAAAAGCCTCGATCAAAACATTATTATCGCGATAATAATCAAAAGTAATTTCATCAAAATTATAACGCCCGCGATTAATCGCTAAATCCTTCGCCCAATAATTTTTTACACGCTCGAAAGTAATTGATTTACCCGGGCTTACTTCCTTTATTTTGTAAGGCCCAGAACCTAAAGGTGGTGTCATGGTAGTTTTAGAAAAATCATTTTTTTCATAAAAATGTTTCGGCAAAACCGGCAAGGCCGCAATTGACAAAGGCAGATTACGATTATGATTTTTTTTGAAGAAAAATTTTACTTGAAAATCATTTATTTTTTTTACCGCACTAACTTCGCGAAACACCATTTTGTAAGACGGATGCCCATCTTTAACCAGGGTATTAAAAGAAAAAACCACATCATCAGCCGTAATTTTTTTGCCGTCGTGAAAATAAGCGTTTTTTCTTAATTTAAACTCGATGCCGTCATCTGTAAGCTTTATGCCCTCCGCTACCAGTCCGTAACAAGCCGAAATTTCATCGTCATTACCTTCGCATAAACTGTCATAAAGATAGTTAAGACCTGTCGCCGAGATGCCTTTTAAAATGAATTGATTTAAATTATTAAATGTTCCTTCCGCCCCGAATCGCACGGACCCGCCCTTTGGTGCTGTTGGATTTACGTAATTTAGATGAGAAAAGTTTTTTGAATATTTTAAGTCACCGAAAGTTGAAATTCCATATTCGAAAGCCTGCGCTGACAGGCTTAGGAAGCAAATAAAAATTAGTGATAAAATTTTTATCATTTAAAAAATTAAATTGATGGTTATAGTAAAAACTTAAAAATCGAGATGACCCCTCACCCTAACCCTCTCCCTCAAGGGGAGAGGGAATTACTCTTAAGCGTCCTCTTGAGGGAGAGGGAATTACTCTTGTCCCCTCTCCCCTTGAGGGAGAGGGTTAGGGTGAGGGGTCATCTCGATTTATATTCTTTTCTAAATGATTATAATCCGCAATCTAAAAACAATTCAACTGCCTCCTACCTCGCTCACCATCGGCAATTTTGACGGCGTACATTTTGGTCATTTAAATATTATCAATCACGTTAAAAAAATCGCCAAAGAAAATAATTTAGCCTCAGCAATTCTGACATTCACACCACATCCGGAAAATTTTTTCAGTAAACAAAAAGAAGATTTTTTAATTACCAATTTAGCAAAAAAACTAGAGATTTTTTCTGAGAATAAAATTGATTATGCAATTGTTCTACCCTTTAATCAAGCGCTTTCACAGGTTTCGGCCAATGATTTTATAAATGACATTTTACTAAAAAAAATAAACACAAAATTTTTAACAATCGGCCATGATTTTTCTTTTGGCAAAAATCGGGAAGGAAATATTTCTACTTTGCAAAAATTTGATTTTCCGGTAACGCAAATTGCCGCCATAAAAAAAGATGGACAATTATGTTCTTCAAGCAATGTCAGAAAGCTTATAGCGGAAGGGTTGATAACTGATGCAAACAAAATTTTAAATTATAATTTTAGCATCGAAGGCCAAGTTGAACATGGTCGTAAACTAGCAGCCAGTCTTGGATTTCCAACTCTTAATATTAAACCAAAACCGCATATTATTAAACCGAAATTCGGCGTTTACAAAACCTCTACTTACATTCCGCACCTAGATCAAAAGCTTCCTTCAATCACTAATTTCGGCATTAAACCGACATTACAAAATAATTTTTCTCCGCTTTTCGAAACTCACATTCCGAATTTTAACCAAGAAATTTACGGTACAAAAGTAATAGTCGAATTTATTGATTTTATCAGGCCGGAAATAAAATTTAGTTCGCTTGAAGAATTAAAAAGCCAGATCGAGCTAGATGTAAGTAATGTTTTGTAACAAATTTTCCTTTGATTTAGTAAGCAAACTTTATATAACTTCGTAAACAACAGTTAACGAATATATTTATGATTCCCATAGCACAAAAAACAATCGCAAGCAAAGTAAGTTGCAACGGCGTTGGATTACATAATGGCGAAAAGGTAACAATGACGCTACTTCCCGCACCATGCAATAATGGCATAACCTTTAAGCGCACTGATATTGCAAATGGCGAAATTAAAGCTGATTATCGCAATGTCGTTGATACAAATTTAGGCACGACAATTGCTAATGAACATGGTGTAAAAGTTTCCACGATAGAGCATTTAATGGCTGCTATTTGGGGTGCCGGAATCGATAATTTAATAATCGAAATCGATAATAGCGAAGTGCCGATCATGGATGGCAGCTCCGAACCATTTATTTTCTTGATTGAATGCGCCGGTGTCGAACAACAAAGTGAAAATCGCCGCTTCATGGAAATTATCAAAAAATTTCGTATTGAAGATAAGGACAAATTCATTGAAATTGAGCCAGCCAAAGAGTTCTCTATTGACTTACATATTGATTTTAACCATAAACATGTCAAGACTCAGAAATTCGATTATCACTCAACTTTTAATTCTTTTAAAGGCGATATTTGTCGCGCTCGCACTTTCGGTTTTAAGCATGAAATCGATCATCTGCATAAACTTGGCTTAGCACGTGGCGGTACGCTTGATAATGCGATTTTAGTTGATGATAATGGTGTGGTAAATAAAGAAGGTTTACGCTACGCGGATGAGTTTGTTCGTCATAAAGCACTTGATTTTATCGGCGACATTTATTTAAGCGGCTATTATATAATCGGCCACTTCAACGGCTCAAAGACCGGACACGGCATTAATAATAAAATGCTAAGAAAATTGTTCGAAGAAAAGGAAACTTGGAGAATAGTTTAATTAATTACGAATTTGTAATTAAATTGGTCGGGGTGGAGAGATTCGAACTCCCGACCCTCTGGTCCCAAACCAGATGCGCTAGCCAGACTGCGCTACACCCCGAAAAAGTTGAGGCGACAAATAAACAGATTTTTTAAGAAAATGTCAACCAAAAATTTAACTTTATTTTGTTTTTTACTATTATTATCAAGTCAGGCTGAGGCATGGAACGGCTTTGATTATGAAACAAAAAATAATATTGACATTGGCCCGGGAAACCTGGTAAGAGAAGGTCAAGTTATTGAATTTTACGACACGCAAGATGATTCATATCACGGCGCTCAAGTAATTCTACAACAAGAAAGTGCATCAGGCACTGTTTTGCAAATTAAAGATTTGGATCTTAAAAAAGAGCGAATTTTTTATATGGATAATCAATAAAATGGTAAAAATAGTTAATTTAAAAGTTCATAACGATCATAGAGGAAACTTAGTGGCAATTGAGTCCCTAAAGGATGTTCCTTTTGAAATAAAAAGAATTTATTATCTCTTTAATAATTCACCAAGTGAAACGCGCGCTAAACATGCTCACAAAAACCTTACTCAACTTTACATTGCCGTTTCGGGAAAGTGCAAAATCTTAATCGATGATGGTAATACCAAAGAATATATCACTTTAGACAATCCAAATGCCGGAATTCTATTTGAAAAACCCACTTGGCGTGAAATCAGTGACTTCAGCCACGATTGTGTTTTGTTAGTTTTGGCTAGCGACAACTTTAAAAAAGAAGATTACATTTATAATTACGAAGAATTTAAGAAATTTATTTCCGAATAAAATGATTGAATACGAAAATCTAGCAAAATTAAATAAGCCTTTTTTTGAAGAATATAAAAACTCTTTCGCCAAAACTTTAGAAAATGGTTGGTATATTCTAGGGCAAAATGTCGCAAAATTTGAAGAAGAGTTTTCTAAATATTGCGGCAGTAGTTATTGCGCCGGCGTAGCGTCAGGGCTTGATGCGCTAATTTTAGCATTACGCGCTTTTGAATTTGAAAAAGATGATGAAGTTATAGTTCCTTCCAATACTTATATCGCCACAATTTTAGCAATCCTACAAAACGGTTTAAAACCGGTTTTGGTTGAGCCAGATATTCAAACTTACAATATTGATCCAAAAAAAATTGCAGAAAAAATTACTAAAAAAACCAAAGCAATTATAGTTGTTCATCTTTACGGAAAATGCTGTGAAATGGCGCCGATTATGGATTTATGCCAAAAGTATAATTTAAAGTTAATTGAAGATACCGCACAAGCACATGGCGCAAAATATAAAAATAAAATTGCCGGAAGTTTCGGCGATTTCGGCGCTTTCAGTTTTTATCCGACAAAAAATTTAGGAGCAATCGGTGATGCCGGAGCAATAAACAGTAACAGCGAAGAGTTTATCAAAAAGATTAAAAAACTAAGAAATTATGGCTCGGAAATAAAGTATTATAATGACATTGTTGGCTATAACTCAAGGCTGGACGAAATTCAAGCCGGATTTCTTTCAATAAAATTAAAAAAATTAGATGAAATGAATTCACACAAAAATAAATTAGCAAAAATTTATTTTGAAAATTTAAAAAGTGATTTTATCAAGCCCATTCAGCATCCGGACTATTATGATGTATTTCATATTTTTAATATACGTCATGAAAAGCGCGATGAATTAAAAGAATTTTTATTAAAAAATAATATTAAAACTGAAATTCATTATCCGGTTGCACCTAATAAACAAAAGGCCATGAAAGATATTTTCACCGGACAAAATTATCCAATCGCTGAAGAAATACATAAAACAACTTTGAGTCTGCCAATTTCTTATTGTCACCAAGAATCAGATATCTCAAGGGTTGTTGAAATAATAAATAAATTTTAAAATGACCTCATCACCGTTAGTAACCGTTGCGATTCCTTCCTATAATCATGCCGAATATATTGCATATACAATTCAAAGTATTTTAGATCAAACTTTTCAAGATTTTGAAATTTTAATTATCGATGATTGTTCAACGGATAATTCAATTCAAATTATCAAAAATTTCAAAGATTCGCGCATTAGATTAATTGAAGAAAAGATTAATCGCGGGGTATGCGAAACCAGTAATATGTGCATTGAACAAGCCAAAGGAAAATATATTGCTTTGATTGCATCTGATGACGTTATGCATAAAACCAAGCTTGAAAAACAAGTAGATTTTTTAGAAAAAGATCCCAATTACGGCGCAGTTTTTAGCGGCATTGAAATCATCAATGAAGATGGTGGAATTAATTTTAAAAAAACTAAAAAATACACTAAAATTTTTGAAAAAGAAAATCGCAGTCGTTTTGAATGGCTAAATTATTTTTTCCATCACGGCAATTCAATTGCAGCAACCACCCTTCTTGCCAGAACCAAAAGTTTAAAAGATGCCGGATATTTTGATTATAGAATTACGCAAGCTCATGATTTGGATTTATGGATAAAATTATGTTTAGCCGGATATGAAATTCATATAATTCATGAAAAATTGCTGCAATATCGCGAAAGAGATAAAAATAAAAATATGAGCAGCAACACTGCTTCTACTAGGATTAAGCTGGTTTTTGATAATGAAAAAATTTTAGAAAATTATTTGGAAATAAAATCGTTAGAAGATTTTAACTCAATATTTGCAAGTAATTTTAATAAAAAATTTACTGAAGATGAAGAAAAAACAATCATCAATTATTTACTTTTTTTAGAAGCCATAAAAAATACAAACAGCTTTTATCATATGCAATTTGCTGCAAGTTTAATTTACAAAATCTTAGGCAATAAGAATTCTATAAAAATTCTTGAAGAAAAGTTTAATTTTACTCTTAAGCAATATATAGAATTTATTGCGCGTAATCCCCTTGGAAAACTTGTAGAAGAAAAAAGAAAACCATTTTACAGAAAATTTATAAAATCTATTTGGCATAAGCTGCTCTTCTGATGAAAATAGCGATAATGCAACCTTATCTATTTCCCTATATCGGATATTTTCAATTAATAAATTCTGTTGAGAAATTCGTAATTTTTGATGATGTAAATTTTATTAAGAAAGGCTGGATTAACCGCAATCGCATTTTAAACGGCGACACAGAATACATGTTTACCTTACCCTTGCTTGGCGCCAGCCAAAATCGTTTTATAAAAGATATTGAAATTTTTGAGGCCGAGCAAAATAAAAAATTATTGCTTGAAAAACTTGCTAATTTCTATTCTAAAGCAAAATATTTTTCTGAAATTTTTCCTCTTTTAAAATCAATTATTTTAAACAGCGAAAAAAATCTTAGTTGCTATATAAAAAATTCTTTGGAAGAAATTTGCAATTATTTAGATGTTAAAACAGAATTTTTAGAATCTAGTAAATTGCATTATGATTCCAATTTAAAAGCTCAGAAAAAAATAATAGCAATTGCTAAAAGCCTTGGCGCAACAAGCTATTACAACCTTCCCGGCGGAAAAGATTTATACGATAAAAAAGATTTTGATGAACAAAAAATCAAATTAAAATTTATTAATTCTGAAGAAATAAAATATCCGCAATTCAGTAATAATTTTTTACCGAATCTTTCTATAATTGATGTTTTGATGTTTAATTCAAAAGAGGAAATTAAAAATTATTTAATAAAATTACAGCTAAGTTGAGATAAGTTTACAAATTCTATCAACATCATCTTTTGCTAAATCTCCATAGAACGGCAAACATAAAACCTGATTGGCTTTCTTATTTGCGACGGGCAATTTTTCTTTTTTAGCGCTTTCCAAATCCTTGTAGCATTCGTAATTACTGCAAAGCGGATAAAAATATTTTCTGGCAATTATCGAATTTTCTCGAAGTTTCTGACAAATTTCGTCTCTTTTTTCTTCAATAAAAATCGGCAGATATTGATAACTGTTTGAGGAATTTTTTGGAAACTCTAGAAACGAAATTCCTTTTATACCTTCTAAATTTTGCTGATATAATTCTAATATTTTTTTTCTTTTTTGCCTTTCTTCTGCAACCAAATCAAGGTTTAAAATTCCAGCCAAAGCCTGGATTTCATTCATCTTGGCATTAATGCCGGGAAGCAAAACTTCATGCTCTCCTTTAATGCCGAAATTTTTAAGAAGTTTCAATTTCTCTTCAAGATTTTTATCATTAAAAATAGGTTCAAGACAACTTAAGCGGAGTTTTTCTTAGAACTCCCAAAAGCAATTTATA
>CAZDLU010000013.1:0-42661 GCA_964506725.1 uncultured Rhizobium sp.
GAAAAAGTAATGCGATTTTTTGGGAAAACAGCATCACATTTTTTTAATTATGCCATATTTAATTAATTAAAAATCCAATAGTCACACTAAACCTATCGAATCATTAACTAAGACAATGCGTTAAAAATTATAAACATAGAGCAAGTTCGCCCCCAGCAATTCACCATTATGACCATTTTCCTTAATTGCCGATCTCGTTACATCAAGCGAAAGATTATTGGTAAATTTGTAACCAATTGAAAGTTGTAATTGATGGTCATTAACATTATTTGTTCTTTGATGTTGCGAAATATGACGGTTAAGATGCGAAATGCTTGCAGTCCATGAGCTATATTTTCCAATTAAAGCAAATGTTGAATAAAGCGCGTTCCTATTGGCTTCGCCGGTAAAATTATTTATTTTTACAATTTCCGCAAATGGAATAATAAAAGAATTTGCTCCAACCGGAATTGAATATTCCGAGCCAACCACATAGCCTTTTTCTCTCTTACTCCCTTCAATATTATCTGTATCTAAACTTCTATAACCGACATTATAAAACCAATCTTTTATACCAAAAAGATTTTGACCTTCCATCGTTGCAGAAAAAGAAGACAAAGTTCCGGTATTGCCTGCAACCCCGTCACTTCTAGGAGCGCGGCCACGATTATTAAGCGCGCTACTACTCAAGCCGGTCGTATCATTAAAAAATGAATTAATCGTAATTTTACTATCTTCCAAAAGCGCACTTACCGAAACGCCCATTTTTTCACGCAAATTATAATCTTCGGCAAATTGCGAAGTAAAAATTCCGATACGTTTATTTTTTTTGTAAGCCGTACCGAATGTCGGATCAAATTTACCGATTGAAGCGATTAAATCTTCATTTTTAAATTGAAGTTTAAGCTCTTCAACCAACAGCCCCATGTCTTGCGGCAGACCGCGACTATCACCTAAAAATGTGCGATATCTTTCCGGATATATAGAATCTCTGGTTGTATAAACATTATTTGGCTGCAATCTCCAATCAGTATTGATCGACCAATTTTTATTAAAATTAAGCGACATATTTGATTCAACATAAATAAAAGCATTATTAGCTTTCATTTTTACTTTATCATCCGTACTAGCATGATCCGCCTGCATTTGCACCAAAACATTTCCGGTAATATTCGGCAAATCTTTAGCAAAAACTTCCGTTGCAAATAAAGAAATTAAGGCAGTTTGTAATAAAATTTTTTTCATGATTTTCTTGGTAAGGTTACAGTAACAGAAGTTCCGACATTCATCTCGCTTTCAATAACGACGTCGCCTTCATGCAGGTTAATAAAATGTTTCGTAAGATACAATCCAATTCCGGTTCCGGCCACCGACAAAGTATTTTTAGCACGGAAAAATTTTTGCCCGATATTTTGCAAATCTTCTTTTGGAATTCCTATACCCTGATCTATGACACGTATTGCAACCTTCTTATCATTGGCTTTAGCAAGAATTTTTACCGTCGTATTATTGCGCGAATATTTTATCGCATTAGAAATTATATTGGTAAAAGCATGATCGAGTAATTTTGCATCACCAAAAAATTCCTGCGGCAATTCATTAATTTTTGTAACAATTTCGATATTTTTATTTACTGCCAAATTGGAATTTTTTTCAATTATGTCAGAAATAAATTTTCTTAAATCAAAATTTTCGCGCTCAACTTTAATATTATTTTCACCCTCTTCCATACGCGCCAAATTAAGCGTACTGTGAATCAAGCCGTTCATGCGTTGAATTCCGCTTTTGATGCGCTCCAAAGATTTTTCAACACCTTCATCACTTATTGCCAAAGATTTTAATTTGCGCACCAAAAGCTCGCGCGTGCTATCAATAATTTGCAACGGCGTTTTAAATTCATGCGAAACCAAAGCTACAAATTCATTTTGCATTTTGCGCATTTTTTGTTCTTGCTTCAACGCCTCCTTTAATTGCATGGTTTTTTCCATCAACGCATGATTTGAAACCATAACCTTTTCAATTGAAACCGAACGATCAATTGCAATTGAAAATTGATCAGCAATTACTTCAAGCATTTCCAATTCATCAGCCAACCAAGTTCGCGGCTCAGATTGATGAATGTAAATTCCACCATTAACCTTGCCGTTAAAAGTTGTGGTAATTGAAATTTGCGCACCGATTGAAAATTTCTCACAAATATTTCTTATCTTGGAAAAATTTTCATCATTTGCTATATTGTCGCAAGCCGCAACTGAACTGCGGCGCGCTTTAGCGCCAAATTCCTCATAAAATTCATTTTGAAAACTTATATAATCCATTAGCAATTCAAAATTATCATCATTTACAATTTGCTTGATATTTTTATCATAAAACTCAACGACAAAATTAGTCACGCCATCTTGATAATCATGCACGATACAGCGATCAATTTTCAAATATTCGCTTATCATTTTGGCAATATTGCGCGCAATATCTTTAATCGGTAAATCAGAAATAATCGAATAAGCAACCTCACGCAGCAAGCTTTCTGAACGCAGTTTTCTTTCAAGATTTTGCAAGAGAATTATATTATTTTTCGGCTTTTCATTTACAAAAACTTCGTTGGCAATTTCAATTTTTTCGAAAGTAAAAACAGCGCAGTGCGTTAATTCGTGAGGTGCCGATTTAAGGGGGGAAAAATTAACTTTAAATTTTAATCTTTTTGGCTCTTCCGAATTTTTGATCGGCAAATTAATTAGAATTGAACAAGGGTGAAAGTCTTTAACTGACTTGATCAGGCGCACATATTCAATTTGATCTTCGGAATAGTAATCAGCATCAAAATCAGCAAATAAAAAATCATAATTTTTGCCCACTAAATTAAATAATTCGTAAGAAAAAATATCACAGAATTTTTTATTAGCATGAATTATGGAAAGATAATTCGGATTATTTTTTTTGCTTTCACACAAAATTGCAGCATCTTCACGAGCATCAAGTTCCTTTGTTAAAACTTCAAGTAATGAATTATCCGGTTCAATAGCAATTGGTTGCTGAGTCATATAATAATTTAGTTAAGCAAAAAGATTATCTTAACTTAATTGAGACTATTTTTTTTTCGACAAAAATCCAAAAAACACAGCAAAAATCCTTATATTTGTCTCTAAGCAGGAAAGCGCAAACCTTTTACCTTGCCAATTGCAGCAATGGTTGGCGAAGATTTGAAAAATATTTTTTGTGCCAATTTGGTGAGATCCTGTTTTGTCACTGCCATAATTTGCGACATAATTTCTTTATCGGAAATTATGCGATTTTTAGCAAAAATATCAGAGCCGAGTTTTTGCATTCTACTGCTAGTGCTTTCTTTGGCCATCAGCAAACTGGCTTTAAACTGCATTCTTACTCGCTCCAATTCCTTATCCAAGACAGTTTTACAAATTTTTTCAATTTCCTCTCTTGTTGCCTCAATTACTTCTAAAGCCTTATCCGGCGCGCATCCGGCATATATTCCAAGAGTTCCGCAATCATAATGCGAATAATTAAAAGCATAGATGGAATAAGCCAAACCGCGATTCTCGCGCACTTCCTGAAACAGACGCGAAGACATTCCGCTTCCCAAAATCATAGTTAGCATTTGCAAAGTGTAATAGTTCGGATCCACGTAGGACAAGCCTTTATAGCCCATAACTAAATTTGTTTGTTCTAAATCTTTTTCTTTTTTGAAATTACCGCCCTTATATTTTCCAAGCTGCGGAGCCTTGATTTTGCTATCTCCAAGATTATTAAAATATTTTTGAGACCATTTTACCAAATCATTTTCTTTGATTGCACCGGCTGCAGTAATAGCAATATTTTTATAGTTATATTGTTTTTTTATGTAATTTATAAAATCACTTTGCTTGAATTTCTTTATGTTTTTGGCAGGCCCTAAAATAGAGCGACCCAAGGCCTGGTCTTGATAAGCAGTTTCTTGAAAATAATCAAAAATAATATCATCCGGAGTATCGTGAGTCATGGCAATTTCTTGCAAAATCACGCCACGCTCTTTTTCCAATTCTATTTTGTCAAAAGTTGAGTTTTGCAAAATATCCGACAAAAATTCCACCGCAAATTCGGCATGCTGTTTTAGAACTTTAACGTAATAAACGGTTTTTTCTTTAGAAGTATAAGCATTTATACGACCACCGATTCCTTCAAATTCTTCAGCAATTTGTTTAGCACTACGAGTCTTCGTACCTTTGAACGCCATATGTTCAAGGAAGTGCGAAATACCATTAATTTCCGGAGTCTCATTACGGCTTCCCGTATTAACAAACACGCCGATCGACACTGTTTCAACATCTTTCATCTCATCGCAAGCAACGCGCAAGCCGTTTTTTAGAGTTATTATTTCTTGATTTGACATTGTTTTTATAATAAAGTTTCAAGGGGTCAGACCCCCTAAGATTTTCGTCTTACTCTCTGTTGAGCTCCTGATAAAAGGGGTCTGACCCCTTTTTTAAATTATGCGCAACCCCCCATTATTGTCAATCCGCGACGCAACTATTTCTTTTGCGAAAAAAATTTTATTTGAAGGCTTAGACCTTAATTTATTTGCGCGCGACCGCATTTGTTTGATTGGCAAAAACGGTGTTGGCAAAACCAGTTTGATGAATGTCATTGTCGGCAAAATGGAACTTGATTATGGCGAACGTTGGGTGATGCCAAACACCGTGATAGGCTATTTATCGCAAAGTGAAGAATTGCCGCGCGACCTTACCGTTGCTGACTTTATCATGTCTGACTTAAAAATTGACGAGCATAAATCTTATATCATCGACATTGTTTGCGATAATTTAAAAATTGATAAAAATGCTTTAACGCAAAATTTATCGGGCGGACAAAAACGTCGGGTGAATTTAGCGCGTGCATTGGTGTTAGAGCCTGAAATTTTGCTGCTTGATGAACCCACTAACCACTTGGATTTAGAAATTATTGAATGGTTAGAAAATTATTTGCAAAGCTATAAAGGCGCACTGCTGGTGATTTCTCACGATCGAAAATTTTTAGAGAAAGTTTCCAACAAGGTCTGGTGGCTGCGCGCCAGCAATGTTAAAATCAATAATCAAGGCTATGAAAATTTTGATGAATGGTCGCAAGGAATTATCGAACATGAAAAACGCGAATTGGCAAATTTAGAAAAAAAAGTTGAGCTTGAAAGTGGTTGGTTACAGACAGGAGTTACGGCGCGACGCAAAAGAAATATTGGGCGTTTGCATTATTTGCAAGAATTACGCGGTAAATTAGAAGTACAAAAAAAATTGGTTTTTGCTAATAATAAAAAAATAAAATTTGAAATTCAAAAAGATGAGGAAGACGCACCACAAGTGATTGCATCGTTTAATAATGTTAGTAAATCTATATGCACCTCCCAAACCCCCTACCCCCCTTCCCTCCTAAATAGGAGGCAAGGGGGAAGTCATGCTAACGCAATGACTGAGCACCATGAAATTACATCGAATACGGGAAAATCTATATGCACCTCCCAAACCCCCTACCCCCCTTCCCTCCTAAATAGGAGGCAAGGGGGAAGTCATGCTAACGCAATGACTGAGCACCATGAAATTACATCGAATACGCGAAAACTACTCGAAAAATTCACTCTAAAAATCCTGCGCGGCGAACGCATCGGCATCATCGGCAAAAACGGCAGCGGAAAAACCACTTTACTAAAAATGCTAACCGGCGAATTAGAATCAGACTCCGGCACCGTAAAAACCGCCCGCGATATAGAAATTTCATACTTCGATCAAGGTCGCAGCAAAATCAAACCAAAATCAACAATCAAAGAAATTCTCTGCGATTCTGGTTCAGATTACGTCCAAATTGCTAACGGCAAAACACGCCATATTTGCAGCTACTTAAAAGATTTTTTATTTGATCCAAAAGATATCGACACCATCGCCGGAACCTTGTCGGGCGGACAACAAAACCGGTTGTTACTTGCAAAAACTTTAGCTAATCCGGGAAATTTTTTGATTCTTGATGAACCAACAAATGATTTGGATATGGAGAGTTTAGATATGCTGCAAGATTACTTAATGAAATATACGGGGACGCTTCTGGTTGTAAGTCACGATCGTGATTTTTTGGATAATGTGGCGACCAGTATTTTGGCTTTCGAAGGTAACGGCGTAGTAACCACGCATGTTGGTGGTTATAGTGATTATCTTGATTATAAATTTAGACATGACAGTAAGGTCGGCATTGCAAATGCCGACCTGCAATCTAAGAGCAAAATCAATACATCTATATCTGGCGTGACTGGGTTTGCAACCACGTCGCAACCTTCATTTCCTAAATTCACCAACAAACACAGACACGAATTAGAAAAACTGCCGCAAAAAATCGAAAATCTCGAGAAAAAAATCGCTGAATTATCCGAAGAACTTAGCAACACCGAAGACCGTAGCTCAGGCAATCTTGCACATATTTCTATGGAGATTGCAAATTTACAAAAAGAGTTGGACCGAGCAGAAGAACGGTGGTTGGAGTTGGAGGAGTTGAAAATTATTTAGAGCCTGTATTCAAATTCAACTATGCCACAATCTGAGCATAGTTGAATTTGAATACAGGCTCTAGACACTGTTAACATTATCGCTTCGCAGCAGTTCTTGGACTTGAAAACCCTAATAAAGCAAAATCAAGTGTATCAGGATCTATTGATTCTCCTCTTTTACCTACCGAAGCGGCGGAAGGGGCGGCAGAAGTGCCAGCGAGTCCAGTTGCCCCACCAAAAGGATCATTTTTTTCTTTACCCGCTCCTCCGTCAGCCTTTGGTTGCGGAGGAGAAGAAATAGTTTGTCCTGCTGCAATAAAAGGAGAGCTGCCAGCTCTTGCTGAACCTCTTGTTTCTTCCTCTTTTAATCCCAATAATTTCTGGTATTTAAACATTAGCGGCGTAAATGCCGAACAAAAGTCTTTTATCTGATTATCTGAAAAGCCAGCAAAACTAGGTAAATGAGATATTGGTCTTGATAAATCTTTATAAACTATTCTAGATCGCAAATCTAAATCCATTAAAACCGTGGATAATGGCGGCAAAGGTTTTTCCAAACGTACCCCCCCCCTAGCTCTTAATCCATGCTCTCCATGTTCATAAGTACAAGCAACTTTTCCATCTATGGCAAATCCAATAGAATAAGTATTGGGGGCAATTAATTTAAAACTTATTGCGTTATTACCGCCAATTATTTCTTTAGCCTGACCTAATTCCGTTAAATCAGATCCTACAATACTTTCTATGGCACGCTTATTATTAGAAAAAAAACCTATCAATTCATGTAACGTTTTATTAAAATTAGATCTTTCTAGCCGCGCTTCTTGTAATTCTCGAGACTTTCCTTTCAATAATTCAAGTTGTGGACGGACCTCAAACATCATTTCGCGAACATCATGTCTTTCATCCCATGATTTTAAGACGCTCTTAAATTCACCTAATCCATCAATTGGAATAGACACATTTTTTCCTTTCATCATAGCCAGGTGGGAATCTTTTCCTGTACATAATATTGTTAGTTTACCATCCAAAAAAGAAACAAACCCACCTACAAAATCTTGTTGTTTAATAAGATTATAGAGCATTTCTATTTCACGATCAGCTTGCGCTTCAAGGTCGCGAATAGTATCTTCTATAGAAAAACCTTTAGACACAGGAGCGGATGAATACGTCATAATTTTTGATAAAAAAGGATTAATAATTTAAGCAACAAATAACTTTCTTACACATAAGAAATTTTTAATACAAGAAGATTGTTATGCAGCTATCATCCACAAACCCCTGCCTTTTTCTTAAAGCTCAAAACCAGAACCCCAAGGAACAACGTTGTTTAGGTTTTTCCGGGTGCTAAAAATAAAAAATAACTAATTCCATATTTTTTAACATCAACCAACTTAACAAAATCAAGCTCTCTTACAGCATCATCAACAAAATCACTTTCAATCACCACTAAAGTTTTTTCACTGATATAATTTTTTTTATGCAAATCATGCAACACCTCCAAATACCCTTGTCCATAAGGCGGATCAATGAATATCAAATCGAAAGTTTTTTTATTTTGCGGTAAATTTTTTACATCCTGAAATAAAATTTCCGCCTCATTTTTTATTCCTAAAATCTCGGCATTTTTTTTGGTAAGCGCTAAATGTTCGCGATTATTATCCATTAAAATTGCCAATTCAGCGCCACGCGAAAGTGCTTCGAAAGCTACAGCACCGGTACCACAACACAAGTCCAAAACTTTAGCTCCCACAATATCAAAATTTTTTGCTGAAAATAAAATATTGAATAAAGCCTCACGGTTCTTATCGGTTGTAGGGCGCAACGATTTTAGATGGTCTGATTTTGTTAATTTTCTACCACGGTATTTTCCGGAAATGATGCGCATTTTATTTAATTTACCCCTCACCCTAGCCCTCTTCCTCAAGGGAGAGGGAATTATTATTTATTTTACTCTCGCCTTATCAGCATAATAAACTCCAAGTAATTTCACGCTTTTAGAAAAAAAGCCAAGCTCTTCAAGGGCAAGAGCCACATGCTTTTGACTTGGATGACCTTCAATTGTAATAAAAAATTTTGCCTGTTCGGAAACACCGCCCGGAATGTAACTTTCAAGTTTTACAATGCTGACATTATTTGTCGCAAAGCCGCCGAGCGCCTTATAAAGAGAACCCGGAATATTTCTAATTGTAAAAAGCAAAGCAGTGATAACCATGGAAGCTTTGGGATCAACGTCGCGCGGCTCTTTAGCAATCACGATAAAAATCGTCGTATTATCATTGCCGCTGTCTTGCATATTTTCCTTGATGATTTTTAAACCATAAAGTTCGGCTGCGGTTTTAGAACAAATTGCTGCTTTAGTTTTGTCCCCTGAAGAGGCCACGAATTTCGCAGCTTCTGCTGTATTTGAAAATTCGCGAATTTTCATGTCTAATTTGCGCAAATTATTTTGGCATTGGCTTAAAGCTTGCGGATGTGACAAGACTTCTTTTACATCTTCTAAACTAACTCCCGCAAGGCCGCATAAATTATGCGAAATCGGCAAAAAATGCTCAGCTATAATTGAAACATGGCGCTCTTGCAACAAATCATGAATTTCAGCAACGCGTCCGGCATATGAATTCTCTAGCGGGATCATACCAAATTCAACTTCACCGTTTTCAACAGCGCGAAAAACATCGTAAAAAGTTGGGAAAGCTTTGGCTTCAAAATCAGAATAAAATTTTGTACAAGCTAGGTTTGAGTTCGCTCCGGCTGTGCCTTGAAAGCCTATTATTTTTTTGTTCATAAGAATTAATTAAGGAAATCCCCGTTTTCGCTAAAAATAACCATTAAGGTTATTTTTTAACGCTCAAACCCCTTCTAAGGGGGAAGTCGTGCTAACGCAACGACGGAGTACCATAACGAGAGATCCAGTTCTCGTTTAAGAATTATCAAATCCCCCTATCCCCCTTCTAAGGGGAAAGTCGTGCTAACGCAACGACGGAGTACCATAACGAGAGATCCAGTTCTCGTTTAATTAGATTGACATTGCTCTACATAATGAAGATAATCTTCACAAAATCAATCTTTTCATTTTAACTATGAATAAGCAATGGAGCCCCGGCTCATGGCGAGATTTGCCTATTAAGCAACAGCCAATTTATCCAAATAAAGAAGAATTAAAAAAAGTTGAAAACCAACTTGCCGCCTTTCCGCCGTTAGTTTCATTTGATGAAGTGGAAAAACTAAAAGCAGAATTAGCTCAAGTTTCTCAAGGCGAAGCCTTCTTACTACAGGGCGGAGACTGTGCCGAAAGTTTCACTGAATTTTCTCACAACAATCTAAAAAACTTTTTTCGCACCATAATGCAAATGACGATCGCTTTGATGTATGGCCTTGAAAAGCCGGTGGTCAAAGTTGGTCGCATTGCCGGACAATATGCTAAACCTCGTTCCGATGATTTTGAAACTATCGGTGGCATTACTCTGCCAAGCTATCGCGGCGATATTGTTAATAATATTGAATTTAAAAAAGACGGTCGCGATGCCGATCCAAATCGCTTAGTTGAGTCATATTTTTATTCGGCAGCATCGCTGAACTACTTACGCTCTCTTGCCTTGGGAGGTTATGGTAATTTACGCAAAGTAAATAAATGGAATGAAGAATTTGCTCATAGTTTAAACAGCAAAAAAAATACCGAAGAAGTTATTGCAAAAATAACCGAGATTTTGAACTTCATGAAATCTTGTGGACTTGATGCCAAAACCTTGCCACAACTTACAACTGCAAGCTTTTTCACCTCGCACGAAGCCTTGCTTTTAAATTATGAAGAGGCCTTTTTATATAAAGAAAAAGATAGTGGAAAATATTATGATTTAAGCGCGCACATGCTGTGGATCGGCGATCGCACGCGCCATCCGGACGAGGCGCACGTTGAGTTCATGCGCGGAATCGCCAATCCGATTGCCTTTAAAGTCGGGCCATCAATTTCCAAAGATGATTTATTGCGTTTGCTAGAAATTCTAAATCCGAAAAACGAAGCGGGCCGCATCACGCTTATCTCGCGCATGGGTGCTTCTAAAGTTGAAAAAACTTTACCGCCGTTAGTGGAGGCTGTAAAAGCTTCAGGCTCTAAGGTTGTTTGGTCTTGCGATCCGATGCATGGCAATACTATTAAATCTTCTAACGGTTACAAAACGCGTAAATTTGACGATATTTTAAGCGAAATAAAATCATTCTTCCAAGTGCATCGCGCCCTTGGAACTTATGCCGGCGGCGTGCATTTTGAAATGACCGGACAAGATGTTACGGAATGTTTGGGAGGCAATCAGCAAATTTCTGAAATTAATTTAAGTGATCGCTATCATACTCACTGCGACCCTCGTCTTAACTCGTCGCAAAGCGTTGAGTTGGCATTTATGATTGCGCAAGATTTGCAAAAGGAAATATTAAAATAATGACAAAAAAAACAAAAGGGGTCAGACCCCTTTTAGAAAAGGGGTCTGACCCCTTTTCTAAAAAACACGGAATTATTGCAATTGTTGGCGCACCAAATGCCGGAAAATCAAGTCTTACCAATGCAATTCTTGGCCAAAAATTAACTATTGTTTCGCCGAAAGTTCAAACTACACGCAACTCGATTAAGGCAATCGCCATCGAAGGCAACAAACAATTAATTTTAATTGACACACCGGGAATTTTTATTCCGCGTGATGATAAAATTTTGGAAAGAATAATTGTTAAATCAGCCTGGCAGGCTTTGCGCGACGCTGATCATATTTGTTTTTTAATTGATGCTACAGTTGGTTTGAATAAAGAAAATTTGCGCATTTTAAATGATTTAAAAAAAGAAAATTTACCGCTAACAATTATTATTAATAAATTGGATTTGGTAAAAAAACCGGCGATTTTACAAATCATGGCGGATGTTGTGGCTCTTGGCTTTGAAGACATTATTCCAATTTCGGTAAAAACAAATGACGGGGTTGCCAAAGTAAAAACATTCTTAAGTGAAAAATGTCAAAATCCCAATTGGATTTATGATGAAGATGATATTACCGATGCGCCAATGCGTTTTATTGCGAGCGAAATTACGCGCGAAAAATTATTCTTAAAATTAGATCAGGAATTGCCCTACTCTCTTGCGGTTAAAACTGATTCTTATGAAGTTTTTAAAAATGGTCAGGTAAAAATTCATCAAACAATTTTTGTCTTAAAAGAAAGTCAAAAAAGTATCATCGTTGGAAAAAAAGGTGCGATGATTAAGCAAGTAGGAGAAGAGTCAAGATGTGATTTGCAAGAAATTATCGGCAATAAAGTTCATCTATTTTTATTTGTGAAAGTGAAGAAAGATTGGATGAATGATGCCGAGAGTTACGAATCATTAGGCGTAGAAAAATTACCGAAAAAATAAGTCACTACGAAGAAAATTCATAGTCACCCTGAGCCTGTCGAAGGGTGATTCAAGCCCGAAATCCAAATCGCCCTTCGACAGGCTCAGGGTGACTATGAGTTTTTTATGAGTTCAACAATTGACGAAAAAGAAGTAGAAAAATTTTCGCGCATCGCTGATGAATGGTGGGATGAAAGCGGTAAATTCAAGCCTTTGCATAAGTTTAATCCGATTAGAATTTCTTTTATAAAAACAGAAATTTTAAAATTTTTTGCAGCAGAAAATTTACATGGTTTAAAAATTTTAGATGTTGGCTGTGGCGGCGGACTTGTTGCCGAGCCTTTCGCGCGCCTTGGCGCGGACGTTATTGCAATTGATGCTTCCGAAAAAAATATTGAAGTGGCAAAAATTCACGCCGAAAAATCAGGATTGAAAATTGATTACCGAAATACAACAGCAGAAAATTTAGATGAAAAATTTGATGTAGTCTTAGCCCTTGAAATCATTGAGCACGTGGCCGATATAGAAAAATTTATTGAAGCTTGTGCTAAGTTAGTAAAACCAAATGGTTTGCTGTTTATTGCAACTATTAATCGCACGGCGAAATCTTTTGCTTTAGCAAAAGTGGCCGTAGAATATGTGCTACGTTGGCTTCCGCGCGGAACGCATGATTGGAAAAAATTTTTAAAACCGTCGGAAATTTTTACGATTGCGGATAAAAATAATTTACAGTTAAAAATTGTGAGAGGCTTTGAGTATAATATTTTCAAGGATGCGTGGTGTGAGAGTGAGAATTTGGATGTGAATTATATTATGCAATTTGTTTCATCAATTCCGCCAAAATAATATCTGAGCTCAGATACCAAACATCAGAATCATCATTAAATCGATCCTGATTAAAATGACGATTAAAAACTCGCGCAAGCAAGCACATTTCCTCATCAAATTCATCATTTAAATTTGTCACCTTATAACCAAATTCATGCAAATTTTCTTTAATTTTCGTGATTAATTTATTTTTGTCGCCAGCTTTAAAAAACACCAAATCATCTTTTTTTGCTAAAGAAATTTCCGGACAAATTCCCACGCCATTTGCGGCAAATAAACGCCAATCAAATAAATGTGACGGATCTTGTTTACGATCTAATAAACCATTTTCAAAATTATAAGCTATGTCAGAATGCCCGATAATATTGCGCGCCGGGATGTTATATTTTTGAATCAGACTTTGACATAATTCAATTCCGGCTACTAACTGCGCCTCTTCAAAAGCTTTTTCAAATGGTGCGGAATTTATAAATTCAATGCCGATAGAATATTTGTTTAAGCTGTTCACACCGCGCCAATAGCTGATCCCGGCATGATAAGCGATGTCATTTTCATCAACTAAAGAAAAAATTTTTCCGTCTTCATCGATTAAATAATGAGCACTAACTCTAGCTTCTTCAAGCAGAGCAATGGCGTGCTCAACTGATTCAGCCTCAATGTGATGAAGGATGATTGTATTTAAAACCACATCCTCTTCGATCTTGGAAAAAAAATCATTAAAACGCTTGCTGTAATCAATATTCATAAGGCTTTGACAAGTAAGTTTTTAAAAATATATTGGATCTCGTTCGTTGGACTAACCCCTCACCCTAACCCTCTCCCTCAAGGGGAGAGGGGACACGCTGAATATTCCCTCTCCCCTTGAGGGAGAGGGTTAGAGTAAGGGGTAAGTTACACTCTAATCAATTTTTTACAAATAAAAAAATGCCTTCCAAAAAAGAAAATAAAATCGAAGCCAAAACTTCCAAAGAATTAGAAGCTCTACAATTTCACATGCAAGGCACTCCCGGAAAAGTTGGAATGCATGCGACCAAGCCTTTAAATACACAGCGTGATTTGGCTCTCGCCTATTCTCCCGGCGTTGCGGTTCCTTGTTTGGAAATTGCCAAAAATCCGGAAGTCGCTTATGACTATACTTCCAAAGGAAATTATGTTGCGGTTATTTCAAACGGCACTGCAGTTTTGGGGCTTGGAAATTTGGGCGCGCTCGCCGGCAAACCGGTGATGGAAGGTAAATCAGTTTTATTCAAACGCTTTGCTGATATTGATTCTGTTGACATCGAAGTATCAACCGAAAATCCTGATGAATTTATTAATTGCGTAAAATATTTAGGTGCAACTTGGGGCGGCATCAACCTTGAAGATATCAAGGCTCCGGAATGTTTTATCATTGAAAGCAAACTTCGCGAAATTATGGATATTCCGGTTTTTCATGACGATCAACATGGAACTGCGATCATTTCTGCGGCAGGCATTATTAACGCTTTGCACATTTCCGGCAAAAAATTTAAAGATATAAAAGTTGTCGTAAATGGCGCGGGTGCTGCAGGAATTGCGTGCTTAGAGCTTTTGAAAGCCATGGGCTTGCCGCATGATAATGCTTTGCTTTGCGATACTAAAGGAGTAATTTATAAAGGTAGAACTGATGGCATGAATCAGTGGAAATCTGCTCACGCTGTAAATACAAAAGATAGAAGTTTAGCCGATGCAATGAAAAATGCCGATGTGTTCTTAGGCCTTTCGGTTAAAGGTGCGGTGACAAAAGAAATGGTGAAATCAATGGCAAAAAATCCGGTGATTTTTGCAATGGCTAATCCCGATCCGGAAATTACGCCGGAAGAAGTGCACTCGGTACGTAATGATGCAATCGTTGCAACGGGCCGTAGTGATTACGAAAACCAAGTAAATAACGTAATGGGTTTTCCTTATATTTTCCGCGGCGCTTTGGATGTACGCGCCTCAACGATTAATGAAGAAATGAAAATCGCGGCGGCTAAAGCCATTGCTGAGCTGGCGCGCGAACATGTGCCGGACGAAGTAATTAAAGCTTACGGCGGCCGTGAAATGAAATTCGGTCAGCATTATATTATTCCAACCCCTTTCGATTCGCGCCTTATCAGCGTTGTGCCGGTAGCAGTTGCCAAAGCCGCTGTTGCAAGTGGTGTAGCACGCAAACCAATTAAAGATTGGGACGCTTATAAATTAGAATTACAAGCAAGACGCGATCCTACAGCCAACAGCATGAGTTTGATCTTTGACAAATTGCAAAGAAAACCAAAACGCATGATTTTTGCCGAAGGTGAACAACCGGAAATCATCCGCGTTGCTGCTACTTGGCGCGACAGCGGTTACGGCACGCCGATTTTGATCGGTAAAAAAGAAACCATTTTGCAAAACATGGAAGAAGCCAGTGTTAGCGCGGATGGAATCGAAATTTACAATGCTAAAATTTCTGACGAAAATTCAAAATATACCGATTATTTATACGAAAAATTACAACGTAACGGCGTGCTGCGCTCTGATTGCGCGCGCATGATTAAAAATGATCGCAATGTTTTTGCCGCATCAATGTTGCTTTGCGGACATGGCGATGCAATGGTGACCGGCCTTACGCGCGGCTATCGCAAATCATTAACTGATGTTTGGCAAGTTGTAAAAAATAAAAAAGATAAAATCGTGCTTGGCGTTTCGATGGTGGTTTCGGGCGGTAAAACGATTTTTATTGCTGATACTGCTTGTTCGGAACTTTCTAATTCCGAAACTTTAGCGCAAATTGCTATTCAAACTGCAGCGAAAGTTAAAGAAATGGGCTATGAACCGCGTGTTGCTTTCTTGTCATTTTCAAATTTCGGCAGCGCCCTAAAAACAGAATCTTCACGCATCAAACATGCGGTTGAATTGCTTGACGGCATGAAAGTCAAATTTGAATATGACGGCGAAATGACGGCGGATGTGGCGCTAAATCCGGAAAAAATGGCGAAATATCCGTTTTGTAGATTGAGCGCTCCGGCTAATATTTTAATATGTCCGGGCCTGCATTCGGCAAGCATAGCGACTAAATTGTTGCAAGAACTCGGCAATTGTAACGTCATCGGACCAATTTTAACCGGCTTTGAAAAATCGGTGCAAATTGTCACGATGAATTCTTCAATTAGTGAAATTTTAAACATGGCAGCGCTTGCCGCTGTCGATAGCGAATAGGAGGAGATTATGTCAGGTGAAGGTCCAAGCTTAGGAGAATTAGCAGCAAGTGGCGCCTTTGGTGGTGGACACGGAGCCGGTGGCGGAGCGCCAATTCCGGGCAACGATAATGCCGGACTTAATGACGGACCGGGAATTGGCGCAGCCTCACTATTTCCAGATATTTTACATGGCAATTTAGAAAGCTCAGTTCAAGGCTATTCCGGTAGTGTTGATAATTTGGTAACAGAAGCTGTACATGATGCTGCTTGGCTTAAACAAAGCCCTACTCCGCCTGATATGCTTGGTAATCAAGAATTCTTTTCAATGCAAGGGGTCGGTGTTACTAATAAAGATTTTATTACTAAAGCTAATGTTGCAATAGAAGATATGGGCCCTATGAAAACCTTCAACGTTCCTCAAGCAGCTAGCCCTGGGTTTTTACATGCCATGTCATCAAATTCTGTTGCTGCCCCGGCGGCATAGAAAAAAGTCAGCCCCCCCCTTTTTGCAAAAAGTATCCGGTGTTGTTGCATGGCTCTTTATTTAAAGAAACTCGGTCTAATTATCCTCCCCTTGAGGGAGGATCGATGAACAAGCGCAGCTTGTGAATCGAGGAGGGGTTATACTAGTAAGAAATATTGAACTTTAGAAAATATTTTAATAAATTATTTAAAAATATTTTATTGATAGCTTGCTTCTACTTAACCCCTCCTCGAGTCGCTTCGCTCCTCGATCCTCCCTCAAGGGGAGGATAATTAGATCGAGATTTTTAAAAGAGCCATGCAACAAAGCCATCCCGCCCTTTTGTTTCAGAGCTCAACACTAAGTTAGTTCATTTAGTTTTTGAAACAGGTTTCTTTACAACTTCAACTTGCAATTTTTCTACCGCCACCGGAAACGAAACTCCATACCATTTTTCCTGCTGATTGCGAATAAGTCCTACTAAATCTTCGTCTCTAAATTTTTCCGGCAATTCTTTTTTATCTTGTTTTAACTTAATCCACCTGTCAAAAATTTCCGCTTCTCTTTCAATTAAATCCAGGCTTCTTGTCTGACTTTTATTACCGCTATCATTATCATATTTATAAGGAAAAGCAAAATGCTCGGAATAATAACCATATAATCCCCTCACCGCTTTCAAGGCTTCTTTCATTGTCATCGGAATATAGCCGCCATTGGTTTCTTTTTTTTCTTCACCGCTTTTTGTAACGGCTTTTTTATTCATATCATCATCGTCAATTGCCATTTCCCAGGAATCATCCGCATCTCCACTTTCAATTATCAAATCAAGCGCCATCTGCGCGGCAATCAATTGCCCGGGATTGCGCGAAGCCTCGGTGCCGAACAATAAATAAGTTAAAGAAACTATAGTTTGTCTTAAAACCGGATTGGTAATTTTTTTATCAATTCCTTTCCCGGAAATAATATTTCGGCATTGCGTTGCAATAAAAGCATCATCTTCTTTGAGGAATTTTTTTAGATTTTCAATATGCTCATAAACTGTTGCATAAGAACCCATATTTGAAACTTCATCCATACGACCTTCGCTGGTAATTTGTTGAACTTCCAAAGCTTTTACACCACCATCAAAAGACCAAGAGCGATAAGATTCATATTTGCCGACTCTTTCCATTTCGCCTCTTGCAACATAATCTCCCAGCTGTTTTGTCAATCTTTTTTGCGACCTGTTTGAAACTCTTAAATTTGACAAGAAGTCAACAGCGCCTTGACTCTCAAACGCATGATGACTATCCAAAGTTTTTCTATTTATTCCCAATTCTAAAAAATTATTTGCGGCATTTTGATTTAAAATTGATAAAAAATTTTCTTTTTGTGCTTCTAATTTAAGATAGTGATAAAAATTTTTTTCCACACTTTTATCGTTTTTAAAAAAATCAGCAAGATCGTCATCTTCCACCACACCTTCTCTTATCGCATCTTTAAATTCCTCGGCAAGATCATCATCGTTCCTGATATATTCAATAAATCCTTCTACTGAATCTTCCACCACATCTTCGTCATCACTATCTTCAAGCCTCTCTTTATATTCTTCAATTTTCTCTGCTAGAAATTCTTTTAGGCTTTCAGAATCTCGATAAGAAAATTTACTAAAATCATTACGATCATAAATATTTTTAAGTTCATCTTCTGAAACAACCTCACCAAAAACATTGTCATCTATTTCATCACAAGATTTATCAATTTCGCTTTTGAGCTTTTTTGATGATTTGGCTTTTTCTGTAATTTTAATATAATCAGCAAGCTTTTCTTCAAGATTCCATAATTTACCCTTATCTTTATATGATGGATGTTGTGAAAAATCAGAGTTGGCAGCACACTAAACAGTAGAACGCGACCCTTCTTCACCGCTCAACATTTCTGCAACAACCTCATCTAAAATTCCTGGATTTTTTTTGATAAAGCCTTTTAAAAAATCATCATCATTTTCATAAATTCTAAATAATTGCGGATAATCTTTTTCTACTTTTGCGTAAAAAAATTGGCGCAAACTATTTTCCAATTGACGCTTTAGCCATTTTTTTTGTTCGTCTAAATCTATGATAGAACTGCCGGATAAAATTTCTTTTTTCTTCTCGTAATATTTTTCATTAACCGGATTAGAATATAAAATTTCTACGCCAAGACTTTGCAGCAAAAAAGATTTTTTTACTTGCGCAAGTTGTTCCGGCGATAATTTTGCAAAAGCTCCGCGACTTGCTCCTTTAAGAGCTTCTTCAGCTTTTTTTCTTCTGCTTAAAATATCATAACCTTTTAATTTTCTCTCAACTATTTCTTCATCGGAAGAATCATCTACATCTAGCGTGGCATCATATGAAGATGCCGCAATTGGTAAGACCGGTTTTTTAGCGGCAACTTCTGCAACTTTTTTTCTTACCGCAATTTTTTGATCAAAATGACATTGTCTTACGGAATTAAAAATATTAGTTGCAGAAGTTGCAATATTAACGCCATAAAGCTCTGCCAGATTTTTATAATTTGCTAATTTATTGTCAGCTTTCAGCCTTGCAATTGCAATTACCGCATCGCCACATCGCCCGTCTTTACAACTAATTGCCACCTCCTCACCTATTTCGCTGCCACATTTATAAATTTTAGTTGGATTTGCCGGAAGCTCTATTTTCAAAGGCTCGCCCGCTAGAATATTTTTTAACTGCGAATATTTTCCGTTAAAATTATTAAAAATAGTTACGCTTGCCGCGTTATTTCTGTCGGTAAGCTCAATCACTGCTATTTCAAAATGATTGCCAGACAAATTATAAGGAACCAAAAGCCTGATCGGATATTCTTTACCATGAAATCTATCGCGATGAACTTCGTGCCATCTGCCGTCCGCACCAATAATATTTTCTGATATAAAATTTTCCGTTATAATTTTTCCACCTTCATTCCAAACAGAAACTACGGCAAGTTTTTTATTATCCTTATCAAGCTTATCAACACCGAATCTTACGTGATGGGCAAACATCCAATCTGTTTGGCTTAAATCATATTCATCATTTGCGATAGTTCTTTTTGACATATTTTAAAGAAGGAAAAAATGATTTAGTAACGCCAAATTCGGGATAATAAATAAAAAATTAATTCCGCTTTTCTTACCTAAAGTGTTCCACGACTAGGTGCGGCATCAGGATTTCTAACTCTTCTTCCTCTTGAATATAGTGGAGTTTGTACATTACTGGATGGAGTTGTACTTTCAGGAATCCTAGGCTCTGTAGTACTTTTATTATCTAAAATACTACTAGCTGCTGTCCTTAATGATGATTGTCTTATGGAAAGACCACCTGCTCCACCTGTTATCGAGGAATCCGAAGTTAACGAAGGAGCTCTGGCACTATCAGGATAACTTGATACGATTCCACTACCTCCCATTGCGCCTCCACTTGTTACAGAACGATGAGGACGAGAACTATTAGACCTTACAAAATCGCTCAGGGTATCAACTTCATCAACTCCTCTACCGTCTTCTACAGAAAACCCATATGATGGAGTTTTTACATTGCTTGACAGAGTTGCACTTTCAGGAATCCTAGACTCTGTACTTTTATTAGCTAAAATACTACTAGCTGCTGTCACTAATGACGATTCTCTTCGGGAAGGACCACCGGCTCCGCCTGTTATCGAGAAATCTGCAGTTGATGAAGGCGCTCTAGCACTAACAGGATAACTTGATACGATTCCACTACCTCCAATCGCGCCTCCACTTATTACAGAAGAACGAGAACTATTAGAACTTACAAAATCTCTTTCCTTCTTTGCCGCCCTTGCTTCTGCGGTGCTAAAATATATTTTTCCAGACTCTAGATATTCATCAATTATCGGTTCAAACTCTTCGCAAAACTCTTCTAATGTTTCTCTATAAAGATGAGATCTATTATCACGAGTCCTAAAATCTGTTATTTGTGTTCTATCCCGAAAACTCTCTACTAAGAATAGATAACGATTTGCCACAAAATCAACAACGCGGTGATTACGGGAACCATAAAAACTTATTTGGCAACCATTTTCGCCCTGTATTATTGGTGTTGCTCTTCCTACCATATATTTTAGAATATCTTCTACAAAACTTTCATTTTTAGTAAAAAATTCAATCACAGCTTGTAATCTTTGAGCACAGATATATTTTTTTCCATCTTCTATTTGTTTTTTCTCTGCCCTTTCTATATCTTTTTCTTCTGCTTTAAATTTTTCAAGCTCACTTCTAATATCATTCTTCAATCGCTCAAGAGATACTGGATTTTCCAGCGAAATATATTCCGATAAAACATATTTTAAATTTTCTAAACTATGAGAAACTTCCAACGCTTCATCACTTTTGTCCATTATCGCTAATTTTTTGGTGCCTGATGTAACTATTCTTAATCGTCCATGAAACAAATTAATTACTCCATTTTCATAATGCTCACTGTTTATAAGATTTCTAATCTCTCTTAACACAGGGCGCTCTTCCTGACTCACAAAGGTACTTTTGCTCATATTAGATGAAATTGATTTAACTTATAACGTCAATTCGGAGATAAGTTGCGGGAATCATCCTTGATACACAACTCAGAAGTCACCCTGAGCCTGTCGAAGGGTGTGTTATACTCCGAGTCTAAACACACCCTTCGACAGGCTCAGGGTGACTTCTGAGTTTTGGTGTTTTCAAAGATTATTACCTAAGCTGTTTATTGCTATCGCCAAAAAATTATTTTGGCAAGAAAAAGTGAGGTTGAATTAATATTTATGACAATTTTTTCTTCAATTCACGCCAATATTCCATGCGCTTTTTAATATCGCGCTCAAAGCCTCGCTCATTTGGTTTATAAAATTCCGGACGTGATTTTTTCAGTAACTCTTGCGGGAAATATTCTTGGCCGGAAAAACAATTTGGCGTGTCGTGATCGTAAATGTAACCTTTGTGATAACCAAGTTCGCGCATCATTTTTGTTGGCGCGTTTAGAATATTCATTGGTGGATTAACATGCGTAGAAGTACGCGCCGCTTGCATCGCCGCATCGTGCGCAATATAACTCGCATTTGATTTTGGCGCAGTTGCCAAATAAATCGCGGCGTGACTTATGGCGTAATCGCCTTCGGGGCTTCCTAAAAAATCGTAATTTTCTTTGGCGGCCATAACCTGCAATAAAGCGCTTGGATCGGCGAGGCCAATGTCTTCCGTGGCAAATCGCGCCATGCGACGCAAGATGTAATATGGATCTTCTTTGGCTTCCAGCATTCTTGCCATGTAGTAAAGTGCAGCGTCAACGTCAGAGCCTCGCAAGGCTTTATGGAAAGCGCTGATAAGGTTATAATGAAAATCACCTTTTTTATCGAAATGAGCAGCGCGCTTAGAAATTAGCTTGTCTAAGCCTTCTACATCGAGTTGACCCCTCCCAGAATCGCTAACGCTCTTCGACCCTCCCTCAAGGGGAGGGTTAGAGATTGAAAAAATTTCTTCGGCAGCATTAAGCAAATACCTAGCATCACCACAAGCGAGTGCTTTCAACGCTTGACGAGCCTCGTCAGTTAGCGGTAATTTTTTTTCTAAAATTTTTTCGGCGCGCTCCAAAATTTTTTCAAGCGCATTTTCATCCAAAGATTTAAGCGTCACCACCTTACAGCGCGAAAGCAGCGCCGAATTTAAATGAAATGACGGATTTTCAGTTGTAGTACCGATTAAAATAATTGTACCATCTTCAATTGAAGGCAAAAATAAATCTTGTTGCGTTTTGTTGAAGTGGTGAATTTCGTCGATCATCAATACGGTGCGCTTACTTAACAAATCATCTTTCGCAGCATTTTCAATAACTTTTCTAATTTCCGCCGCACCGGAATTTATCGCCGACATCACGATAAATTCCGCATCAATAACTTGCGCCAAAGCCTTGGCAATCGTTGTCTTTCCAACTCCGGAAGGCCCCCATAAAATCATTGACGGCACGTTTTTCGATTTTTCAATCAAAGTCAAAACGCCATTTTCACCGAACAAATGTTCTTGTCCGATAACTTCGTGCAAACTTTGCGGACGCAGTAAATCAGCTAGCGGACGCGATTTATTTTTCATAATTTTTAAAAACTTAATACAACTTTATTTTTCGCTAATTCATCTAATTTTTCCGAAATAAATTTTACTTTCATTTGATGCAGCTCAGCAATTTTCTTCACAATAGAAAGCCCCAGACCGCATCCCACCTGGTCTTCCTTAGAAATTCGATAAAAACGGTCAAATATTTTTTTAATTTCTTCGTCAGAAATTTTTTTGCCTAAATTGCTGATGCTAAAATTATGTTGCGTGATTTTTATTTTTATTAAACTACCCTCAACGCCGTATTTCATTGCATTGGTAAGTAAATTATTCAGCATAATTTCTAAGTAAGTTTTATTGCCGAAAATATTTTTTTTGCTGCCGTCAATTTCAACTTGTAGATTTTTTTGTTCTAAAAAATTGCGATGTTGCGCCACAACTTCGTTAGTCAAATCAAGCAGATCAACATTTTGTTTTACCATGTCATTATTTTCCGGCTCCAAGCGCGACAAGACCAGAATTTGATTTACCATATGCGTCATGCGATCAATTGCCAAAACCAAATTTTCTAAATATTCCACTTCAATTTTTTTATCTTTATTGCGCAGTAAAAATTGGCTTTGCGCCCTTATAATTGCAAGTGGAGTGCGTAATTCGTGAGCAGCGTAATTGGTAAATCTTTTTTCTGATTCCATTGACTCTGACAAACGCGAAATTGTGATATTTAGCGAATTTATCAGCGGCCTTATTTCAATTGGCAAATCTTTTTTAGAAAATGACGTAAGTGTATTTGCCGAAATTTTTTCAATTTCTTTTGCAAGTTTTTGTAGCGGATTTAAATGCAGATTTATCGAGCTTAAAATAAAAATCGAAATTGGAATAAAAGATAAAATCAGCGGCAAAAATAAAGCAGCAAGAATTTCTAAAATTAATTCATAACGGATTTTGTATTGCTCTAAAATTAAAACCGTTAATTTATTTTCTTCATCAAAAAGAGCGAAGCTGCGCCATTTTTTATTTTCTATCAATATGTCGTTATAGCCTTCCGCCGTAGGCTTCTCAACCGTTAAATCTTTTTCCGAATCATAAATTAATTCCGCTTCATGCCAAACTTGTAAGTGAATTTCTTTTTCAAATTTATGAAAAAATTTATTTTGAATTTCTTCTTCATTTGATGAAGAAAAATCTTTTTCCTCGTCAAAAAAACGCACAATTAATTTTGCCGATTTTGCCATTTCAGCATCGAAAATTTCGTGAATTTCTTTTTTAGCACAAAAAAATCCGATTAATCCTGCAAGCAGCAAAATCAAGGTTACAAGAGCGGAAATGGTAAGAAATAATCTGGTTTTTAATGAATATTTTGCTGATTTCATTTTTCAATAATATATCCGGCGCCGCGCACCGTCTTAATCAAATCCTTTCCCAATTTTTTACGCAAACCATGCACATGCACTTCCACCGTATTGCTTTCAATTGAACCATCCCAAGAATAAAGCAATTCTTCCAAATAATTTTTCGATAAAGTTTTACCGCATTTTTCAAGCAAAATTTTTAAAATTGTAAATTCTTTTGGAGTCAACTCTACCAATACTCCATCGCACTTTACCTGATGATTTAAAATATTAAGTTCAATATTTTTATGAGTAATTATGGAACTTGTAATGTTATTACTTCTTCTCACCAAAGACCTAATGCGCGCCAGCAATTCGTCTATGTCGAAAGGCTTTGTTAAATAATCATCAGCGCCCAAATCCAGCCCTTCAATTTTATTTAAAACCGAATTGTAAGCCGTCAAAATCAACACCGGAATATTATTTTTTTTCAACCGCAAATTTTTTAAAATTTCCAAACCACTTTTTTGCGGTAACCCAATATCAAGCAATAATATTTCAAACTGCGTAGTCGCAAGCGCCGCTTCACAGCTTTCTGCGTCCGTAACCCAATCCACAATATTTTTTTCGCTTTGCAAAATATCACGAATGGTTTGTCCAAGCATTTTGTCGTCTTCGGCGAGTAAGATGCGCATATTATTTTATTTCTTTTTTCATTTTTCTAATCACCGCCGCAAGCCCTTCAAATATTGCTTCTCCAATCAAAAAATGCCCAATATTTAATTCCACAATTTGCGGTAATTTAGAAATTATTTTCGCAGTTTCATAATTTAAACCATGTCCGGCGTGGCACTCTAATCCTAACCTCACAGCATATTCTGCGGCATTTTTTATTTTATTAAATTCCGCTTTTTGCTTTACACCTTTCGCATGACAAAACTCACCGGTATGCAATTCCACAATATCAGCCCCAACTTCTTTCGCTTTCAAAATTTGTTTTTCATCAGCATCAACAAAAAGCGAAACGCGAATTTTTTTGGCGCGAATTTTTTTTATCATCGCACTTAGCACCGCAAAATTTTTTACAACATTAAGCCCACCTTCAGTTGTAATTTCCTGTCTTTTTTCCGGCACAATGCAAACAGCATTTGGCCTTGTATTTAAAGCAATTGCAAGCATTTCTTCGGTCGCCGCCATTTCCAAATTTATCGGTAATTTTATGGATTTTTTCAAACGTTTTAAATCTTCATCACGAATGTGGCGACGATCTTCGCGCAAGTGAATTGTAATTCCGTCAGCTCCGGCTTTTTGCGCTAAAACAGCCGCATCAACCGGATCGGGATGTACGCCACCGCGCGCATTTCTAATGGTTGCAACGTGATCAATATTAACTCCGAGCCGAATTTTTTCTCTTTTCATAAAGCACATAAAATATTAAATAGACCAAACAACTTACTACAATTGTTAAAATAAAACCGTTAGCACCGAAAATTTGCATTAGAATTCCGCCAAAAAATCCGCCGCATAATGCACCAAGCGAACCCACAGTTTGTAAGGCCGCATTTGCCGGAATCAATTCTTCTTTTTTATAATCTTGATTTACGATCATCACCGCCGCTATGTAAATAAAAGCACCGAATATTCCAAGGAAAAAATATACAACCAGCAATAATTCATAATGTTCGCGGTAAAGCGCAATTATTATGATGCCGAGTAAATAGCCAATAAATCCCGAAGCTATCATTTTGTAAGGATTAAACTTTTTTAACACCGCACCTACAAAAACATCAACAAAAAAACTTGAAGTAAAAGCGGTAATAAGAAGCCCGGCATTTTCAGGGCTGAGGCCGATTTTTTTGCCAAAAACTACACTGAAATTCAGGAAACAAAATAATTCAAAATCAACTAAAAATCTGGCTAAAAAACACAGCGGATTATCTTTAACAAAAGTAAAAAAATGAATGTTTTGCGCGCTAATCTCAAGCTTGGTTACTTCCTTTGAGCGATCCAAAGTGTAAAAAGAAATTATCACAATAATTGCTGCAATAATGAAGGCTAAATAATTATCGGCTCCGGTAAATTTTACAATGATGGGGCCAACAGCCAAGCCGGCTGAAACGATCATGCTGTAAAGCCCGATAATCATGCCGCGACTTTTATTGGCAACAAGCATGTTAAGCAAAGCCTGACGAATTACGGTGTATGCCACCCAGCACGCGCCCATGCCAAATACGATTAGAAGCCATAAATAAAAATTCTTACAAAAGAAAATAACCGCAATTGCTGCCGCATAAATTATTACTATTCTACCTAAAAAATTTACCACACCGATTTTTTTAGCAAGGCGCGACAAAACCAGTGACATCAATAGTCCACCGATTACTTCAAAAGAAAAACTAATCCCGATTTTTGCCGGATTAATGCCGTTTTTCATTAAGATTGTCGGAAAGGTAACCATGTCAATTCCAACCGCAGTTGCAAATAGTAGAACGCTGATGAATAAGCGCGTGATAGGATTTTTTAGGAATGTTAACATTTTATGACTTGGTTTGTTTGGATTTATAAATTGCAACTTTAAGCAATTACTTTATTATAAAACACCTATTCTTACCTTAAAACTTTTATTAAAAAAAGTGCAAAATTCCAAAACTCCGCTGCTCGACCAAATAAATTTTCCGGCAGACTTACGTAAATTTAAAAAAGAAGAATTACGCCAAATCGCTGATGAATTGCGTTTTGAAACTATTTCTTCAGTTGCAAAAACCGGCGGCCATTTGGGCGCTGGGCTTGGCGTTGTTGAGTTAACATGTGCTTTGCATTATGTTTTTAACACGCCGCACGACAAATTAATTTGGGATGTCGGTCATCAAGCCTATCCGCACAAGATTCTAACAGGAAGGCGCGACCGCATGAAAACAATCCGCCAACCCGGCGGGCTTTCCGGATTTACCAAGAGAAGCGAAAGTGAATATGATCCTTTTGGCGCAGGACACAGCTCTACGTCTATCTCGGCAGCACTTGGCATGTCAGTTGCAAAAAAATTTAAAAAGGAAAAATCGCATGTAATTGCCGTAATTGGTGATGGGGCTATGTCAGCAGGCATGGCTTATGAAGCCATGAATAATGCGGGCGCGCTCGAAGATGAATTTTTTCATGACAATCGCTTGATTGTAATTTTAAACGATAATGATATGTCGATTGCGCCGCCAACAGGTGCTATGTCGCATTATCTTTCAAGGCTTGCGGCTTCTAAATCCTATTTAAAAATTCGCAATTTAGCCAAAAAAGTTACCGATAAATTGCCGCAAAATTTAGGAAAATTTCCGCGCAAATTTGAAAAGGCGACCAAGGAATGGTGGATGGGCGGCAATATTTTTGAAGAGATGGGATTTTATTATATCGGGCCAATCGATGGGCATAATTTGGATATGTTGGTGCCGATTTTAGAAAATATTCGCGATGATAAGGCAACAGATCCGATCCTTATCCACTGTGTCACCGAGAAAGGTCGCGGGCTTAATGACGTGATAAAATCTGATGATAAATTACATGCGGTAGCAAAATTCGATCCCGAAACCGGTGTGCAAGATAAGGCGCAATCAAAATATCCAAGTTACAGCAAAATTTTCGGCACCAGATTAACCGAACTTGCCAAAAAAGATGAAAAAATTTTGGCAATTACCGCGGCAATGCCAAGCGGTACCGGACTTGATGTTTTTGCCAAAACTCATGAAAAAAGAATTTTTGACGTTGGCATCGCTGAGCAACACGCTGTTACATTCGCCGCCGGTCTTGCTTGCGAAAATCTAAAACCTTACGCTGCAATTTATTCAACATTTTTGCAACGAGCTTACGACCAAGTTGTGCATGATGTGGCAATTCAAAAATTGCCGGTAAGATTTGCCATTGATCGCGCCGGTTTTGTTGGAGCTGACGGGCCAACACATGCCGGCTCTTTCGATCTTGCTTACTTAATCAACCTGCCCCACTTCGTGGTAATGGCTCCAAGCTCGGGACAAGAATTAATAAAAGCAATCAATACCGCTAATGAAATTAATGATCGACCAAGCGCTTTTAGGTTTCCTCGCGGCGAAGCCAGTGAAGAAATTAATTTTGAAGATGATGAAGTTTTGGAAATCGGACGCGGAAAAATAATTAAACAAGGCGAAAAAATTGCCATTTTAGCATGTGGTACAATTCTTGAAAACGCCGAAGCGGCAGCTGATTTGATTGAAGAAAAATACAATACAAAAATTACCATCGCTGATGCACGTTTTGCCAAACCCCTTGATGAAAAACTGGTTTTGGATTTAGTAAAAAATCATGAATTATTAATCACTATTGAAGAAGGCGCACTTGGCGGATTTGCTGCTTTGGTAACAAAATTTTTGATGGAAAAAAACTTTCATTCCAAATTGCAATGTCTTTTTATGAAAGACGAATTTATTGAACAAAATAAAATTGACACAATGCGCGAAGAATCAGGCATTGGCGTTAATTCAATAATGAAACTTGTTGAAAGTTTGTTTAATAAAAATTAGAAAGCTTGCTTTGTAAAAGCCAAACAAAACACTTCAATTATTAATTTTTGCAAAACAATATGAAAAAAATATTAGCTGTAATACTGATTTATCTTCTTGGAATTTCGCTGGCAAATGCTAAGGATGGTTTTTACGTTGGAGCAGATTTGATATATTCTCATGCCAAGCATAAGATTAAAGGAACTGATAATGATTTTTTAACTTATTATGATTATCCGGCCGTGGGTAAAATAGATAAGGAAGCAGTTGGGTTCGGATTAAATAGCGGTTACAAATTTAATTTTGATCAATTGGTATTAGCACCTGAAATATATTTCGATCAACTAAATAATAAATCTCACACTTACTCTTATCCTTTACGATTAACATTGGGTTCGGTTTACAAAAGCGATAGCATGACTATGAATTATCGCTATGGCGCTAGATTAAATTTAGGTTACAAATTTAATCAAAAATTTACCGGCTTTATTAATTACGGCTTTTCAGTTGTTGATTATGACGTGATATGGAAATCGCAAGAAATTTATCAAGAACATTACGGATCAACAGATAAATCTCCTATTTATGGCGCTTCCCTACTTTATGGTTTCAATGATAATTGGTCGATGAAACTTGCATATGATTATCAAACGGTAACGATGCGTTATGTTTATAAAGGCTATCGCAGCAAAGCACACTTAGACGTAGTTAAATTAGGCGCAGTTTATAATTTTTAACTCTTAACGCCAATTCGGGATAAGATACTCGGTCTAATTATCCTCCCCTTGAGGGAGGATGATTAAATCGAGTAAATTCTTTATTTATTATCCCGAACTGGCGTTCTTAGCTAGAAATTCTTTTTCCCACTTCGCAATCACCACAGTAGCCGAAGCATTTCCAATCAAATTAGTAACGGCGCGCGCTTCCGACATAAAGCGATCAATTCCAAGAATCAGGGCCAAGCCTTCTACCGGAACTGTCGGAATCACTGACAAAGTTGCTGCCAGAGTTATAAAGCCGCTTCCGGTAACGCCCGCTGCGCCTTTGGAAGTTATCAACAAAACAAAAATCACTGTCAAAATCTGCATCATCGTTAAATCAATATTAAATGCTTGCGCTAAGAAAATAATTGCCATGGTGAAATAAATGCAAGTGCCATCAAGATTAAACGAGTAACCGCTTGGCACGACAAGACCGACAATTGATTTACTGCAACCGAATTTTTCCATTTTTTTCATAAGACCCGGCAGCGCCGACTCAGAAGATGAAGTACCAATCACCAAAAATATTTCTTCTTTAATATGGTTTAAAAGCTTGAAAATACTGGATCTGCAAAGTTTCATCACACTTCCCAAAACCAAAATTACGAAGAAAAAACAAGTCACATAAAATGACAGCATCAATTTTAAAAGCGGCAGTAAAGCAGTAATTCCATATTTGCCAACAGTATAGCTCATCGCGCCAAACGCCCCTATCGGCGCTAGTTTCATAATTTGATTTATGATTTTAAAAATGACTTCAGAAAATTCGTTGATGAGTTTTATTAAAGTTGTTGCGCGCTCTTGCATGCTTGCGAGAGTAAGTCCAATGATGATTGCAATAAAAAGCACCGGTAAAATTTCACCGGTGATAAAGGCTTGTAAAAAAGTTGTCGGAATTATGTTTAGAAGAAAATCAGTAAAGCTGGTTTTTTGCGAAATATAATTAGAAATTGCGCTGGTATCAATCGTGCTTGTGTCAGCATTGAAGCCACTTCCCGGCTTTAGAAAAAACGCTACGACAATTCCGATAATTAATGCAATTGTGGTTAAAATTTCAAAATAAATTAAAGTTTTTAAACCAACGCGACCGATTTTTTTTATGTCGAGAGTTTGAATAATTCCAAGAACGATGGTCGAAAAAATCACCGCCGGAATACACATTTTGATTAATTTGATAAAGCCATCACCCAGCGGTTTCATTGATTCGGCAGTAGCTGGGAAAAAGATCGCAAAAATTATAGCGATGATGATTGCGATTAGGACTTGGAAGTATAATGGTAGTTTCATTTTTAATTTAGTCGACGGTCAATTATTAAAGTTTCTAACTGACAACTGTCAACTGACAACTGTCAACTTTTATTAAGCCAAACTCACAAAATCCTTCATCAACGTCTTTCTTCCAGACTTCTCAAACTGAATATCCAACTTCTTTCCATCTTCACTTAACACTTTTCCATAACCGAATTTCTGATGAAAAATTCTTTTGCCAACAACGGAATTAGAACTTGTATTCGTAACAACTTCCACTTTTTTACTAATACTTTGCGTCCTAGAAAATCCATACTCCGCACCAAAATTAACTTCTTCAAAATTAATATGATGCTGCGGCAATTCTTTTAAAAAGCGTGACGGAATTTGCATTTGATAATCGCCGAAAACATAGCGCGATTTAGCGTAAGATAAAATTAATTCCTGCTTGGCGCGCGTGATTGCAACATACATCAAACGGCGTTCTTCTTCCAAACCATTTTTATTTTCCACGGTTTTTGCACTTGGAAAAATGCCGTCTTCAAGACCAGGCAAAAATACCAAATCAAATTCCAAACCTTTGGCGGCATGCACCGTCATTATGTTCACCGAATCTTCCGCCGAATTTTTTTCGTCACGCGCTTCCACCAAAGAAACATATTCCAAAAATTCGGTGATGTTAGAAAAATCCGCTAAACTATTTATAAATTCTTCAATATTTTCGATGCGGCCTTGCGCCTCTAGCGTGTTTTCTGCACGCCACATCGCAACATATCCAAAATTATTTAAAATTTCTTTGGCAATTTCTGCCAAATTCGCTTCACCAATTCGCGCATTAAATTTATCAATTTGATCAACAAAAACTTTCAGCGATTCTTTGGCTTTTCCTTTAATCAAATTTTGATCAAGCGAATTTTTTATCGTCACAAAAAGCGAAATATTATCAGCTTTAGATTTAGCATAAAGCCCTGAAATTGCTGTGTCGCCCGCACCTCTTTTCGGCACGTTAATAATTCTGCTAAGCGCCAAATCATCATTGGTATTGGCACAAATTCTTAAATAGGCAATCGCATCACGAATTTCTAAACGCTCATAAAACTTCATGCCGCCGATCACACGATATGGCAAAGAATTTTGAATGAAAGCTTCCTCAAAAGAACGCGTCTGATAGCCGGCGCGAACCAAAATGGCAATTTGCGATAATTTATATTTGTGACGATTATTTTTTATCAAACCGGCAATTGTCGCACTTTCCATTCTGTCATCAGAAAATGACAATAATTTTACGCGCTCGCCCTCACCTTTGTCCGTCCATAAAGTTTTGCCGTGACGCTCTTTGTTATTAGAAATTACTGAATCCGCCGCCTTTAAAATATTTGCCGTCGAACGATAATTTTGTTCCAAACGCACAACTTTGGCATTACAAAAATCTTTCTCAAAACGCAAAATGTTTGCGATATCCGCACCGCGCCAACTGTAAATTGATTGGTCGTCATCACCAACGCAGCAAATATTTTGATGAATAGTCGCAAGAGCCAACAACCAGTTATATTGCGCTCCGTTAGTATCTTGATATTCATCGACCAAAATATAACGAAATTTATTTTGGTAATAAGATAAAATATCGGGAGATTTATTAAAAATTTCCAAATTATATAAAAGCAAATCGCCGAAATCGGCTGCATTCATTGACTTCAAGCGCTCTTGATAAATACGATAAACTTCCTTTAACTTCGGCGCAAACATATCATCATTTTGAATGCGCGAATCATCAGGAAAAACCATTTTATCTTTAAAACGTGAAATTTTTTGCAGATAATTTTTTTGCGGAAATTGTTTGGCATCAATATTCAAATCACCCAAAATTTGTTTTAACAAACGCTTTTGATCATCATCATCAATAATTGTAAAATCGCTCTTCAAGCCAACAATTTCAGGATGTCTGCGCAAAATGCGCGCTGCAATTGCGTGAAAAGTTCCAACCCAAATATTATTAACTTGTTCACCGACAACGGCGCCAATTCTATGTTTCATCTCGGCCGCAGCCTTGTTAGTAAAAGTTACAGCCAAGATTTGCAAAGGTGAAGCAAGACCCGAATTTACAATGTTAATAATGCGCGAAGTTAAAACTTTGGTTTTGCCGGTTCCGGCTCCTGCCAGCACCAACAAAGGACCATCAGTAGTTGTAACAGCATCAAGTTGCGGTTGATTTAAGTTTGAAAATGGCATGGTGTTATAAGATAATTGTTACTTTAGTTCCTTTATTTTTTTCGGATTCTATCTCTAAAATTCCGCCTTGTTTTTCTACCAAATATTTTACAATCGGTAATCCTAAACCTAAAGAATTAATATTATTTTTTTTGCTAAAAATTTTATCCAAATTTATTTCGCTAATTGCCATGCCGCGACCATAATCTTTAACTGTGATTTCTACGCGTTGTAATTTTTTAACTTTCGTTAAACTATTAATTTTTTTCAATTTACGCTCGCCAAGGTTACTCGCCGTTATTTCTACCACAGAATCACTTAAACTATATTTAATCGCATTGGAAACCAAATTAATCATAATTTGCTTGACTCTTCTTGGATCAAGACCGCTAAGACGATGAAGGTTTTTAGCAATTTTAATTTCAAATTTAACGTGATTTTCCAAAGCTTTACTGTAAAGCAATTTTACCGATTGCATAATTATTTTTTCCAAATCAAGCGGCTCTTTGCTTTCAAAAATTTTAAATTCTCCACTCTCCACTTGGTTCAAATCAATCATGTCATTTACAAAAGCCAGCAGGTCAGCCACCGTCACAGTAATTTCAGAGGTTAATTCAATATCTTGCTGCAAATAAATTTTATCAATTTTACCTTTTTTATAATCCGATAAATCATTTTTCACTATTTCTGCCGCCCCTTGAATTCCATACAGATAATTGCGAATTTCATGGGCAATTTGTAACATAAATTCGCTTTTTGCTTTGTTCGAATTTTCTGCAACATTTTTAAGAATATTGATTTTTCTAGAATGCAAAGCCTCTCTTTTGTAAACTATAATAAGCAAAATTGCGGCGATTAAAAATATTGACGAAATTTCAAATGACTTTGCCAAAATATAATTTTGCATTTCGCGTTTTAAAACTTTTTGATTATATTTCAGCGTTACAAAATAAGGAGTATCTCCTATCCTTTTAACATAGATAGCGCTTGGCTCGGTGAACCATCCTATATTTATTGCGGTTCCATTTTTTACTTGGTAAGAATCAATTATTTTTGACAATGTTTGGTCAAGCCGAATTTCTTCGGCATGACCCATAACACAATTATTCGCAGTTAAAATGTGATTCCCTTTTTGATCAATAATATCAAGGCGCAGATTGAAATTTGAAATTGCGCCATAAAGAATTTTTGCCAAAACATCAACTTCAAAACCAAAAACAACCGCACCGATAAATTGATTTTTTTCATCAAAAGAACCGACTCCGCCGGGAATTATAAATTTATCAATGGCATTATAAAACTCCGGCAATCCTAATTTTATTTTGCTGCTGTTTTTCAGAAGCGAAATAAAATTTTCATCCGATAGATCAAGAGGAGTTTCATAAATGCCTTTTACACTATCGGCGACAAGCTTGTTATCTGCATCAATCCAACCAAATGATGTCCAAGAAAATGATTGGTTTAATTGCGGTGTGGCTTTAAAGCTTTTTAGAACATTATAAATATATTTCTTGTCATTATGACCGATTATTTGGTCATTAATGCTTTTGGCAATTGCTGCCGTATCATCAATTTTGCTTTGGAAAATTCTTTCAATATTAGCTGCTTCATTTTCTAAAATTGAATTTATTTCCTGTTTTTTAATATTTATAAAACTATTTAGAACCCAAAAAATAAGCAACAACGTGGCAATTATCACGGCATAAAAAATCACACCATTACTATAAAATAATGAGTTGACTTTTTTAGTAATTTTCATGAATTAAAGTTTTTTAAATCTTCCAAATTTTGGATTGATCTGGCTTTTAAATTCGGACATGTTCTTCCAACTAAACCTGACAAAACTTTTCCGGAGCCGATTTCAACAATTTCTTCAATACCTTGTGAAGCCATGAATAACATGGTTTCACGCCATCTAACCGAACCGGTAATTTGTTTGGCAAGCAAATCACGAATCTCGTCCGGATTAGTTGTTGCCTGCGCCTTAACATTGGCCACAATCGGCACGATCGGTGTTTTAATTTCGGCTTTTGCTAAAGCAATTTTCATTTCATTTTGCGCTTCAATCATTAACGCCGAATGAAACGCACCACTCACCGGCAAAGCAATGGCGCGCTTCGCACCTTTGGCTTTCGCAATTTCCAGCGCGCGCTCGATTGCAACTTTCGAACCGCTTATTACAACTTGTCCAACCGAATTATCATTGGCAACTTGGCAAACATCATTTCCGGCCGCTTCGCGCGCAATTTCTTCAGCCACCGCAATTTCCACGCCAAGAATCGCCGCCATTGCTCCGGCAGTTTTTTCGCCACATTTTGCCATTGCTTTCCCGCGAATTTGCAGTAGTTTTGCCGTTTCTTCCAAAGTCAAAGCCTGCGCCGCACAAAGCGCCGAATATTCACCCAAAGAATGCCCGGCAGTTAGCGCACACAAATCTTTAAAATTCTTACCGAATTCTTTTTCCAAAACCCTCACCAAAGCAACAGAAACAGCCATCAAAGCCGGTTGCGTATTTTCAGTTTTTGTTAATTCTTCCGATGGACCTTCAAACATTATTTTAGATAAATTCACGCCTAAAATTTCATCAACAGTTTGAAATACTTCCCGCGCTTGCGCAAAATTTTCAAATAAATCTTTACCCATTCCAACCACTTGCGAACCTTGTCCTGGAAATACTATTGCTGTTTTCATATGATTATAAAGTTTTGGTTTCTTGACGACCTTCAGTAAGAGCATAAGCTTTTATAGGTCGCAAAGTTAATTTTGGATTATTGTTAATTTCTTCCGGCGCTTCCTCTTTAAAAAAATCTAACACCTGAGCATTTTCCGCAAAATTAACATGTAAATTTTTTTGTTTGGTAACAGTAGTTTTAATTGCAGATTTATCAACCTTATTTTCTTTATCGCCAACACCGATTGCACTACCTATAGCAGCAAATGGCAGCGTTGCGGGAGTAGATACCAAAGCCACTGCAGCAATTGCAAAATTTCCGATATTTTTTCCGATGTTAAATATATCCTCGGATGCGGAAAGCCATCCCACAATATCTTGCCCCATGACAAAATTAAAAGGATAAGCTAAAATACCTAAGGCTGCTTTTAATAAATTTCCTGCTAAAAAAAATGGAGTTGCTACAATTGTTGCGACGGAATCTATTACGACATCAGAAAAATTTTTTAAGTTCATTGTCCGAGAAAACTTAGCGATATTATCGCGCATTCTCTTAGGCGCTTCACCAAAAAAATTAGAAATTCCCATATTTTAGGAATATTTTTTTAAGATTTTTTTCACATCTAAATTGATCGCATCATTATCCAGCGCAAAAGCAATATTAGCTTCCAAATAACCTAAAACATTACCACAATCAAACCTTTGGTCGTCGATTTCTTTATAATAAAACGGAAAGTTTTTACACATTGCTTTCATGGCGTCAGTCAATTGAATTTCGCCTCCTGAACCGATTTCGCCTTTTTCCAAATAAGAAAAAATTTCCGGCTGTAAAATATATCGTCCGGTAATTGCGAGGTTTGACGGCGCAATTTCCGGTTTTGGTTTTTCCACCATATCGGTAATTTTATTTTGCCCGTCAGTTTTAATAATTCCGTATTTTGTTGAATCTTTCTTATCAATTTCACCTACTGCCACAACACTTGAGCTTTCTTCATGCTTTTCATAAAAATCAATCATGTCGCGCAAGAAATTTTGTTTACGTGATTTTGATTTCAACATCATTTCATCAGCCAAAATTACCACGAAAGCCTCATCATCGGCAATAAAATTTCTGGCGCACCAAATCGCATGACCAAGCCCTAAAGGCTTTTGCTGGCGCACGAACGCCATTTGCCCGGCACTTGGCATCCAACTTAAAACCTGTTTTAGTTCGGCATTTTTATTTTTTTCATCCAACGTCGATTCAAGTTCATAAGCATGATCGAAGTGATTATTGATAGCGTTTTTATTTCTGCCGGTGATAAAAATAAATTTCTCGATGCCAGCTTCTCTAGCTTCCTCAAAGGCATATTGAATTATCGGTTTGTTGGCAATCGGCAACATTTCTTTCGGCATCGATTTTGTTGCAGGTAAAAATCTTGTGCCAAGTCCGCCAACCGGAAATACGGCAGTTCTAACTTTTCTCATCTTCAGAATTTGTTAAAATTTTTAATTTGCGATAGATGGTGGATCGGCCAATATCAAGCTTTTTGGCCACTTCACTTAAATTACCATTGTAAATATCAACAAGCCTGCGAATTATTTCTTCTTCAATTAAATCGATAGTTTTGCATTCACCTTCATCGTCAAAAATATCGATCAATTCGCTATTCACGTCGGAATTTTTTTTGATAGTCGCTTTGGCTTTCGTTAAACTATTATTTTCTTTGCTGAGTAATTGCGGAAAATGTTCAGGATTAATGAAATCACCATCACAAAGCACAACGGCGCGAAACACGGCGTTCTTGAGCTGGCGCACGTTATCTTCCCAATCATAATTATATAAAAGGTAAAATGCATCGGCGCTTATACCTTTGATTTTTTTATTTTCATTGATGCTAAAATCACGACAAAAATTTTCTGCTAAAATTCTAATATCATCTTCACCACGCTCTTTTAGAGACGGAACTTTTATCGGAAAAGAAGCAATTCTATAACGCAAATCTTCACGAAATTTTTTTGCCGAAACTAGTTTTTCCAAATCACGACTAGTTGCTGAAATCACGCGCACATTGACTCGCACCGGATATTTGCCAAAGGCCGGTACAAATTCTCCCTCTTGCATGAAACGCAAAAGTTTGATTTGCAAATCCGGTTTTAGCATATCAATTTTTTCAAAAAAAATCGTACCGTTATTGGCTTCACGTAATTTGCCGATATTTTTTACCATGCCATCAAGCAACGGTTTTTCCGAACCGAACAATTCTTCTTCAGCATTTGCTTTTAAAATATCACATTCAACAGTGATAAAAGGTTTTCCTGATCTAGGGCTAGAGCCATGAATAGCACGGGCTAGTAACTCTTTTCCGGTACCGTTACCACCTTCAATTAAAACCGGAATCGTTGAATTTATTGCCTTTTTTGCCAACTTAATAGCGTTAGTCATGCCTTCGCTTTGACCGATAATATCAGAGAAAGCAACCTGATCCTTGCTTTTACGTACCAAATGCGAAACTTGATATTTTAGATTTTTCTTTTCGATAGCGTTATTTATTGAGGCCGTAACACGCGCATAAATATCTTTGTCGCCTTTTACAATATAATCAATCGCGCCATAATTAATGGCATTCACCGCCAAAGTTACATCTTTATTTGCCGTCAAAACAATAACTTGTAGGTCGCCCTTAATTGGCGAAATTTGTTTTAATACCGTTAAACCATCAAGATCCGGCATCGATAAATCAAGCAACATCACATCAATATCATGGAAAGAAATACCTTGGGTAACTTTTTTATTCATAAAGAAATCCACTACTTCCATGCCGCTATTCATCACCAGAAAATTGTGGCCCATATTGCCGATAAACTTGCCCAAAGCCTTACACTGAGTAGGCTCGTCATCAACTATTAGGATTGTGCGTTTAACCATATTTAAGCTTTTTCTTTTAGACGTTTTTCTTGCAAAAGTTGGATTATTTTCGCGGCAGTTTCTTCAACCGATCTTTTTGTGACATCTATTATCGGGCAATTTAGACGCGCAAATAATTTGCGTGATTCATTTATTTCGTTTTTGATTGATTCGATATCAATATAATCGGTGTTAGTTTCCTGACCCAAAGAAGACAATCTTGTTTGTCTGATCTGCACTAACTTTTCCGGATTAATAGTGAGGCCGACAATCAAGGGTTTTTTGAGATCATAAATTGTGGTCGGTATAGTGTCAATAGCCACAAATGGAATGTTGGCAGTTTTATAACCGCGACAGGAAAGATAAACTGAAGTCGGTGATTTGGAGGTGCGCGATACTCCAATTATCACAATATCGGCATCATATAAATCCCAACTTGATTGCCCGTCATCATGGGTCATGGTAAAGCTAATTGCCTGAACCCGCGAAAAATACTCAGCATCAAGTATATGCTGACGACCAATAGTATGACTAATGTTCATGCCCAAATAATTGGAGAATTCATTAATGATATTTGCAAGCACCGGAATACACGGCACACCGATTTCGTAGCAATGTTTTTTTAGCGATTCCATCAAATCTTCCTGCACGATTGTATACATCACGATTCCCGGATCTTTAGAAATTGCTTCAATAACTTTTTCCATTTGTGATTTAGTGCGAACCAGCGGCCAAATAAAATCGTTAGATTCAACACCTTCGAATTGCGAAAGCACAGCGCGCGAAACCGAGCTAAGAGTTTCGCCTGTAGAATCAGAGACAAGATGAATGTTGATTGTGCGTTTCATAATATTAGTTGACAGCGGTCAGTTGGAGTCTGTTTTAATTGACAACTGACACTAAATTATCTTTTACTCAAAGACGGAACTTTAATATCGGCATTAACAATAACCGTAACCTTCGTTCCTTGCGGCACACGAATTACCGGTTTTAAATCTAAAGTGTTACCAATTATTTGTCCTACTGTATCGGTGATTGTTTTACTAACGTCATAAATTGCCTGGTTGGCAGCACTTCCGGTTGTAGTCGTCGTGCCTTGTTGCGGATTTGTTGTTGTCGTGGTTGCACTATTATTAGTAATTAATTTTTGTGCCGCTGCAACACCGCCAACCGCTAAAATACTGGTTAGAAGTGAGTTAGTAATAACTGCTGAATATTTATTATCAACTTCACCGGGAATTCCCGAGCGACCGAATTGATCGGAAGCATTGAAAGTAATCGCTAAATCAACACCATCAGATCGAATCAAGCGTGTCCAACCGATTTCAACACGTCCCTGCCCTCTGGTAATTTGGCTTGAATAAGAACCAAACAAACGTGAACCTTTGGGAATCAAGACTTCACCGCCTGACTCACCATAAACATCACGGCTCACAACAGCCCGCACAAAGCCCGGAATTTCAGTATTGATCGCCGTTTCTAAAACCGCCGTAAGCAATTTACCTTGCGCTATTGTATGAGTACGATCAGCAATGTAAGTAGTAACCACAGGAGTCGTACTTTTTTTCAATTGGTCAATCGGATCTTCATTTAATTTTATTATATTATTTTCATAACCAACGCCAAGGCTTGGGCCGGAAGCACCGCCGGACATTACAATAATTGGTGCATAACGCGGATCGAGATTTTTTTCTTCTGAAGGTGCCTGCCCTTCAACTTGTACTTTCGGACTTTCATTAGCATGAATTCCTTTATTCGGATCTTCAATTTGAGTTGGTAAAAGCGCAATCGGCATCTGTTGCTTATCTTTATCGACTTCTTTTTTCGGCGCTAAATCAATTTGTTCCGGCAAAACCGCATCCTTTGGAAGCTCCGGTAAAGTAGGAACCTCAGGCACTGCAGGTTTTTCTAAAATTTCATTATCTTCCTTTTTTCCTGATGGCTTTTCCAAGGCAAATGGTGATTCTCCGGTTTCGCTTGATGCCACTTTAGCCGGGGGAGGTGCAACAGGTTCTAGCTGTTCTTGTTTTTTATTATCACCTTTAAAATAAAGAAAATAGATAACAACCGTAATCAAAATTGACGAAGCCGCAACAACCGCAATCTTACCTTTTTTTGCCGCAGCAATAGCCGGCCCACCGGATTTAACCTCTGTTTCCTCCGTGCCATTATCTTCCTGCTCTTCCGGCTCTTGTTGTTTAGGAATTCTTGTACGCATTAGCAGTTTTTTGATTAATTTTCTTTTGAAAAAAGATAAGAAGTAAAAAGAAAATTACAACTAATTTTGATTGGTCATTTTTGTGCCGTGCTTTATGATCACAACAATTTTAACTTATATAAAAATTCTCTAATAACTTCAAAAACTTCTTCCTTTCTTTCGCCATTAATTATCACATGATTTGCAAAATCAAGCCCGGTTAAAAACTTATTCTTTGCTCCCAATTTTTCGTAAATAATTTTTCCGCTTACCGGACTAACCACCTGATCTTTATCACCTTGGATTATCAAACTGTCAGTTTGTATTTTTTTCAAACTATCTTCACAAACATGCATTAATTTTTCCAACTGTTCAACACCCTTCAAATAATTGCGACTATAGTTAATATGCGGATTTTCCGGCTTGTCATCAACATATTCAAAACGACCTTTTTCAATATGTAATTTTTCCAACATTTCATTCCAAATATTAATACCGGGAACCATTCGCGCTCTAATGTCGAGCAATTTTATGGCCGCATTAATCGAAACAATTGCTTCCAATTTGCTTTTATGATTTGCCTTTTTTGCCGCCGAAACCAGTGACAACAAACCGCCGGTTGAAAAACCGATAATTACAACTTTTGAACAAATATTATAAAGAGCAGCATAACCACGCTGCATACTGTTATACCAATCATGCCAAGTAACATTTTTTAAATTAATAGGCGCAGTACCATGACCTTTTAAACGGGTGGCATAAATTTTAAAACCAAAGCCGTTTAAATAATACGCCAAAGCTGCAACTTCTTGCGGCGCCGATTTATAACCGTGACAAATTAAAATTCCAGTGCGTCTTACACGCGAAGAAACTTTAGCTCGTGAATTAAGAAAAAACGGCGATCCCACCTCTTTGTCTTTAGAAAAATCCTTATCGAAATAAATATTGTAATCTGATTCAAAAATTTCCAAATCACGTTTTTTTATTTCTTCAAAAACACGATGGCGCAGCAAGTCATCCGGCATCTTGACATTGCGCTTCACAATTTCATTAGCAAAATCAAGTAAGGAAAATTCATTAAAAATAACCTTTAAGCTGTTCTCGCGCCTGATTTCGTGAAAATCTACATCTTGCTGAAAAAATCTTTTTTCAATTTTAATTGTTTTGTCATCAAGCTGTTTTATCAAGCCTTGCTTAAGCGCTAAAGCGAAAACTCCATCAAAAATTTCGCAATCTTCGTCAATAAAAATCTTAAAAAGATTTTCCTCAAAAAGACTGGAATTAAGACGATATTTCTGGCTTTTTTGAATCATTACCGCCGATAAATAAATCACGCGCTTTAATTGACCGATTTCAATTATATCCTGTTTAAAATAATTAAGAGAAGCCGCAAAAATATGATCGAAATTTACTTGAATATTGCCATAAACCTGCTCCATAAAATTATTGGTCAGGCGAGTTTTTAAATAGCGCAAAATTAAATTTGTTTTAGTTTCATCTTTAATGATCGGCAAAGGCGCGATTAAGCTTCGCACGTTTTTTACATATTCACCTAAATTAATCGCTTTGCCGAAATGAATATTAATGTCAGCTTCAAGCAAAAGGTTTCCTTCAATTTCTAACTCTTCGGCAATTTGACGCGGAATTTTTTTCACCAAACGGTTAACAAGTTTTTGGATGCCGTTACGACCGGGGCGCAAGGGGTAGTAAGTTATATTTAGCGGCACGATATAAGTATTGATATCTTTAAAATTATCGCGGTAAGTTAAACCAAATTTTTCTTCTAAATCACGCAAAGCCTCAAGTTTATTGATCTCAAAAGCCTCAACCATATCTTCACGAAAAATTTCCGATTTTAGCGCTAACACCGCCGAGCCAGTCCGCACATGACCTACTCTATATGGCGTATAACTTACAAAACCCTGTTCATTCTTGATTTCCTTACTTTTAACCATGCTGCCTTCGGGATAAATCATCCAATCATATTCACCGCCGATTAAATCTTTTAAAATTATATTATCACGTTTTGGATTTTTAGTCGAAATAGTTCCAACCGATTCAAGAAAGCGACCAAGTGCCCCGTGATAAAGCCCGGCATCGGCTAAACATCTAACTTGGCGACCGGTGTTTCTGTAAATTAAATAAGGAACAAAAAAAGTTTCGGAACGCGTAAAATGGTTGGCAACAAACATTACGGGGTGCTGAGGCAGATTTTCGATTCCACTAACAGAAAAGCGCGAGCCGAGAAGTTTTTCTAAAATGCGGAGAGCTATAGCAGCATAACGGAAGGTTTTGGAGGACATAGAATTATAAATAAACCCCCCTACCCCCCCTCTAGGGGGGAAGTCGTGCTAACGCAACGACCGAGTACCATAACGATACTTTGAGTTTTCGTTAAGGGGAGTCGTGCTAACGCAACGACCGAGTACCA
>CAZDLU010000013.1:42761-46742 GCA_964506725.1 uncultured Rhizobium sp.
CGATACTTTGAGTTTTCGTTAAGGGGAGTCGTGCTAACGCAACGACCGAGTACCAAAAAACCGTAAACTCGGTAGGAATAAACTAACTAAACTTCTTTTCAAACACCATTTCATTCAACTTAATTAATTCAGAAACCTCAATTTCTGAACCGTCAAAAGAAATTTTTTCTTTTTTAACAGTGCCGATTTTATAAATTTTTATACCTCGTTTTTCAGCGCGTTTTTTTAAATCTGAAGCCACTACATGATCAACAGCCACAATGTAGCGCGCTTGATCTTCACCGAAACAAATTGCATTTTTATCAAGATCATTATTGCTCATAAGCTCAGCAATATCAATATCGCAACCCAATTCTTTGCTGCACATTTCAAATAAAGCCACCAACAAACCACCATCTGAAACATCGTGACAAGCGCTTACCAAGTGGCTTTCTATAAGGTCGCGCACAAATTCGGCATTTTTCCTTTCCTCAATTAAATCAACTTGCGGCGGATTTTTTTTACTTTCAATTTTTAAAATTTCATTTTCATAGATTGAGCAATTTAAATGTCCCTTACTTTCACCTATTACAAAAATTTCATCGCCGCAAATTTTAAATTTACTATCACATTTATTATGCAAATCTTTCAGTAATCCAACTCCGCCAATTGCCGGAGTTGGCTGAATTGCTGAACCATTAGTTTCATTATATAAAGAAACATTCCCCGAAACGACCGGATAATCAAGCGCTTTACAAGCCTCTGTAATCCCCTTAATCGCGCGCACGATTTGCCCCATAATTTCCGGTTTCTGCGGATTACCGAAATTAAGACAATTAGTAATTGCAAGTGGCTTAGCACCAACAGCCGAAATATTACGATAAGTTTCTGCAACAGCTTGTTTTGCTCCTTCAAAAGCATCAGCTTCAACATAACGCGGTGTACAATCAGTGGTTATTGCAAGCGCTTTATTAGTGCCATGAACCCTTACCACAGCAGCGTCACCACGCGTGCAAAGCGTATCATTCATCACCTGCGAATCATATTGTTCGTAGATCCATTTTTTGGAAGCTAAATTTGGTGTTTGTATTAAGGTTTTTAGATTATTTATTATTGACATGATCTTAATTTTGGTGCTCGGGTGCTCAGGTGCTCGGGTGCTCGGGCCCTGTGTTGAAACTCTTTACGATCAACACAGGGCCCGAGCACCCGAGCACTAGAGCACCCGAGCACTAATTTCACTTACACTGATTCAAAACCCACTCCAGTCGGTCTTCCCAAAATTGCTGAATCACAAAATTCGGGCGGTAGTTTTTTATCAGTTCGTAGTTTATATCGCAAGGGAATTCATTGATGAAATAGCTGCGCGCAAAACTTTCATCGAAATATTCAATTAAATTGTCGAAAAAAGAATCTTTGTAAACAAAAAGTATCGGCAAATTTTCATCGACATTGCCACGAAATATTGGGTGATGGAACAACTTCTGGTCTGCATCGGTTGGATCTATTTTAAAACCGTTTTTTCTAAATTTCGGCACTAAATAATAATCAATATTTTCGGTTTTAACGCCCATAATATCGGAAATATCGCCTCTATAAAAACGATCGTTTTTTGCCACAAAATCTGCACGTGGATGAATCAAAATTTCCGGATTATTTTTCTTTAAAAAATTCATGATCTCCATGTAACCATAATGCGCGCCAAGCTCGTTCCAATGCGTGTCGGTTTTATGATAGACTGTTTCATGTTTTTTAGCTTCAAGAATTGTGGCGCGCAAATCTACCACCGGAAAATTCGGATATTTTTTTTGTAAAGCTTTTAAGAATTTATCGATGCGATGATTATTTTTAACATTGATGTAATCAGGTAAATACTCGCTGTAAATCGTGCTTTTATCGGCAGCAATCACCAAAACATATTCGATATTTTGCGCTTTAGCTTCCTGCCAATTGCGATAAAAATGCTCGATGCCGCGCGCAATTAATTTGTCACTTATGTAAGCTTTTCCCGCCGCATCAAGCAATGATCCGTGATTATCAAAAAACAACCAATCATCTTTACCCCGAACAGCGCGAGCATCCGGTGACTCATTAAAAACATTATCCATTAAATAGGAATTAGCTGCTATAAAGGTTTTTCTAAAGCCGTAATTATCATTAAAATAATTTTCATATTTTTGCGGAAAAGTTTTTAGATTAGCCACAGACTTAGGAAAATCAGGCTTCGGTGACAGTTGGCGTTTTTCGAATAATTGTTGTATCGGAGAAAAACGAAAAATGGCATCAAGCGCCGGAAGCGTTAAGATTATTATAAAAATTGTGATTAGAATTTTGTTTTTATTCATTTTTTAAACATACAATATTCATAAGCTAAAATACTCGATGTCATGCTTCGACAGGCTCTAAGTATATTATTCTTATTCAAACAAAATCCAAACAAGTAAATCTATTACGAATAAACTTCGCATGAACTACACATTCCTGATATTGTTCTTTAGTCACACCCAAACTTTCAACGCTATAACCAATCTTAAAATGCCGAAAAATTTCACACAATTTTTTTTCATCAAATAAAAGTTTAGCCAATTTCTTCTTATATTTTTCCCAGTTTTTTTCAGAAATATTTATTTCCCTAAACTTTTTTAAATATTCCACTTCACATTCTTGCGCAATTTTCTTACCAAAAAACCCAAAGGGGTCAGACCCCTTTTTCAAAAAGGGGTCTGACCCCTTTGGAGTTTTTTGTTGTAAAATTTTTTTCTGTAACTTAAGCGAAGTAAAAGTCGTAACCGCAATTTGCGCACCGTGTAAATTCTTCAAACCATATTTCATATCCAAACAATGCGCAATCAAATGTTCGGATTGACTCGCAGGATAAGAGCCTCCCGCTTTTGTCATTCCAAGCCCGGAAAGCAAAAGCATTTCCATTAGCATTTCTAAAAACTTCTCATCATCAATTTTATATTTGGCGAAATTTTTAACAAAAGAATCGAATTTTTTCTTAAGCATTAAAAAAGGTTCAGCATTAAATTCCGTGCCTAAAACTAAATGCGACAAATACCAATCAAACCAGCAAGAATAAAAACACATAATATCACCGATGCCGGCACGCGTAAGTTCCACAGGCGCTTTCGCTAAAATTCGTACATCACAAAAAACTGCCAAAGGCAAAGTTGCGGGCAAAGTTTTTTTGTGCCCATTAATAGTAATAGAAGCATTTTTTGACAGATAACCATTCATCGATGCTGCAGAGGCAATAATAAGATAAGGAATATTTTTTTGTGCCGAAACCAACTTGCACAAATCGTTGATAGTGCCGCTTCCAAGAGCAATTATTAATTCAGCATCGGCCTTATTGGAAATTTTTTTTAAAGTTTTTTCATCAGCCTGTGGATCCTTTAAAATCAATATCTCACTACAATCGTCAGCAAAAAACTCTCGACAATTTTGCCAGATTTTTTCATCCGTAACAAAAAGAGTTTTTTTATTGACAAAGCCAATGTCTGCGGCTAAATTGGCGAGCCTTATCGGTTTTATCATTTTTAAACTAATGGAAAATTTTCAATTATTTCTGCTGATTTTACAGGTAATAATCGCAATTGTCATGATTATTCTTGTGTTGCTACAAAAGTCGGATGGCGATTCTTTAAGCGGAATCGGCGGCGGCAGCGGCGGCTTAAATTCAGTAATTTCAGGCAAAGCTTCGGCTAATATTTTAAGCAAAACCACCATGGTTTTGATCGGAATTTTTATGCTTAATTGCTTGATTTTAGCGTCGATTTCTAACTCCGGCAATAAAGCAATTGATAAGGATTTACAAGAAGTTGTAAAAGAACAAGAAAGCGCGGCTCCTACAGCGCCACAGGTTCCTCCGGTTAAATAACTCGATCTAATATCCTCCCCTTGAGTGAGGATCGAAGCATGAAATGCTTCGAGGAGGGGCAAATCTCCGAGAAAAGCCCCTCCTCGAATCGCTTCGCTCTTCGATCCTCCCTCAAGGGG
>CAZDLU010000014.1:0-44135 GCA_964506725.1 uncultured Rhizobium sp.
GATGGGAGTAAGAATCGGAGGAGAAAACAGCATCACATTTTTTTAATTATGCCACAATAAAACATAAAAAAAGCCGACCTTTTTTAAAAGGCCGGCTTTTTAAATTTCCAAATTGAAGAAATACTAAGCAGATTTTTTAACTGCTTTTTTCTTAGGTGCAGCTGCTTTAACAGCTTTTTCTTTCTTAGCTTTTACAATTTGCACTTCTGCCAATTTCCCTGTTTTTTCAAGCTTTCTCTTAACTTTATTTCTAAGAGTACGTGCTTTTTCAGTCAATTTAGCAAAACGATAATTCACCAAAAAATTATCAATATTACCATATTTATTAACTGTGCGTAAAGTTGCCGCCGCAATTCTTAAATTAAGATCAACACCAAGAGCATCACTGTGCAAAGCAACAGCGCGTAAGTTTGGCAAAAATCTTCTTCTTGTCTTACGGTTTGAGTGCGAAATTTTATTTCCGCTTCTAACACCAATACCCACTAAATCGCATTTTCTAGACATATTTTTAAAATTACAAATTAAATTAATTAACCAGCTCTGCCACAATCGAATGCGCCTTCGCCGCTGATAGCAGCAACAATAGTAGGAGCGCCAAACATTGCCGCAATACCCATTGCCAAACCGATCATCAAACCCCAAGAGATTTTACCAGTGAAGAAACCGATACCCATTGAGATAATCGCAAAAGCAGCGAAAGCTTTACCGGCGTTTCCAGTTATTAATCTCATAGCATTACACATTACGCTTACAAAGGCGTTAGAGTTAGCTGTTGTAGTAACTGTTGAAGTGGTTTGTGCTGCAGCATCAGATGCTAAAACCGGAACCATAACTTGGGCAACAGTTAAGAAGAAAAAAGACAAAATTACAGTTTTTGCCAAAAAAGCAGATAATTTTTTCATAATTTGTTTGAGATTAATTTAGAAATTTTAAGCCGGCAAACTAAAAGCTTGCTTGGACGCGCGCCATTTTCCCTGATTTTATTTTAAATGCAATATACTTTTTTTAACTGTAACAAATTAGCCAATAACTTTAATTTCCCATTCCAAATCAATATCGGATTTTTTCTTAACTTCCTGTTTTACTTTGGCTCCCAAATCAAGCAAGTCTTGGGCTGAAGCGTTATCGCAATTAATCATAAAATTACAATGTTTTTCAGAAATTTGCGCTCCGCCAATTTTTAAACCTCGGCAGCCTGCTTCATCAATTAATTGCCAAGCTTTTTTTCCTGCCGGATTTTTAAAAGTTGATCCGCCAGTTTTAACCCTTATAGGCTGTGCTTCCTCGCGCATTTTTGTACAATCGGCAATTTTTTTTGCAACCTCTTCAGCACTTGATTTCTCTAGCTTAAATTCCGCTTCAATAAAAATAAGATTTTTAGCAATGTCATTACGGCGGTAGGAAAATCGGCAATCGGCAGCACTTAATGTAAATAAATTTCCATCTAAATCACAGGCGGTAGTTTTTACTAAACGATCTGCAACTTCCGTTCCATAACATCCGGCATTCATCGCCACCGCGCCACCAATTGAACCGGGAATTCCGCTAAAAAATTCGACACCGCTTAAAGCCGCATTTTTACTATATAAAGCAACATTCGCACAAAGCGCCGCAGCGCCCGCAATTAAATTTTCACCTTGATGAGAAATTTTACCAAACTCTCCGCCAAGCCTTATGACAACACCCTTCACCCCCTCGTCTTTAATAATAACATTCGATGCCGCGCCCAAGATATTTAAAGGAATTTCTTTTGGGCGATTTTTTAAAAAATACTGTAAATCCTCCAAATCCGCAGGACGAAACAAAATTTCAGCAGGCCCACCAACATTAAACCAATTTTTTAATTGTGCATTTTCGCGATAGGTTCCGCGCACTTCTGGAAGTTTTTTTAAAAGTTCAGACATAATAAACCGAGGTGTCATGCTGAGCCTGTCTAAGCATGATGTTTGGGCTCCGAGTTCTAAAATCATGCTTCGACAGGCTCAGCATGACACCAAGTTATATTTTAACTAACTCAAATATTACCGGCATGCGACCTTCAGCCACCGCCTTTTTCTGATATTTTGTTTCTATCCAATCACTTGGAAAATTTTTCCAATCTTTTTTTGACTCCGCCGTCCAAAGAATTTTTTTTGCGCGCAAAACTTCCGCTAAAATCCAAGTTTTATAAGAGTCGTGATCCGTTGCAATTACTAGCTTGGCACCATTTTTTAATTTAGGCGCAAGCAAATTATCTAAAAAATCCATATTAATTAATCGTCTTTTAAAATGCTTTAGTTTCGGCCAAGGATCCGGAAATAAAATATAAATTTCGTCAAAAAACTCATCAGGAAAATGCGATAAAGCAAGACGCACATCTTCGGTTGAAATTTGAATATTCTCTAGCGGATTTTTTTCTAGTTTAGCGAGAATATTTACGACTCCGTTTAAATGCGGTTCAAAGCCGTAAAAATTTTTTTGAGGATTATTTTTGGCTTTTTCAAAGAGGAAGTCGCCGAAACCAAAGCCGATTTCTAAGATAGCTGACAGTTGACCGCACAGCGCGTCAGTTGTCCATTCTTTTTTAGCTTCATATTGCGGATAAATTTTTTCCAACAAAAACTTCTTATGCTCGGAAAGCTTGCGGCTCTTGATACGGCCAAAAGAACGGATTAATTTATTTTGATAATTTGGCGACTCTTGCGACATGTCTTCCACCTTCAAATTCGCTTTTTAAGAACATCTTAATTGCAGCAAGTGCCGACTTTTTAGTAACTAAACGTGCCCCTAAACAAATAACATTCGCATCATTATGAAACCTTGCCAACTTTGCTTCCTTGGCAGTTTGACAAAGTGCAGCGCGAATATGTTTAAAACGGTTTGCCGCAATTGAAATACCAATTCCACTACCGCAAATCAATATTCCGCGGTCATTTTCAGTTTTTATTCTTTTTGCTAATTTTGCGGCAAAGTCAGGATAATCAACTGACACATCGGAAGAATCACAGCCTAAATCAACTAATTCAATTTTTGGAGAAAGTTCTTCGATAAGAAAAGCCTTAAGATCAAAGCCGGCATGGTCAGAAGCTATGAAAATTTTTTGATTTTTTTGCATAATAACTGACCACTGTCACCGTGACAACTGCCAACTAAAAAATTAACGCTTACGATAAGTTTGACCTTTACGAGCTTTTTTCAAGCCATATTTCTTACGCTCAACAACTCTCGGATCACGAGTTAAGAAACCATTTGTTCTTAAAACTTTATGAGTATTTGGTTCGAATAAAACCAAAGCTTTGCTGATAGCATGAGACAAAGCGCCGGCTTGTCCGCTCAAACCACCGCCAACAATTGTCGCAGTAATATCAAACTTATTTTTATTGTCAGTTGCACCAAAAGCTGCCGTTGCAATATTGAACAAAATCTCGCGACCTAAGTAAGTTTTAGCGTTGCGGCCGTTGATTTCTACTTTGCCAGTACCTTTTTTAAGCCAAACGCGTGCAATAGCATTTTTTCTTTTACCAGTAGCATAAGAGCGGCCTTTAGCATCAATTTTTGGCTCTCTAGCCACTTCTTCAGCTTGTTTGATTTCAAGAATTTTTTCTTTGATTACTGACATAATTAATTAGTTTTTTTGTTCTTTCTATTTTTTGCGGCAATATCCAAAACTTGTGGATTTTGCGCTTGATGCGGATGGGTATCGCCTTTATATATATGAAGCTTAGTCATCACATCGCGTTGCAAAGGCCCGCGCGACATCATGTGCGACACCGCATATTCTAAAACTCTTTCCGGGAATTTTCCTTCCAAAACTTGACGAGGATTAGTTTCCTTAATTCCACCAGGATGACCGGTATGTTTATAATATCTTTTATCTTGATATTTTTTACCGGTAAATTTTACTTTATCAGCATTAATTACTACAACATGATCGCCGCAATCTAAATTCGGCGTAAAAGTTGCCTTATGTTTGCCGCGTAAAATATTAGCAATAATTGTGGCAGCACGTCCAACAACTAAATTTTCAGCATCGATAAGCCACCAGTTTCTTTTGATCTCACTAGGCTTGGCTGTATAAGTCTTAAGCATATTATCAAATTATTTGCTTAAATTTTAATTAAGCTTTAAAAAAAGAGGCCGCGATTTTAAGGACCTCACAACTATAAGTCAATAGGTAATATTGGTAGCGGAGGAGGGAATCGAACCCCCGACACGCGGATTATGATCCCGCTGCTCTACCGACTGAGCTACTCCGCCAAAACAAAGGGCGGCTTATATTATTTAAGCAAAATTATTTTTCAAGTGACAAAAACTTTTATACAAAATAAAGAGAAAATGTCAGATTTCGCCAAACAAATTGCCGAGAAAAGTAAAGCTGGCGATATGATTGGTCTTAAAGGAACTCTTGGCTCCGGTAAAAGTTTTTTTGCTAAAAATTTTATTAATGCTTTAAGCGCACAGCCTCAAGAAGTTCTAAGCCCGACATTTAATTTAGTATATTCTTACGAAAGCAAAAAAGGTAAGATTTTTCACTTTGATTTATATCGATTAAAATCAGAAGATGAGCTAGAGAATATAGGATTCTTCGATGCTATAAAAAATGGAATTTGCTTGATTGAATGGCCGGAAATTGCTGAAAAATTTTTGCCGAAAAATTATTTAAAAATTGAGATTAAAATTCTTGAAGGAGAGCAACGTCAGATTGTTCTTGAATAAAATCCATTCTTTTTTCTACGGCAATTTTTATTTTTTCCATATCTTCCGCAGTCGCATCTTTATTAACTGCAAAAGCATTTTCATCAAAATAAAAACATAATTTTCCAAATGGCAGCGGAATTTTAAATTTATCCCAAGTATTAATTATTTTAAATTTAGAAGAGGAATAAGAAATCGGCAAAATTTTAGCGCCGGAAATGCGCGCAATATTTATCATCTCCCCATTAATTTTCTGATTCGGGCCACGTGGGCCATCTGGCGTGATTCCTAGAGAATAGCCTTCTTTCAAGCCATTTAAAATTTGTTTCATCGAAGAAAAACTAATACCACGAGAGGCTTTCCGACCATCTTTTGTCGAACCCAAAATTGAAATAAGTCCGAATTTTTCCATCGTTAGACCTACAAAACGCCCATCGCCATGGCGCGAAGCCAGAGTCATAAAATTATAATCACGATACAGTTTTTTTGGTTTTATGGTAATAAAAGGAATCATCATTAGACGATTATGCCAAAACGCTAAGAGAAGTGGTTCCTTGTTTTTTGCGGCCTCAATGATGATTTCCTGGTTTATGAATTTCTTTTTGCTCGTGAAATAAACGAGTTTCATATAGCAAACAATTATAAGGCAAATAAGCTCTTGAACCAAGCTACTGTAGGTTATTTTTCTTAGTAATTGTTTAAATTTGGTTTTAACATCGTACCATTCAATATTGGTTTTGATGCCAAAAATCTCCCATTTTTTTGTCATTTATCTTCCGTAGAAAGCTTCAAAACTTTTTTTCTCAATCGTATTTTGATTTATAAAATAGCCGGCAAAGGCTGCTGTTGCGGCACTATCGATATCTAGCTTATCAACTTTTAAAGCATGAATTGTAAAAATATAACGATGTGGTTTATCACCGATCGGCGGGCATGAGCCGCCATATTTGTAGAAGCCAAAGTCATTTCTGACTTGTTTGATGCCGTCTTTTAATTCGAATTTATCTTCTTTACCGAAATCAGCTGGAAGGCGGCTATATTTAGCCGGAATATTTACCAAAACCCAGTGCCACCAACCGCTACCTGTCGGCGCGTCCGGATCATAAAATGTTATGGCAAAACTTTTTGTTTCTTTCGGCACATCTTTCCAACTCAAGCGCGGCGAAATATTTTTGCCATCACAACCAAAGCTGTTGAAAATGTGATCTTTATCAATTGTAGAATTTGGTTTGATGTCGGCACTTTTAAGCTCTAGGGCTTGCGCTTGATTGCAAAAAATTAATGCAAAAATAAAAATGGAAAATTTTTTCATAACACTCCTTTTTTAAATTAATTCACAAGCTTTCATTAAAGCCCGCGCCTTGTTAATACATTCTTGATATTCCGATTTCGGGTCGGAATCAAACACTACTCCGGCCCCGGCTTGTAAATAAATTTTGCCGTCTTTAATTAATGCCGACCTTAGAGTAATGCAGGTTTCCATATCGCCATTGCTGGCAAAATATCCAACACAACCTGCATAAAAACTACGTCGCACTTTTTCAATTTCTTCAATAATTTCCATAGCCCGAATTTTTGGTGCGCCGCTTACCGTACCAGCCGGAAAGCCCGAAATTAGTGCATCCAAAGCATCTTTATCATCGCGCAGAATTCCTTCCACATTAGAAGAAATATGCATAACATGCGAATAATTTTCAATCACCATTTTTTCCGTCACCTTTACCGAACCAGGAATAGCAACACGTCCCACGTCATGCCTTCCTAAATCAATTAGCATTAAATGTTCGGCTAATTCTTTTTCATCGCTCAATAATTCTTGCGCCAATTTTTTATCTTCATCGGCATCACGCCCGCGTTTTCTAGTACCGGCAAGTGGTCTCACTGTTACAATTTTATTTTTACAAGAAACCATGATTTCCGGACTTGATCCTGTAACCACAAATTGCGGAAATTTAAAATAAAATAAAAACGGCGAAGGATTAACGGTGCGTAAGGCGCGATAAAAAGAAAATTCATTTAAATTTTTAGCAAAATCAGCCGTAAACCTTTGCGATGGCAAAACCTGAAAAATATCGCCGTCATTAATATATTTTTTAGCTCTATTAACAATTTCGCAATATTCTTCTTCATCATAATTTGAAGAAAAATCCAAAGGCTTTGCCGCCTTCTCTTCTTTGATTTGAGTTAGATCATTTAAAATATTTTCAACTTCTAAAATTTTACTTTTTGCCTCATCAAAAGAAGTTTTTTTAAATATCGGCGCACAAATTAAGGCGCAATCATATAAATTATCAAAAACAATAATCACCTGTGGACGCATAAAAACACTATCCGGAACGCTTATATCATCAGGCAACTTATTATCAGGTAATTTTTCCATCAAGCGTACCATATCATAAGACATGAAACCAAAAATTCCCGAGGCAATTGCCGGAAGTGACGCTGATCCATATTTTAAGAGGCCCCAATCAATTTTTGCATCAGCAATTAATTGACGCAAATTATCTAAAACTTTACCATCTTGCACTACAAAATTCTTAGCATCTTGCGCAATAAATGATTTTTCTTTTTCACATTTCCACACCAAATCAGGACTACAACCAATTACCGAGAAGCGACCTTTATTATTACCTTTTTCAACTGATTCCAATAAAAAATGATAGTCAGGAAATTTAGCAAAAATTTTCAATGCTGCCGAAACCGGCGTAATTACATCAGCCGTAATTTTTTTAAAAAGCACCGTCGAGCCATGATTTTCAAGCTCTTGTAAAAATTCGTCTTTGGTAAAATTAAAAGCCATTAATTCTTCAATAAATTCTCGTTAATCTTCACCGGATGTTTATCAAGCAAAAATTCATTAAATTCTTGCATCATTTCATTTAAGAAATTTTGCTGCGCTTCTTTTCTAATCGCGCCAATATCAGACTTGTTGAAAGTTGATTTTTTAATCTGACGTAAAACTCCCACGTTAAATTCATTATGCGACAAAGCTATAGCCGGCGTGGCTTCGCCGACTTTTAAACTAAATAATTCTTCTAAAAATTTATCCTTATAAGGAATTTGCTTACTTTGAAATTTCACATAATAAATTCGCGGAAATTCCTGATTTTTAGTAAATTTTACTTTATATTTCGCCGCAATTTGCGCGATGTTTTCCGGGTTTTCTCTAACTTCTTTAGCAATAGTAAAAGCTAAGTCCTGTAATTTTTTAGCGCGTGTTTTTTCCGATAAATCAGCAATAACTTTAGTCTTAACTTCAGTTAATTCCTGCTTATGCGCTGACACAATTTCTTCAACTTTTATACTATAATATTCATCAGATTTTTGATCATGAAAAATCTTTGAAGCCTGGCCTTTTTGTAGGGCAAATGCGTTGTCCGCAAAATCCGCAATATTACTCAATTCGCTAACAATTTTAGAATTTTTATCCTGCAAATTTTTGTTAACGGTAAAAGTTGCAACCTTTGGTAAATTAAATTTTTTGGCAACTTCGACAAGAGAATTTGAAGTCAAAATTAAATCATCAATTGCACTAAGTTCTTCCGGATTTTTTTTAGAAAAACGCAAAACCGCAATCGTACGCATTTCAGGTAAAGAATAAGCATTCTCATTTTGAACAAAAAATTCTTCAACCTCTTTAGCGCTTGGCGCTGTAATGCTCTTGATGTCTTGTAATTTTACGGTAATTACGTCGGCAACGCGTTTTTCATTTTTAAAAATTGCATTTTCTATCAGCTCGCGATCGCTGATGGGGGCTACTTCTGCGAAAGTTTTTATTACGATATTTGCTATTAATTCATCGGTTACAATTTCAACATATTTTTCCTGATTTAAATTATTTTTTAGCAAAAACTTCTTAAATAAATCGTGATCAAATTTACCGTCGGAATCTCTAAAATCAGGGTTCTTCGCTACTGCTTCCAAAACTACTTTGCGATTTATTCTAACGCCGAAATCATCGCTTAAATTATGCATCATCATGCCATTAACCATGCGACCTAAAACTTCCGACTTAAAATCAGTTGAGTCTACATACTGCAAAGCTTCAGGACTGTTATTAGTAGCAAGGATTGCCTGACGATTATTTTGCAAAATCGCTAAAAATTTATTGTAGCTTATGGTTTTACCGCCAACTTTAGCTACCCAGGAATTTGGATTTCCAAGCAAAAATCCGCTAATGCCAAACATCACAAATGTTAGAGCGACAAAGGCTAGAATGATTTTAAAAAAAATATTTTGTGAAAGTCTGCGAAAAAGTTCCATAAATAAAGTGCTTGAGTGCTTAGGTGCTTGAGTGCTTAGGCTAAAAATACTAGGCATTACCTGCGACAAAAGCAATTTTTTCTTGAAGATTTTTTCTAACGCGTATAAATTGCTGCCTTTCTTATCACTAAAATCTAAAAAATGTTAATTGTTCAAAAATTCGGTGGAACATCGGTTGGCGATATTCCCCGCATCAAAAATGTTGCGCGTAAAGTTAAATTCGAGCTTGATCGCAAAAATAAAGTAATTGTTGTCGTTTCAGCAATGTCGGGTGTTACCAATCAATTGGTTGATTATTGTAACCAAGTTTCAACGCTAACTTCTGATGATTCCTTGGTGGAATATGATTCAATTGTGGCAACCGGCGAGCAAGTTACTTGCGGACTTTTAGCTTTAGAATTGCAATCAATCGGCTATAAAGCCAGATCTTTCTTGGGCTGGCAAATGCCTATGAAAACTGATAACATTCACAGCAAAGCGCGCATCGACACCATTGACGGTGAAAAATTATTAAAAGCCTTAGAAGATTATGATGTAATCGTGATCGCCGGATTTCAGGGCATTCACGAAGAATCCGGTCGCGTTACAACTTTGGGTCGCGGTGGTTCCGATACTTCCGCAGTTGCTGTTGCAGCCGCCGTTAAAGCTGATCTATGCGATATTTACACTGACGTAAACGGCGTTTACACAACAGATCCGCGCATCACCGACAAGGCACGCAAATTGCAAAAAGTTACTTATGAAGAAATGTTAGAAATGGCTTATAGCGGTTCGAAAGTCTTGCAGACCCGCTCCGTTGCTATGGCCATGGCTCACAATGTACGCGTAAGAGTTTTATCCACTTTCGAAGAAGTGACCGACACTTCCGGAACAATTTTAGTTAATAACGAAGAGGAAATTATGGAAAGAAGAGTTATCACTGGCATCAGCTATAGCAAAAACGAAGTGCGTATTACCCTTACGCAAATGCCGGACCATCCCGGTTTATCAGCAACAATTTTTGGCGCTTTGGCAGAAAAAGAAGTTAATGTTGACATGATCGTACAAAACATCAGCGCTGACGGCAAAGATGTTGATATTACTTTCACAACTAACAAGGAAGAACTTGAACGCGCTAAGATCGCGATTGATTCCATCAAGGATCAAGTGAAATTCAAAGAATTAAAAATCGACGATAATATTGCCAAAATTTCGGTAATTGGTGTAGGTATGGCAAGCCACTCGGGAGTAGCTCACACCATGTTTAAAACTTTGGCTGCAAAAGGAATTAATTTGCTTCTGATTTCAACTTCGGAAATTAAAATTTCAGTTTTAATTGAAAAAGAATATGGTGAATTAGCGGTGCGCGTATTACACCAGGCCTATGGATTGGATAAGAAATAATTAATCAATAATTGATTTCAACGCCACAACTAAACCCTTCATCATCTCTTCGCTATGCAGCGGCGTCACGGTAATACGTAAGCGCTCATCCCCTTTTGCCACCGTCGGAAAATTAATGTGTTGTACATAAATTCCAAACTCATCAAGCAATCTTTTTGAAATTTCTTGGGCTTTTTTGGCATCCTTTATTCTAATTGAAACGATATGTGATTGATTAGCCACGAAGTCAACGCCGGCTTGGCTTAAAAGCCGTTTTAAAAATTTCACATTTTCCCGTAATTTCTTCCGCTCAACATCTGAATTTTTTAAATGATTAATATTAGCAATTGCAGCCTCGGCAATCACCGGGGGCAGTGATGTAGTAAAAATAAAGCCATTAGCCAGACTTCTAATCGCATCAATAATCTCACGCTTCGCAGCAATATAGCCACCAATCGCACCGAAGGCTTTAGCAAAAGTTCCTTGAATAATATCGATTTCATTTTCCAAACCTAATTCCTGCGCCAATCCGCCTCCGCGTTGGCCATAAAGTCCAACACCATGTACTTCATCGATAAAGGTCAATGCATTATATTTCTTAGCTAATTCAACAATTTTTGCCACCTCACCAAAGTCGCCATCCATTGAATATACTGATTCGAAGATGATAATTTTAGGTTGATTTAGCGTATAAGATTTAAGCAATTCTTCTAAATGCAAAACATCATTATGGCGAAAAATTTGCTTCTCAAGCTTACTGTTCCTGATCCCGGCAATAATTGAAGCATGATTTTTTTCGTCAGAAAAAATCACTAAATCAGGAATTATTTTAGCCAAAGCCTGAATGGCTGCATCATTTGCCACGTAACCAGAAACAAAGCTTAAACCCGCGTCTTTACTATGCAAATCGGCAATTGTCTTTTCAAGCTCAAGCACCGCATGATTATTCCCCGAAATATTACGCGTGCCACCCGAACCTATGCCATATTTTTGCAAAGCAGAAATTGCTTTATCAATTGCGCCTTTATTTTGGCCCATTCCAAGATAATCATTAGAACACCAAACGATAATTTTTTTGCCGCTTTTATTATCAAGCGCATAAGGAAATTCGCCATATAGCCGCGAAATATCAAGGAATTCGCGGTAACGATTTTCTTTTTTTAATTTTTCGATTGCCTGCGTAAAATATGAAAGCATTACAAAATTCTAACCGGTTTTTTCCATTTGATTTTTATGGCCTGCCCTTGCGGCGTAGTAAGTATAACACCCGACAAAATCACTATTGAACCGATAATAGTCCAAAAATCTATAATTTCATCAAAGACAAAATAGGCAATTATTGTCGTAAAAATCAAACGCATGAAATCAATAGGCTGTAGAAGCGATAACTCAGCCTTGCTAAATGATAATAAAATATATGTATGAGTCAAATTAGAAAACAAACCCAGCAAAATAAATAGTAAAAGCGACTTAAGATCAAGAGCGTGTAAGTGAGGCAACGCAAAAGGAATTGAAAAAATCAACATTATCAACGACATGTAAGCCACCACCGTTTGGGGTTTTTCCTGTTTTTTAGCCAAAGTTTTTATCAAAGCATTTGTTATCGACCAAAGACTGACGGCAAAAATTGCTACAAAATAAGCATCATTTAATTCTCTAAATCCGGGTCGAAGTATCACTACTACACCGCAAAAACCAAGCATCGTTGCCATCCAAACATGCGATTTTACTTTTTCTTTAAAAAAGAAAATGGCAATTATTGTCGTAAAAATCGGCGCAATAAAACTAATGGCGGTAACCTCGGCAAGCGGCAAAATACTAACGGCGTAAAACCAGGCAAACATTCCTATCAAGCCATTTATGCCGCGAAAAAAATGCAATTTAAAATGATTAGTTCTAAAAACTTGGCGATGATCTTGCCAAATTTGCGGTGCAAAAAACAACAAACCGAAAAAATTGCGCACCATTACAATGAAAAAAACATGAAAATCTTTTGACAGATAGTGCACGATCGCAACCATAATTGACGCGCTTAGGCAGGCCATAATATTATAAATTATGCCCTGACTATTATCGGAAAATCTACTAAGAAATTTCATTTATAAACCTAACAGCCTCTTGATTTGAGCTAATTTTAGCAAAATTAATTGATTCGATAAAAACACCTTGCAGGCTGCGCGCTCTAGACAACGCAACATAGGCTTGACCATGCGTAAAAATATCCGATAAATCACAATTTATTTTATCAAGCGTTAATCCTTGTGATTTATGAATAGTAATTGCCCAAGCTAAAATCAGCGGGATCTGCACCAGACTTGCCTCCACCTTAACCGTTTTAGTTACATCGTCAAATTTTTCCACAAGCCATTCTTCCGGCGCAATCGTTAAAATTTTGCCATTGGCAAATTCCACAATTGGGTAAGATTTTTTGGGCGAAAAATCGCGCACAATACCAAGTGAGCCATTAATTATTCCTTCTTTTTGATAAGTATTTTTTATCATCATCACTTGAGCTCCGACCTTTATTTTCAGACTCTCGGCCGCTATACAATTTTTTTTCAAAAATTGAATTTTATTTTCATCGCCATTAAATTGTGCCAAATGCCTAATTTCTTGATGCGGAATTTTTTTAAGTTCGGTTTCGTTAATTTTTTCAACTTTTAAATTATGCGTTGTTAAAATTGTCGGACGAATTGCTGAATTATTATCATTAGCTTTGATCCTTGATTTTAGCGCCTCCTTGTCATCTTCTGTCAATTTAGCAAAACGTAAATTATTTAAAATCCGCACGAATTTTTCATCATCTTGGCGAAAAATTTCTTGAAGCACGAAGACTTGTAAATCAAGCTCGCGCCATACTTTGGCATTAAAACAAAATTGGCTTGACTGGCCAATCGGAGGCAACTGCAAAAAATCACCAAAAAATAAAATTTGTAATCCACCCATCGGCCGGTTATCTTCCCGAACCGCGCGTAAAACCTGATCAAGAATATCTAAAACTTCAGCGGAAATCATTGAAATTTCATCAATAGCCAGCGCCCTTGCCTGCTTAATCCGTTTTCTGGTTTTGCTAAATTTTTTATCAAAAAGATTTTTAATGATTTGCTCAATCGGCAAATTGGCAAGACCAATTCCCGCCCAAGAATGTATGGTCACGCCACCAATATTTACGGCAGCAATTCCAGTTGAAGCCGTAACTTCCAAACCGAATTGCGCATAATTTCTTTTTAGAAAATTGAGAAGATAAGATTTGCCGCTACCAGCGCCGCCTGTAACGAAGAGATTTTTTTTATTTTCAAAAGCGTTTATAACCGAGAGTTGTTTTTCTGAGAGTAATGATTGATCGAAGAGATTCATAATGTTGCTGGAAATGAGTTGGGACAAGGCTTGAAAGCCAGTCCCATTTCATGTCCAAATTATTTTCCTTTTCTTACCGCTGCAATTTTTTCTTTAAAGGCCTGTAATTCAAAGGCTCCCGGAATTAATTCCTCACCGATTACAAAACCCGGAGTTCCGTTGATTCCGATTGAAGCTCCAAGTTGGCGATTTTGCTCAATAATTTTAGCAATTTTATCTTTTTTATTTTCCAAAGTTTCTTCTAATTTCGAGCGATTAATACCAACGCTTTGTGCAATTTTAATAGCAGCCTCTCTGCCTCTCTCGCTTGAATTCATCATAGCATCATGGAATTTTTTGTAAGATGAAGGATCAATTAAGTTTACCGCCAAAGCAACTGTAGCCATCTCTTCAGAAGGCTGACCTAAAATCGGAAATTCCTTATAAATTATGCGAACTTTTTTGTCTTCTTTTAACAATTCTTCCACGGTTGCTTGGGCTTTCTTGCAATATCCGCAAGAATAATCAAAAAATTCTACAACGCTCACGTCATATTTTCCTTGTGAATATTGCGGCGAAGAGCTGTCTTTAAAGAGTTCGCTAGTTTTATCTTTAATATTTTTTTGTGCATTTTTCATTTGCTCTTCCATTGCTTTCTTTTGCATGTTAGCTACAGCGGCAATAATCGCACCCGGATTAGCTTCAACCCATTTTGCCACAACTTTTTCTACATCACCGACAGTCGCCACTTTATCGTCAACATCGAGACCACTTGGCTTCACTTCTCCCATAGCTTCAGCAGCTTTTTGCTCGCCATCGACATTTTTTTTACCAAAAAAACTATAGGCTCCGCCCACTACTAAAAGCACTATCGCCACAATAATTATCGGCTTCACTAAAGACGGTTTTTCGGCAAAATTTTTATTAAGAAATGACATATTTGTTTTTTTAAATTGGAATTTTTAAACAGATAAGTAAAAATCTATTAAAGCCATTTTAAAATTGAAATGCAACCTAATTTTTCTATCGAAAATCTATATCCAAATTTAATGATCGCCGGCATTGATGAAGCTGGCCGCGGGCCAATAGCCGGGCCAGTTGTTGCTGCTTGCGTAATTTTAAATCCTCATGATTTTCCCACGCAAATTAATGATTCAAAAAAACTAAGCAAATTGCAACGCCGCGAAATTTTTTTGCAGCTAAAAATTAAATCGCAATTCGGTATTGGTATTGTTGATGAAAAAATAATTGATAAAATAAATATTCTGCAAGCTACTAAACTCGCGATGTTGCAAGCCTTTTTAGATTTACAAAATAAATATAAAATTTTTCCCGAAGTAATTTTGGTCGATGGAAATTTTACACCTTTTGCCCGGCAGGACAAGGTTTGCGAGATCTTGCCGATAATCAAAGGCGATAGCAAAAGTCTCTCCATTGCGGCAGCCTCAATAATCGCCAAAGAAACACGTGACGATATAATGAAAGATTTGCACAAAAAATATCCGCAATTTAACTTCGCTAAACATGCCGGCTACCCTACAAAACAGCATGTTAACAGCGTTCTAGAATTTGGAATTTGTGAATTTCATCGCCAAAGTTTTGAACCGATCAAATCAATTTTAAATGCAAATAATTGCTGAAAATAATCCAGATGTAGTTGCTTTGGCAATCGAATCCTTAAGACGCGGAGAAGTCATTGCTTTCGCAACGGATACGGTTTACGGACTTGCGGTTGATGCCAGAAATGCAACAGCGGTAGAAAAATTATACAACATCAAGAACCGCACTAATACTAAGCCAATCGCTATTTTTGCTAAAGATTTATCATCGGCTGAAAAAATTTTTTATTTTGAAGATTTAGCTCAAAAAATCGCCAAAAAACATTTTCCCGGAGAGCTTACTCTAGTGCTTAAGATAAGGCCGGAAAGTCAAAACTTTTTAGCAAAAAATCTTAACAAAAATAATGATGATTTTTTAGGTTTTCGTATTGTTAATTGCAATTTTTGCAAGAAATTATTTGAAAAATTTGACGGATTTTTAGCAGTAACCAGCGCTAATTTAAGCGGATACGCCCCGGCAAGTGATGCAAAAGAAATAGAAAAATATTTTGCCAACACAAAACTGGCATTACTGATTGACGGCGGAATATTGCAAAATAAGATTCCTTCCACAGTCGCAAAAATTATTGATAATAAAATTATAATTTTACGTCAAGGAAAAGTGAAATTATGAATATTGTAAGCATCCTTAAAAATCCTCTATTTAAAGTAGTTGGCGTTAGTGCCGTGCTTTATTTTGCGCTGTTTGCCAATAAAGAAAACCCGGAAAGTCTTGGCAACAGGCTGTCAGCACAAAATATCAAAAAAAACTTAGGTGAAGCTAAGGAAAAAACCCAATTTATCGCTACAAATCTAAAAGCTGCCAAAGAATATCAAGCTGAGCAAAAAAAATTGCAGACCTCAAATATGGCTAAAATTTCGGTGGAAGATATTGAAGCCGGAAATGGTGAACTCATTGCCATGTGCGGCGATCAGGTAGAAATTACTTATGGTCTTTATACCAAGGAAAATAAGCCGATTGAGCGCTTTGATTCAATAAAATTCACTATTGGCGAAATTACCCAAAATGCGATTGTACAAAAAAATATCAGCGGCATGAAAGAAGGCGGAATCAGATTTATTCATATTCCTTACAACTTTAACAGCCTAGATTCGAAGCTGGAAGAGCATCTAAAATTTTACAAAAATGATTTAATCTATCAAATTACTTTGCTAAAGCTAACTCGCCTTAAAAAAAGCGAAATGAAGTGTGATTAAAAATTTAAAAAAAACACTTGCAAAAAATTTCATAATGCTAAAAATTTGTCTGGTCGGGAGTTGTGTCTGATACAAAACCTTTACAGGAAAAGGGCACAACACGTCGGGTTTACGTGGTGGTGGCTCCCGATTTTAAAACCTCTTTGGAATTTCCAGAGAGGTTTTTTTATTTGTACTTATGAAACAAGATTCACTCTTAAAATTTCTCAATGATTACCTACCGTTAATTGTTTTCTTTGCTTGTTACAAGCTTGCCCAAACGCCGAATCCCCTGATTACCGCCACTACTTACATGTTGTTAACTACTTTTATGGTTTTGGTAATTTCTTATTTTATAACCAAAAAAATTGCTTTCGTACCCTTGTTCTCCGGTATTGTACTCGGACTTTTCGGTGGATTAACCATATTTTTACAAAATGAAATTTTTATAAAAATGAAACCGACGATTATTAATTTAATTTTTGCGGCAATTTTATTCTATGGATTTTTGGCTAAGAAACCTTTGCTTTCTTATCTTCTTGAGGGTCAGATTAAAATGAGTCTTAAGGCCTGGCTAAAATTGTCTAACCGCTGGGCTGGCTTTTTTGTAGGGCTAGCAGTGCTTAATGAGATTATTTGGCGTAATTTTTCAACCGATTTTTGGGTACAGTTTAAAGTATTTGGCATGTTACCGCTTTCTATCGCATTCACGCTATCGCAAGTGCCATTTATGTTAAAAGAAATTAAGAAATTCCAAGTAAATTCTTAGCAAAATTTTTGGCATCAAATTCTTGCAAATCTTCAATTTTCTCGCCTATCCCAATAGCATAAATCGGCTTTTTAAATTTCTGCGCTAAAGCAATAACTACTCCACCTTTCGCACTGCCGTCAAGCTTTGTAATTATTAGGCCGGTGATACCAACAATCTGATTGAAAATTTCCATTTGCGATTTCGCATTTTGTCCCGTTGTAGCATCCAAGATAAGCAAATTATGGTGCGGCGCACTTGCATCATTTTTTTTCAAAACCGAATTTATTTTTTTTAACTCTTCCATCAAATTTTGCTTATTTTGCAAACGTCCGGCCGTATCAATCAATACCACATCAAAATTATTTTTCTTCGCAAAATCAAGTGCACGAAACGCAACAGCCGCCGGATCTTCACCATCTTTTTGTGCTTTAACAATTTCAGTATTTGATCTTTTAGCCCAAATTTCTAACTGCTCTGAAGCCGCGGCTCTGAAGGTGTCGCAAGCTGCAATTAAAACTTTTTTATTTTGATTTTTCAAATTAGCCGCAATTTTTCCGATAGTGGTAGTTTTACCGGCACCATTTACTCCGTTAAAAACCATTACTTGCGGAATATGATTCGAGTTCAGGTTTAGCGCGGCTTGACATGGCTCTAAAATTTTTCGTATTTCCTCGGCTAAAAAATTTTTTACTTCGGAAATTTCAATATTTTTTTCGAATTTTCTGGCCTTGAAATTATTAATTATCAAATGAGCAACATCACTCCCCATATCGCTTAAAATCAGGCTTTCTTCCAATTCTTCCAAGGTTGTTTCATCAAGTTTTCTATGAGTAAAAATTTGCGTAAGCGCAGTGGAAATTTTGTTTGAGGAATTGCTTAATTGGTCGATGATTTTCGATTTGGAGAAAATTTTAAAAAATGACATTACTTCAAATAATTAAGCGGGTTCAGTGCGTTCCTGCCTTTGCGGATTCCAAAATATAATTGTGGCGAAGTAACATTACCTGTCATGCCCACAGTTGCAAGCCTTTGTCCTTTCTTAACATTTTGACCGCGATTAACAAAAGTCTGCTTCAAATGAGCGTAGGCGGTAATCCAACCGCCAGAATGCTTGATAATTATAAGATTACCATAACCTTTCAATTCATTGCCGACATAAGCAACCTCACCATCCTCAGCAACTTTTACTTCCGCGCCTTCCTTAGCTTTTATATTAATTCCGTCATTATATAATCCGCCTTTTTTAGGCCCGAACGTAGAAATCACAGGTCCGCGCAATGGCCAAGAAAAATGGTTTAATTTGTCCACCGTGTTTTTTACGCTTTCTTTTATGGTTTGGGGAATTGATTTTATTTCTTCTTTAACGGCAACAACTTTTTGCTTGGCAATTGCATCGGCACTTGTTTTAGCAACTTTTAATTCTTGTCCAACCTGTATTTGGTAAGGCGCTTGCAAATTATTCAACATCACCAAATCATCAACATTCATATCATAGAGTCGAGAAATCGCATAAAGCGTTTCGCCAGATCTTACTCTATGATAAGAAGAAGGAGGAATTGTTAACCGACTTCCTTTCTTGAGATTGTAAGGCGCAGATAGGTTATTTTGTTTGATCAAGTCACGCACTGAAGTTTGGTTCTTGCGCGCCACCGTATAAACCGTGTCACCGTTTTCTACTTCTACTTGATAATTCTTTTTGCTATGTTTCTTGCTATAAACTATATGGCTGCGATCCATAATTCGCGCGGGCTTTTGCGTACAAGCAACACATAAAATTATTAGCAAAAAACTAATAAAAATTTTCATTTTCTATGGGAGAATATTAATTCTTGTAAAGATATTTGTAGCCATTAAATTGCAAGTTTGCAAGCCAAAACACTTTCCAAAAATATGCAATTTTTATCACAGCAAAATCAGGAAATTCAAATTTTAGTAGTAACGCTGGCAAGCCTTGTTTTTGGCAGCTTTGCAACACTTCTGACTTATCGCTTAATAACTAAAGAGCCAATTATTTTAGGGCGTTCGAAATGTCCATCTTGCAATACAGTTTTAAGATCATGGAACCTTATTCCACTCTTCTCTTTCCTGTTTCAAAGAGGCAAATGTGTTTTTTGTCAAAAAAATATTTCTCTGCGTTATCCGCTAATTGAACTGAGTTTTTTAATTAGTTTTCTAACAATTTACTTTGTATTGCCGAATAAATTCGATGCCAAAATGCTGCTTTATTTTTTGATTGCCGCAACCTTGATAATTATGGTAGTTGTTGATTTAGAGCATTATTTTATTCCTGACTCAATGCAATATTTCTTAGCAATTATTACAGCAATTTTAGTGATTCTTGAAAGCGGTACAAGCGGCGCTTTAATTAATATAAAATCCGCTATTTTATATGCCGGCTTCGGTCTTGCGCTTTATGCCTTCTTCCGCTTAACGACCGGGCTTGAAGCAATTGGCATTGACGATATAAAATTCTTATTCATTGCCGGTTTAATGCTTGGAACATCGAATTTTCTGGCTTTCATTTTGCTTAGCGGAGTTTTCGGTCTAATGTTTGGTGCAGTTTGGACAAAAATAAAAAAAGAAAAAACCTTTCCCTTCGCGCCGGCACTATGTTTAGCAACGTTTTTATGTTTGTTGTTCGAGAAAAAAATTAATCCGGTTGATTTATTCGGTTCGATGTTATTCTTTCAGGCGTTGTAAGCTCTGAGCAATATTATTTCTATAAATAGCTCCATCATTTTTTCTTTCCATAAATAGAAATTTTTCTAAAAAAAATCCGCTTAGTTTAAAACCGTCATTTAGGCAATTTGAGCTGTAATTTTCATTATCATTTAACAAAAATTGCGGGAGTTTGAAAAGTTTGTTAGCATAAGGTCGGCCCGCTTCCATCGACACTGCATGGGCTGATTTTGGCGAAACAAAAGCTAAATTTGTTGTTGAATTAGTAACGATGCAAGAATTCAAATTTATACCATAGCCCAAGGTTTTTAAAATCTTTAATTCCAGCTTGATATAATCGGATAAAATTTCTTTCGATTCGATATTTTCTTGGGTAATTTTTTGCAAAAAAAACCGCACTTTTTCAAATAATTTTTCTTGCACTTCGCGTTCTAAAAAGGTGGCGTTGATTATTGAAAACAATGAATTGACGCAATCTAATTTTAATTTTTCAAAAATGATTTTGCTTAGGTAAGATTTGACTAAATCAACGTAAAAAAATTGACCTAAATTTTCTTCTATGCGCGCGCGATATTCAAAAGAAATTAAATTTCCGATTTGATAAATTACCTTGTCCTTGCTTGATTTTGCTGATTTTATGAAGCCGGAAAAAATGCCGTGATTTTGCGAAAAAACTTTAAGCAGCAAAGAATTTTCACCATATTTTTTTATGCTAATTATGATTCCTTGATCGTTAAATCGCATTTTTTAAAAAGTTAAATGCTTCATCAAGCGTTGAAAACACTGATTTGTCAGGCAATTGATGACGAAACCAGGTTAATTGACGCTTGGCATAATTTCGTGTTTTTTGCGCAGAAATTTCAAGTGTTTTTTGTTCATTTATTTCATTGTTTAAAAAAGCCGCAATTTCTGCAAAACCTAAAGTTTTGGCAACCGGCCAATCACTATTGACACCTTGTGCTACAAGTGATTTCACCTCTTCAATTACGCCATTTTTTAACATATTTTCAAAACGCCCATTGCAATTTTTATAAAGCTCTTCGCGATCGGGATTTAAATTTACGTGAATAAATTTCGCATCAAAAAAAACAGGTTTTGGTAGAAGTTTTTGCCAAAAAGAAATTGGTTTTTTAGTTTGTTTTAAAACCTCGTAAGCCCTGACAAGTCGCTGTTTATCGGGCTTTAAGTTTTTTTCATCTTCACCTAATTTTAACAATTCTAAAATAAATTTTTCTTTGCCTAATTCGTCATATAAATCGCGCGCTTCATTTCTGATTTGTATTTCAATTTCAGGAATTTCAGAGATTCCTTCCACTAACTTTGAAATATACATACCACTACCGCCAACAATTACCGGCAATTTATTTTCTTTGCGGCATTCTTCAACACATGATTTTACCAAATCCAGCCAATTAGCAACTGATGAGATTTCGTAAGGTTTGAGGTGAGAATATAAAAAATGTTTTACTTGTTGTTGTTCTGCGAGAGTCGGCTGCGCCGATAGAATTGGCAAACCTTCGTAAATTTGCAAAGAATCAGCATTAATAATTGCGATGTCTTTTTCTTTAGCTAAATCAAAAGCGAGCCTTGATTTTCCTGATGCGGTAGGACCAGAAATAATTAAAATTTTATTTTTTTGCATAATACTAAAATGTCATGCTGAGCGTCATCCTGAGCTTGTCGAAGGACGAAGCATGTGTTTATTCTCAAAAGCATTCCACATGCTTCGTCCTTCGACAAGCTCAGGATGACGCTCAGCATGACATTTTAGTTTGTTTTTAGAATTTTATGTAATTCTTTCATATCCTCCGGTAAACTAATCTCAAATGCCATTTCTTTTTCTGATCTGGGATGAAGAAAGCTTATTTTATATGAATGCAAAGCCTGTCTTGGGAAATTTTTTATCGCTGATTCAATACTTGCCGGAGCAGTTTTTTTACAGGAATTATAAAGTTTATCGCCGATCAAAGAATGTTTTATCGCTTCAAGATGAACCCTGATTTGGTGCGTTCTGCCGGTCTCTAATTTACATTCAACAAGACTGGCAAAACCATCCAAAAAAATTTCTTTAGTTTCATAATTAGTAATCGCCACGCGACCGTCATTTTTCACCACCGCCATTTTCAAGCGATTATTTTTAGAGCGTACAATATTTTTCTCAATGCGGCCGCGTGAAGGTTGCAATTGCCCGTAAATAAAGGCCAAATAGCTTCTATTGATTTCGCGATTTTTTAATTTTTCGCTTAGAATTTGATGGGTAAAATCATTTTTGGCAACCAGCATCAAGCCGCTCGTATCCTTATCCAAGCGATGCACAATACCAGGTCGAAATTCACCGTTAATTGCTGATAATTTATTTTTATGAGTAAATAAAAGGGCATTTACCAAAGTATCACTTTGATTGCCCGCGCCCGGGTGAACAGTAAGCCCTGCCGGTTTATTTATTACCAGCAAATCATCATCTTCAAAAATAATTTCAAAAGGAATTTCTTTAGCTTCTAAGTGAGATGGTTTTGGCGCCGGAACATCAACAATAATTTCCTGACCGGATTTTATTTTCTGCGAAGAATTTTTAAAAATTTCACCATTTTTTTCTGAAACTAAGCCTTCTTCTATAAGGCTTTGCAGCTTACTACGTGTAATATCAGATTTTTCCGATAAAAATTTATCAAGACGTTTTTTATTATCTTCGTCGCTTACGATAAAAATTTTTTTATCCATTTTTTGAAAAAATCTAAAAAGGCATGAACGTAGGGTCGTGGGTTTTCAAACCCCGACCCGCACACTACTTATGCTCAAGAGCTCATCAGCGCGACTGGGTTTGCAACCCAGTCGCAACTTTCATATCCTTAATTAATCTGAGCTCTCAAATTCTTAGTCGCTTCCACCATATATTGTAAAGCCAACTTAGTTTCCGGCCAATCGCGCGTTTTCAAACCACAATCCGGATTTACCCAGATTTGTTCAGGCTTTAAAACGTCCAAAGCTTTTTTGAGCAGGCTTTCCATTTCTTCCTTACTTGGAACGCGAGGAGAGTGAATATCATAAACGCCAGGCCCAATTTCATTGGGATATTTGAAGTTCACGAAAGCATTTAGCAATTCCATTTGCGAACGCGAAGTTTCAATTGAAATCACGTCAGTGTCCATGTCGGCAATTGCTTCAATGATGTCGTTAAATTCAGAATAGCACATGTGAGTGTGAATTTGCGTTCTGTCTTCAACACCGGAAGCACTGATTCTGAAAGCTTCAACCGCCCATTTTAAATATTCATTCCATTTTGATTTACGAATCGGAAGTCCCTCACGTAAGGCCGCTTCGTCAATTTGGATAATTTTAATTCCGGCATCTTCCAAATCACAAACCTCATCACGAATTGCAAAAGCAATTTGTAAAGCCGTGTCTTTTCTAGGTTGATCGTCGCGCACAAAAGACCATTGCAAAATAGTAATCGGGCCGGTCAACATGCCTTTCATGATTTTTTTGGTTTGCGCTTGCGCATATTTCGCCCATTCAACAGTCATCGCTTTTGGACGTGACACATCGCCGAAAATTACCGGAGGCTTCACACAGCGTGAACCATAACTTTGCACCCAACCATTTTTAGTAAAGCAAAAACCTTTTAATTGCTCGCCGAAATATTCCACCATGTCGTTTCTTTCAAATTCGCCGTGAACTAAAACATCAAGGCCAATTTCTTCTTGAAAGCGCACGGTTCTAGTGGTTTCTTCCTGCAAGAATTTTTCGTAATCAGCAGCAGAAATTTTTCCGGCTTTAAATTCAGCGCGATATTTTCTAACTTCTTTTGTTTGCGGGAACGAACCAATTGTAGTGGTTGGAAGCAATGGCAAGTTGATATAATTATTTTGGATTTTTTTGCGCGCTGCAAAATTGCTTTTACGATTCATCAAAGATTCTTCAAGCGCTGCAACTCTTTGTTTTACTTTTTGATCGTGAATTTTTGCCGAAGTTTTGCGCGCTGCAATTGCTTTTTTATTAGCTTCAAGAAGCTTAGAAACTTCTGCTTCCTTGCCATTTGCAGCTTTAGCAATTGCAACAATTTCGCTTAATTTTTGCGTTGCAAAAGCCATCCAAGATTTGATTTCTGAATCTAAATCAGTTTCATTCGCCAAATCAACCGGACTATGAAGTAGCGAGCATGAAGGCGCGATAATCACGCGCTCTGCGCCCAATTTCGTAATAGCTTCTTTCGCAGTCACAATTGATTCTTCCAAATTATTGATCCAGATATTACGGCCATTTACTAAACCGAGCGACAGAATTTGTGTTGGTTTTACCAAGCTTAAAGCCTGTTCAAATTGCTCAGGAGCACGCACTAAATCTACGTGTACGGATGCCGTATCAAGACCGAAAGCAAGAGAAGCATTTTCACCCAAACCTTCAAAATAAGTCGCCAAGTGCAATTTAATTGAACCGGCCGCATTTTTTAATTCCTTGAAAGCGCTTATGTAAGCGTCTTTAGCTTCCGCACTTAAATCAGTAATCAAAAATGGTTCGTCAATTTGCAAATCTCTAACGCCAATTTCTTGCAATTTCGCCAGCAATTCTTTGTAAGCCACAAGCAAATTAGGCAATAATTCAATTTTATTTGAACCATCAACCGATTTACCAAGAAGCAAGAAGCTTACAGGCCCAACGATTACCGGACGAGTTTCGATTCCTAATTTTTTTGCTTCCAAATATTCATCAAAAATTTTAGTCGTAGAAATTTTAAATTTTTGACCTTTCTTAAATTCGCCAACGATATAGTGATAGTTAGTGTCGAACCACTTAGTCATTTCCATCGCGGTTACGTCAATGCCGTCACGCTGTGCACCACGACCCATGGCAAAGTATAAATCCAAATCAACATTTTCGCCGTTAAACTTAAAGCGATCGGGAACAGCGCCAAATAAGGCGAGAGAATCTAAAGTTTGATCGTAAAAAGCAAAATCATTTGAAGGAATAAAATCAATTCCGGCAGTTTTTTGAGTTTGCCAATTTTTAGCACGAATTTCCGCAGCGGCTTTTTTTAATTCATCTTGCGAAATCGCTTTTTTCCAATAGCTTTCAACGGCTTTTTTAAGTTCGCGATTAGCGCCAATTCTCGGGAAACCCAAGTTTGCAGTTTTTGTCATATTTAATTAAAAATTAATGCAAGGCTTTGCAATTAAGTCGGCAGGCTTGCCTAAGAGAAATAAGTAGTCTTAAAATGTAAATTTGGTGTAATAAAAAATTCATAGTCATGCTGAGCCTGTCGAAGCATGTGTTTAGACTCGGAGTATAACCACATGCTTCGACAGGCTCAGCATGACTATGAGTAAATTTAGAAAAATTTATCTAAATTATGCAGAACCACCAAAACCGCGCTAAGCACTGAAACAAGTCTTATAGTTAATCTCAATTCAAACTCTTTCAGATCTTTTTTTGCTACAAGATGACCTTCGGTATAGTCCGATAACACCTCAACTTGGGCCTCGGCCTGTTTTTGAGTGAACCCTGCTGCGACCAGTCGGTGAAGGAGTTTGATTGGATTATTTGCGTAATCTTTTGGCATAGATGTGGCTGACATAATTGATTTAATTCGTGGTTGATATTTGAAATCCGTACGCACAATTTACATTTTGCAGAAAAACAAATCAAGATTTTTTTGAAGCTTGATTTTACTAAGCGCGCGCTATAGGCTTGCGGCTTCTTAAAACAATTTTTAAAACAAATGAACAGCTACAACACCGACCTCGTCATAATCGGCGCCGGGCCTACCGGGCTTTTTGCCGTGTTTGAAGCGGGCATGTTAAAAATTAAATCACACGTTATCGATACGTTGGAAAGCGTTGGCGGACAATGCTTGGCGCTATATCCGGAAAAACCGATTTACGATATTCCGGCCCATCCGTCAATTTTGGCGAGCGATTTAATTGCCAAACTCGAAGAACAAACTAAACCTTTCAACCCTACTTATCACTTGAACCAACGCGTTGATGTAATTGAAAAAAAACCTGACGGCAGTTTTGATGTTATTACTTCCAAAAATAACAAGATAAATTGCAAAGCGATAATTATTGCTGCGGGCTGCGGCGCCTTTGGTTTCAATCGTCCGCCTTTGGAAGGAATTGAAGAATATGAAGGCAAATCGGTTTTTTACGCCGTAAAATCAAAAGCGCAATTTGCTGATAAAAATGTAGTAATTGCCGGTGGTGGCGATTCAGCAGTTGACTGGACACTTAGTTTGGCCGATGTCGCAAAAAAAGTTTATGTGGTGCATCGCCGCGACAAATTTAGATGCGCGCCAGAAAGCGCTGAACAAATGAAGGAACTGGCGAAAAAAGGCAAAATTGAATTGGTAATTCCGTTTCAATTAGCTGGCCTTGTAGGCAGTAGTGGTAAGCTTTCTCAGGTTTTAGTAAAAGATTTTTCTAACAATATTAAAAGTTTAGAAGCCGATTATTTACTGCCATTCTTTGGCCTCGCGATGGAGCTTGGACCAATTGCTAATTGGGGTCTTGCCTTAAATAAAAATCATATTGAAGTGGAAGCTTCAACCATGCAAACTTCTGAAAAAGGAATTTATGCAATAGGAGACATCGCAACTTACAAAAAAAAATAAAAACTAATCCTAAGCGGCTTCGCTGAAGGTGCTACGGCCTGTCATGATATTTACAAAATTATTTATCCCGATCAGGTTTTTCATTTTGAATATTCGACTTCGAAAGGAGTAAATTAAAGTGCTCAAGTGCTTTGGTGCTCACGCTTCGCTAGTGCTCAGGCTATAATTGATAAAAGTTTCAGCTTAGAGTCTGAGCACGCGAACACTTGAACACCTGAGCACCAAAAAACAAAACATGTTCTCAAAACTAGAATTCCTAATTGCCCTACGCTATCTTCGCTCGAAACGCAAAGAAGGCTTCATTTCCGTGATCGCAATTTTTTCCTTTATCGGAATTATGATTGGCGTTGCAACCTTGATAGTCGTAATGTCGGTGATGAACGGTTTTCGCTATGAATTGGTAAATCGCATTCTTGGAATTAATTCCCATCTGACAATTTACAGTCATAATCACAAAATCAACAATTACGAAAAAATTATCAGCGAAATTAAAGGAATTAAAGGCATAAGATTTGCAAATCCTTTAGTTGAAAGTCAGGCGATGGTTGCTACAGAATCTAAGAATGGCGGCGCGTTGATTAAAGGCATAAAATTTGATGATCTAAAAAATAAAAAATTAATCGCCGACAATATTCTTGAGGGAAAATTAAACACAATTTCTGAAAAAAATTCGGTAATAATCGGTTCAACCATTGCTAATAATTTGAATTTGCAAGTTGGTGATCATCTTAAGATTATTTCTGCCGAGACTAACGAAACAATTCTTGGAGCTATTCCGCGAATCAAGACTTACAAGGTTGGAGGCATATTTAATAGCGGACTTTATGAATATGATTCCACCACAATTTTTATGAATTACCAAATGGCACAGGTGCATTTTCGCTATACAAATAGCGCCTCGGCAATTGAAATTTTTGCCGATGATGCCACGAATTTAGAAGAAACAAAATTAGCTCTTTATGAAATTTTGTTAAAATATCCGTCGCTTTATGCAACAGATTGGCAGCAGGCCAATGCAGGCTTCATCGATGCTTTGAAAGTTGAACGCACTGTAATGTTTTTTATTTTAACTTTGATTATTTTGGTGGCCGCTTTCAATATCGTGTCAAGCATGATTATGCTTGTTAATGACAAAAATAAAAACATCGCACTTTTACGTACTCTTGGAATGAGCAAGTCTGCAGTGATGAGAATTTTCTTAATTTGCGGCTCATCAATTGGCGTGGTTGGAACTTTTTTAGGACTTGCAATCGGCGTTTTGTTTTCAGCGAATATCAACAATATTAAAAGATGGCTTGAAGGCCTGACCGACACGACTTTGTTTAACCCGGCAATTTATTTTCTATCAACATTGCCTTCGAAAATTTTTGTCTCGGATGTGGTAATAATTACAATTATGGCACTTATACTTTCATTTCTTGCAACAATTTATCCGGCCTACAAAGCCAGCAAATCCAACCCCGCAGAGATTCTGCGCTATGAATAATATTTTTATTGTCAGCTTAATTGCATTTTCTTTTTCAGCTTTAAGCTATGCGCAAGAAGTCGCGACCACTTATTATACAATCAAAAAAGGTGACACAATTTATAATTTGGCGCAGGAATATGATTTAGGTTTTGATGAAATTTTAGCGGCGAATCCCGACATTACCGATCCTACAAAAATCTATGTTGGAAGCCAAATTATTTTGCCGCTTATGAATTTGCTTCCCGATGTAAAACATGAAGGAATAGTTATTAATTTAGCCGAACTGCGCCTTTATTTTTTTGAAGGCGAAGAAAATGTAATTAGCTTTCCAATCAGTATTGGCGCTGAAGAAAAGACTCCGCTGGGCAAAACTAAAATTGCTAATAAGACTGAAAATCCCTCATGGATTCCACCTCTTTCAATTCGCGAAGAAAATCCTAAACTGCCGGAAATTGTGCCGCCCGGCCCTGAAAATCCGCTAGGTAATTATGCTTTATATTTAGATGCTTCCAAAAATTCCAAATGGCAAAGCATCATGATTCACGGCACCAATCAACCAACCAGCATCGGCGCTAGAGTGAGCCACGGCTGTATTCGCCTTTTTCCGTGGGATATCGAAAAATTATTTAATTTAATAGAAATCGACACGCCCGTTACAATAATTAATCAGCCTATAAAGATTGCTGACATTGATGGCAAAGCCTATCTCGAGTCGCATTTTCGTGAGGGCATGGATGTTGTATTTGAAAGCTCCGGCATTAGTAAAATGATTTGCGCCAAAATAAAAAATTGCGAAACAAGAATTGATTGGAAAAAAGTTGATGATGTTGTGGCACAAAATTTAGGAATTCCGGTAAAAATTGAAAAAGATCTTGCAAAAAATTGATTTTGGTCAATTTTTGCAAAGTGCACTTTCATAAAGTAACCTTAATTTTTTAAAGGAGAAAATATGGATCAACCAATAGAATTAATAGTCGGCATAGTTTTTCTGCTAGTTGGAACTTCAATGATTGTACGTAAAAAAGAGTGGAAGCAATTAACCCATTATTTCGCCGAAAAAGGCGCGCCACTGGTTCTCTTGACTGGTTCCATCGATATATTAATTGGCAGCATGATAGTCGGTTTCCACTGGATATGGAGCGGTGCCAGTGCTATAACCACGGCGATTGGGGCCTGGCTTTTTATAAGAGGTTGTGTGCGCATATTCTGCCCGATTTGGGTGGCCGAAAGAATCAAAAATTTCACCAAAGGTTCTGACAGCATATTTTGGATCGCAGGCCTGATAATTCTGATCGCTTCCACAATCATTTTAAGCAATTGGTGTCAATATTCTTGTGATAGAGTTTTGGTGATAAAAGATCTTTATTGATTACTATTCACCTCTCCATGTTCACTACAATAATAATCAAATTTCAAACCATCTTTAAAAATGATGCGATTTTTTTGCAAATCGCATCATTTTCTTTAGTTAATTAACGCTTTATTTTCTACCACGCCCTCCCCTTTTTCTAAGCGCTCCCCCTACATTCGGTTTTGGCACTACTGCAGATCCCGGTAATGAATCCTCTCCGGTAGCAGTTACACTGCCAGATTCAACCGATGCAGATGCGGCTTCTTCTGCCTCAATTCCTCTTTTAAGGTTAGATACAGCTTTCATATATAATTTCATTATCTCTGGATTCATTGTTGCAGAATCATCTGTAAATGCCTTTCTAAAACTGCCACCTAATTTTTCGAAATTCGTTTTTAGCATTTCTGCACTTTCTAATTCATCAGCTTCTCCTCCTCTAATCGCATCATGATAAATAACGGATATCACTTTAGACAATGCTCTACCACCGCTCGCTTCACTCATATGCCGGTAACAATGCCTTTTCTGCAGATCGAGCTGAGACATCTTCTTCAACTTCAAAACCACAAGTTTGGCAAACAATATCTTTCATTTCTCTAAAAACAGCGGATATAACGCGATCCTTATGAAAATTAATATGTATAAAATTCAAACCTTTTGCAAATTCCTTCAATTCTTCTGTTTGTTTGCTAGGGTCTGATGATGTGCAAATATCTGATACCAAATCTTCTTTTGCTAGTCTAATTTCTCCAAGTCGCGCTATCAACTTTCGAAGCAATTTAAGAGACTTTTTACCGCGCAACTTTAATGACAATTACTCACTCGCAGACAATTTTTTTGCCTGATCATCAGCAATTAACGCTTCGATAAATTCATCCAATTCGCCAATCATTACGTCATCAATGCGATAGCTTGTTAAGTTGATTCTGTGATCAGTCACGCGGCTTTGCGGAAAGTTGTAAGTTCTGATGCGCTCAGATCTGTCGCCGCTTCCGACTTGCTCTTTACGATTTGCGGCGCGTTCTTTTTCAGCGCGTTCGCGCTCGGCATCATAAATTCTTGAACGCAAAACTTTCATGGCTTTTTCGCGATTTTTAATTTGAGATTTTTCATCTTGCATCGAAACAACTACGCCGGTTGGAATATGCGTAATTCTTACAGCCGAGTCCGTTGTATTCACTGATTGCCCACCCGGACCGCTTGAGCGAAACACGTCAATTCGCAAATCTTTTTCTTCAATTTTAATATCAATTTCTTCGGCTTCGGGAAGCACGGCAACCGTGGCCGCTGAAGTATGCACGCGACCTTGATTTTCGGTTTCCGGCACACGTTGCACGCGATGCACGCCCGATTCAAATTTTAAACGCGCAAAAACTCCGCGCCCCGAAATTGATGCCGAAGCTTCTTTATAGCCGCCAAGTCCGGTGTCGGCAATTTCTAAAATCTCAAATTTCCATTTTCTTTTTTCGGCATATTTTTGATACATCGCAAAAAGCTTGTAAGCAAACAGCGCTGCCTCTTCGCCGCCTGTTCCGGCGCGAACTTCCAAAATCGCGTTTTTTTCATCCGCCGCATCTTTTGGAATCAGCGCAATTTTAATTTCATGTTCAAGCGCCGGAATTTTTTTCTCCAAATCATATTTTTCCTGTTCCATCATCGACTTCATTTCCTTGTCATCGGTAAGCGGCAGCATCTCACTTATTTCCGCCAATTCCTTAGTAACTCTCAAATAATCTTGCGCTAAGGCAACAAGAGGCCCTAGGTCAGAATGCTCTTTTGAAACCTTGGCATAATTTTGCCCTAAAGATGACGGATCAAGCAATTTTTTTTCCAGCTCGTTAAATTTGGAAATGATTGTTTCTAGCTTTTGTGTGAAAGACATGATTATGTAAATTCAGAAATTTAGCGGGAATTATAAAAATATTTTTGCAAGTTGCAAGCAGCTAGCCTGCATTATAATAAATGTAAACAGCATCGTCATCTGATTTAAGAAGCTCTAAAAGAATTGCCATCACCCTACCGCTTGGCGCACTCATTTTAAAATTACGATATAGATTCAAAAATTCCGGTAGCGCCGTTGAAAGCCAAGACATCGCCATTTTCAATGTCAAATTGCCAGCCTAATATTTTTAATTTATCTTCCTTCACGCGCTTGGCAATATATGGATAAGTCAGCAAATTTTTCAGCGAAATCACAATCGATTCTTGCTCGCAAGCTGTTTGCTGTTCCTCTTCGCTTTTGCCTTGCATCTTACTTTTCACAGCCTCGCGCGCTTCCGTTGCAATCGACAACCATTTTTTCATCGATTCCGAAAGACCATTTTTTTCCGCCACAAATTTATCCGACATAATCATTTTTATGCTGTCACATTTGGCGTGACCAAGTACTAAAATATTTTGCACTTCCAAAACCGTTACCGCATATTCAATCGCCGACAAAATTCCATGAATTCCATCAACACTAAATTTCGGCACCAATCCACCAATATTGCTTAAATTAAAAAACTCTCCCGGAGTTACCGCAAAAATTTCCGACGGCGAAATTCTAATGTCAGAGCAAGAAATCACAAGGGTCGAAGGCTTATGACCTTGTTGTAACAAATGATGCACAATATCCTTTTGCCTTGAAAAAGTAGTCGCCTTAAAAGTACGAAAACCACCGACGAATTGGTTGATGTCTGTCATAATTTTTAGATTCAATTGAAAGTAAGAAATTGTGCGGGTGAGAAAGTATTTTTCAAGGATAAAATACTAGTCATCCTTATTCTTTCTCGTCATCCTTAGCCCTGAGCTTGTCGAAGGGCCGAGGATCTCATGAGATCCTCGATGCTTCGCATCAAGGATGACGTGCGCGCTTATCAATTCCTTTTTGCAATCTTGCAAACACTTTATCAGCAGAAGAAAACTTTTCTTCTTCAAATTCTCTTAGACTTTGATTGATTTCAGCAACCGTTTTTCTGAATTCTTTACCAATCATTTTTATAAAAGTTTTTTAATCGGATTGCTTTTAACCAAAGAGCGCATTTGAATAATAGCAATTTCATTAAGCCTTAAGAGCCTCTCCGGCTGCGAAAGACCTTGTCTAATTAATTCCGCATTAAGACTTTCAAGATTCGCTAAACAAATTAATTGTGCAACGTCAGCATGGTCACGCAAATTCCCCTCAAGATCAGGATTTTGCTTTTGCCATTCTTTTGCCGTTATACCAAATAATGCTTTGTTAAGCAAATCTGCTTCACTAGCAAAAATAATATTGGCTTGGTCTTTAGCGATTTGCTCGGGAATCAAATATTGATTAATGGCATCAGTATGAATTCGATAATTGATTTTGGTCAACATACGCCTAGCGTCCCAGCCCAACGATAATTTCTTACTCTCCTCTTCTTTTAGACGCTGAAATTCTTTGATTAAATAAAGTTTGAATTCAGCCGAAATCCATGAGGCAAATTCAAAGGCAATGTCTTTGTGAGCGAAGGTTCCTCCACCGTAACGACCGGATTTATTGATTAATCCAATTGCTTGCGTTGCATCAACCCATCTTTTGGGGGTAAGAGAAAAACTATTAGATCCGGCTTCGTTTTTAAACCCATCGAATTCGATGGGTTTAAAATCTGCATTATTAATTTTTTCCCACAAACCTAAAAATTCTATAGTACTACGCATACGCATCCAATTCTGAATGATGTAATCCGTTCTTTCAGAATCCTTGTGGCGCGATATATCAGTGAGAGAGATATAATCTTCGCTATTTTGTTTAATGATTGAGATTTGAAGGCCGCTGGTGTTGAGTTTTTGCATATGGGTTAAATTTCTGATTTAAATTGACGTATTGTTTTGTAATTGTTGCCTGGCAAAGTCATAAACATAACTCGCTAAATCTATTAAGGTAAAAAATCCTCCGATTTGTTCCAAATTAAATTCTTGACCTTTCAAACTTTTATCCAAAATTATTTTTTTACCATCACCTTTTCTGTCATAAAAAACCTGTCCAGTTCCATAATCCTTTATTTCATCCCAAATCATATCTATTCCATGAGCAGAAACCAACCTTAAATTGCGTAAAAAAATAAACCAACTTTCATTCTCTACTATTTTAAATCTGCCATTGTCATCTTTAAAAGCTTCATAGAGTTTTACCATTAAAGGAATCATTAAAAACTTAACAAACTCCGATATTACCTCATTTCGATTTTTGTGATTTACAATATCTTCCAACATTTCGCTCAAATCATACTGTACATCATATTCTATAGCGTCTGGTTTGTTACCGATTTTTATTAAACTAAGATCTTTATAACTAAACTGCATAACTGGTTTTGTTAGAAGAAATGCTGCCAAATTTCCTTCTGACCATTTGCAAATAGTTATACAACCAAGATCAAAAAGTAATTTTATATTTTGTACTTGGTTAACAAAATCCTGGGAAAAACCTGGATATTTAGCCATAATCAAATCTTATCGTAAGAAATTTTTTCTTGCTTCGCTCCCGGATGTGTAACTGCACCGAACCTTGGAGAGCCCACAGTTTGTGCATATTTCCACAATGTTCCCGATTGATAATCATTTTGTCTTGGTTTCCAATTTGATTTACGTTTAGCGATTTCAGCGTCAGATAAATCAACATCGATTGTGCCTTTGATAGCGTCGATTGTGATTTGGTCACCATCTTTTAGAAGCGCGATCATGCCGCCGGTTGCGGCTTCCGGACTTACGTGACCAATACAGAAACCACGAGTGCCACCAGAGAATCTGCCGTCAGTAATCAGTGCAACTTTATTGCCCATGCCTTGTCCGTAGATTGCCGCAGTTGTTGCCAACATTTCGCGCATTCCCGGGCCACCGCGCGGACCTTCATAGCGAATTACCAAAACGTCTCCGGCCTTGTATTTCTTGTGTTCAACTGCTTTAAAACATTCTTCTTCCGAGTCAAAACAAAGCGCGCTGCCGGTAAAAATTTGTGCGTCATTTTGCATTCCGGCAACTTTTACAACCGCGCCGTCTTCGGCTAAATTGCCTTTGAGCACTACAACACCACCGGTTGGCGACAAAGGTTTTTTCGGACTATAAACCACATCCTGATTTTCATTAAATTTCACATCAGCCAAATTTTCTGCCATAGTTTTTCCGGTCACCGTCATGCAATCACCGTGAATAAAGCCCGCATCAAGCAAAACTTTCAAAATCATTTGCACGCCGCCGGCTTCGTATAAATCCTTGGCGACATACTTGCCACCTGGTTTCATGTCGGAAATGTAAGGCGTTTTTTTAAAAATTTCGCCAACCGCAAATGCGTCAAAATCAATGCCGCATTCGTTAGCAATCGCCGGCAAGTGCAAAACCGCATTCGTCGAACCGCCAGTCGCCGCAACGATTGTCGCCGCATTTTCTAAAGCTTTTTTCGTTACAATATCGCGTGGTTTAATATTTTTGGCGATTAAATTCATCACTGCTTTTCCTGATTGATAAGCATATTCGTCCCTTGATTCGTAAGGTGCCGGAGCTCCTGATGATCCTGGCAATGCCAAGCCAATTGCTTCCGAAACACAGGCCATAGTATTTGCCGTAAACTGCCCGCCGCACGCACCAGCACTAGGACACGCAACTTTCGTAAGCAACTTCAAATCCTCTTCCGACATTTTACCGGCATCTCTCTGTCCTACTCCCTCAAAGACATCAACGATCGTAACATCCTTACCATGAAATTTCCCCGGCAAGATCGAACCGCCATACATAAAGACCGACGGCACATTCAAACGACACATCGCCATCATCATTCCCGGCAAAGATTTATCGCAACCGGCAATTCCAACCAGCGCGTCGTAGCAATGCCCGCGCACCGTCACCTCAATTGAATCAGCGATCACTTCGCGCGAAACCAACGATGATTTCATGCCCTGATGCCCGTTCGCAATACCGTCGGTAACCGTAATTGTCGTAAATTCACGCGGCGTTCCGCCAAAATCTTTCACACCTTTTTTCGCCGGCTGGGCCTGTCTTTGCAACGCAATATTACAAGGCGCCGCCTCATTCCACGCACTCACCACACCAACAAAAGGCGAGGCTAAATCTTCATCGTTAAGTCCTTGCGGATACAGATCAGTCTTGATGTTATAAAGCATCGTCTTGCGACCCTCGCAACCGTGCGAATTAGTAACATAGCGTGATGGTAATTTTGATTTATCGAATTTTTGCATTATTTTGTTTTATAAATTTCTTTACGATGGCCTACTTCCACCACTAAAATCAAAAGTTTATCAGTCTCTTTTTTACATAGCAATCTGTAGTCTCCTACCCGAAATTTATATGTTCCACCAAACTTTCCGACAAGAGGAATTAAAAATTTATCCGGATTAACTGATAATTTTAGTGCAATATCTTTTTCTATTCTAGCGCGCGTTTGCCTGTCCAGAGCCGCGATATCTTTAATAGCAGGCGGGGTTATATCAACTTTCCATTTTGATTTCATGGTGAAAAAATTTTATTTTAAATTTTTAAAAACCTCTTCATAAGGAACGGATTTTGCTCCTGATTTTTTAAAGTCTTTATAAGCTTTTTGAGTTCTTATATGATCTTTGATGTCTTCAAGCTTTTCTTCTAAAAATTTTTCCAAAGATTTTTTAATATAAAAACTTTTTGGCCTTTCTTCAAACTTGGCGACTTTTTCAAGTTTCTTCGCCAAGCTTTGAGGCACATGGGCTGAGATGTTTATTAAATTACTTGTCATATATGTTAGTAAAAGTTAGTAAGATTTACTATTTTATAGTTAGCTTTACTAGAATCAAGATTTCAGATTCAATTTGCCAGCGTTAATTTCAATTTTATCCGCCAACTCAAGTTGCATCAAAGCAACGCTTGCCTCTTTCGCGGGCAGTTGCAACTCAGCAACGATGTCATCAATTAAAATCGGATCATAACTTAATTTTACTAAAATTTCCTTAGCGATTGAACTAACATTATCAGGCTTTGAAGTCGCTAACACACTAGCTTTCTTAACAATTTGATCATTTTTTAATTGGGGAAATTCTTCTAAAATATCGTCAGCACTTTCAATTAATTTCGCACCTTGTTTTATCAGATAATTACTGCCTTGGCATCTTGGATCAAAGGGTGAGCCGGGTGCGGCAAAGACCTCGCGTCCCTGCTCTAGCGCAAAGCGCGCCGTGGTTAAACTTCCCGAATTAAGACCGGCCTCAACTATTACAACACCCAAAGAAAGTCCGGAAATTATGCGATTTCTTTGCACAAAATTTTCCGGCTTCGGTGGTGCACCAAACGGCATTTCCGTTATCACCAAGCCTGTTTCAAAAATTTTTTCGTAAAGCAATTTATTTTCACGCGGATAAATATTATTGATGCTGCCGGCAATAACGGCAATTGTGGAATTTTGATAAGAGGCTTGATGCGCTGCCGTATCAATGCCGCGCGCCAACCCCGAAACAATCGTCACCGAATTTTGCGCTAAATTTTCTGCAATCATTTTCGCAAAATTCACGCCATTAAGCGAAGCGGCGCGAGCACCAACAATTGCAATTTTATTTTGCTGTAAAAATTCAACGCAACCTTTGCAAGTTAGAACCAGCGGCGCATCAGGAATTTCACGCAAAATCCGGGGATATTCTTCATCAAAAAAAGTAATTATTTTAGCACCGAATTTTGTTGCTAATTCAATTTCTTTTTCAATTTCATTTTTAGAAACTATTTGAAATTTTTTATCAGGAAAATTAGCGATTTGCGTTAGAGATTCAGTAGCCGAGCCAAAATTATCAATTAAGCGAAGAATTGTGGTAGCACCTAAATTTTTAGTACGGAAAAGTCGAAGAAGATCGAAGGAATTTTGGTTCATATTTTGGTGTGTTATTAAAGATCGGAAAATTATTTTTATTTAAAAAATTTTGTCAACTTTTAATTCTGTAACCTCGTTTTAACATCAGAAAAATCGCACTTCCAAGCACTAAATTCAAAGCCGAAATATAAATCATTCCAACCGTTAAATCACCATCATTATGACCGCAAATGCCGTATCTAAAGCCGTCGATCATGTAAAAAAACGGATTGAAATGCGAAACTTTTTGCCAAAATTCCGGCAGCGAAGTCGTAGAATAAAAAGTTCCCGACAAGAAAGTTAAAGGCGTTATAACGTAGCTCGTCATAGCTGACATTTGATCGAAAGTTTCTGAAAAAATTCCGCATAAAACGCCGAGCAATCCAAGAAACATGCAGGAGAAAAACAAATAAAAGCAAATATGAAAAACACTAAAAATCGGTAATTTTACAAAAAAAGAAATAGCAATTGTTGCCACAATCGCCACACAAATTCCGCGCAAAATTGCACCGAGCGTAAAGGCAAATAGCAGCTCTAGCGCACCAAGTGGCGGAATCAAATAATCAATAATATGTCCCATAACGCGGCCCATAACAAAGGATGATGACGAATTGGCAAACGAGTTTTGCATCGCCGCCATCATGATTAAACCTGCAGACATAAACACTGCGAAGTCAACGCCGGCAATGGTCTGGATGTGGTTGCCGACCGACAAAGAAAAAACGGCGAGGAATAAAATTATGTTGATGACCGGCGAAAATAAGGTTTGGTGATATACTTTTAAGAAACGCAAAACTTCTTTTTTGAGTAAGCTGAAAGCGCCGAACCAATTTGTTGACATGATATTGGGAATGTATTTTAATGTTTAGAGAACTTCACCCTCACCCTAGCCCCCTCCCCTCAAGGGAGAGGGGAACACTCGGAACATTCCCTCTCTCTTGAGGGGAGGGCTAGGGTGAGGGTGAAATTTTCAAATAAAATGACCGATCTAGACAATATCCTATCCAATTTTAATTCGCAATTTGGAGAAATTTCTTCTAAGGAAAAACTTGAAGAAATCCGCACTAATTTTCTCGGTAAAAAAGGTTTTGTTACAGAAGCTTTTTCGCAATTAAAAAATATTCCAAACGAAGAAAAAAAAACTTTTGGTGCCGCTATTAATAAGGTTCGCGACGAAATTACCAAAAAGCTTGATGAGAAAAAAGAATATTTTGAAAATTTAGAATTAAACCAAAAATTATCTGCCCAAAGAATTGATGTAACAGAACCAGTGCGCGCTGAAAACACTGGCTTGCTGCACCCAATTTCTAAAGTCTTTAAAGAAATTGAAGAAATTTTTTCGGCACTTGGTTTTGAATTTGCCGAAGGCCCGGAAATTGAGGATGATTTTCATAATTTCAGCGCGCTCAACATTCCGGAAAGCCATCCGGCGCGCCAAATGCAGGATACTTTTTACTTAAAAAATTCGGATAAATTGCTTAGAACTCACACTTCCAACGTACAAATCAGAAAAATGCTAAATGCCAAACCACCGTTGAAAATAGCAGCTTTGGGGCGAGTTTTCAGATGTGATTCCGATCAAACTCACACGCCGATGTTTCACCAATTTGAAGGCTTCGTCGTTGATAAAAACGTCAACATGGGACACCTAAAATGGACGCTGGAATATTTTTTAGAAAAGTTTTTTGAAACAAAAAATATCGAGTTGCGCTTTAGACCCAGCTTCTTCCCTTTCACCGAACCATCCGCCGAAGTTGACATAAATTACAGCAAAGAAAACGGCCGCCTCAAAATCGGCAAAGGCGATAAATTCATGGAAATTTTGGGATGCGGCATGATTCATCCAAATGTGCTAAGAAATTGCGGCATCGATCCAAATGAATTTCAAGGATTTGCCTTCGGCATAGGAATTGAGCGTCTCGCCATGCTAAAATACGGCATTACTGATTTAAGAATGCTCTTTGAAAATGATGTAAGATTTTTGAAGCATTTTGGATTTAGGGATTTTGAGTTTTAACAAAAAAGGGGCCGGATACTTTTTCAAAAAGTATCCGGCCCCTTTTTCTTATATAATTAAATAAATTCCGGCTTTTTCGTTTCGATCTTCAAGCTTTTGCCAAAATAGTCAGCAATTTCAAGCTTTGCCGCGTGCAAGCATAATCTTTTGCACAAATCTTTTCGCACAACTTTTAAGCCACCATATTTAATGTCGTTGATTATTGCGTGTCCAATTTCTTTCATGTGGACGCGTAATTGGTGGGTGCGGCCTGTTATTGGGCTTAGTTCGACTAAAGCATAATCGTTAAAATTTTTTAGCAATTTATATTCGGTAATCGCTTCTTTTCCTTCGGCAAAATCAGGACGAACCTTTTCGCTTTTATCTAAAAATTTTTTTAATAGCGGGATATTTATGGTTCCTGATTCTTTTTTTAAATTGCCGTCGACCAGCGCCAGATAGGTCTTCTTGATAGTTTTATTTTTGAATTTTTCCGTCAAAATTTCAGCGGTTTTAGGATTTTTAGCGATAAGCAAAATGCCACTGGTGTCTTTATCTAAACGATGAACAAGCTGCCAATTTTTTTTGGAAATAAAATCATCAACTGAAAAATCAATCTTACTACCACCTTGAACAGCAAGGCCTGATGGCTTGTCGATAGCGATTAAATTCTCGTCTTCATACACTTTATTTTTTAAGAAATTTTCGATTTTCTTGTCGGAGATTTGCTTGGTTTTTTGATAGCGATTTTTTAGATCAGCAAAAACTTCAACTTGGTCCGATTCTGCTATTTTACAAGATGCATCAACTTTGGCACCATTAACTTTTACTTTCTTTTCGCGAATTAATTTTTGCGCTAGGCCAAAAGAAATGTCGAATTTTTTACATAGATATTTATCAAGACGCATCACATCGCAACAATTGAGCGCATTAAATAAAAGCCACCGAATAGCGCCAATATTGCCAGCACAACAGATAGCGCTGCATAAATAAAAGCAATTTCAATGCGGCCCGCTTCAAAAAGACGGAAAAAATCCAGTGAAAAAGCCGAGAAAGTTGTGAAACCGCCAAGCACGCCAAAAAGCATGAAATTCTTGAGTCGCGGATCAAGCGTGTTGATGTGCTTTATCATAAAATAATAAAATAATCCTGCTAAAAATGAGCCGAAAATATTTACAAAAAAAGTCGACCACGGAAATAAATGAGCCCGGAAGAAATGAGCGTGATAGAAGATATTGTAAGAAATATAACGTAAGACGGAACCTAGGGCACCGCCGATGGCGATTAGAAAGATACTGGTCATAAAATAAGTGCTCGGGTGCTCGAGTGCTTGCGCTTCGCTAGTGCTCGGGCATCTTAAGTTGAAACTCGTTATTCTCAACTTGAAGACGCCCGAGCACCAGAGCACTTGAGCACCTGAGCACCAATAATTTAACTACGCTACTTTCTTCAATTTCTCTGCTAAGTCAACTTTTTCCCAACTAAAACCACCATCAGCATCAGGCACTCTGCCAAAATGACCATAGGCCGCGGTACGCTTATAGATTGGGCGATTTAGACCTAAGTGAGTTCTGATTCCGCGCGGACTTAGATCAACCAATTCATTGATAATTTTTACCAAATCTTCACCAGGGATTCCGGTATGGTGGTTATTTACATAAAGTGCTAAAGGCTTGGAAACACCGATGGCATAAGCTATTTGAATTGTGCAACGGTTAGCAAGACCGGCCGCAACAACGTTTTTTGCTAAATAGCGCGCCATGTATGCCGCAGAACGATCTACCTTGGTTGGATCTTTTCCGGAAAACGCACCTCCCCCATGTGGAGCCGCGCCGCCGTATGTGTCAACGATAATTTTTCTACCAGTCAAACCGGCATCACCGTCAGGCCCGCCAATTACAAAATGCCCGGTCGGATTTACCAAAAACTTTTCTTCTTTGCACATCCAACCTTTTGGCAAAGCACGTTCCACGTACGGTCGAATCATTTCACGCACTTGTTTTTGTGTCATGCCTTCGCGGTGTTGAATTGATACCAATACAGTTTCAGCATGAGTCGGAACCCCGTCAACATAGTGCAAAGTCACTTGACTTTTGGCATCCGGACCAATGCCGCGAAGCTCGCCGGATCTGGTTGCGTCCATAATATTATGCAAAATTCTATGCGCATAATAAATTGGCGCCGGCATTAAAACGTCAGTTTCGTTGCAAGCATAACCAAACATAATTCCTTGATCACCCGCGCCTTCATCCTTAGATCCTGAAGCATCCACACCAACTGCAATATCTTTAGATTGTTCGTGCAATAAATTAGTAATTTTTAAATTTTTCCAATGAAAACCATCTTGCTCATAGCCGATTTCTTTGACAGTTCCGCGAATTAAATTTTCAATTTCTGCTTTAGAAATTTCGGGAGCGCGAATTTCACCACCGACAATTACTGTATTAGTAGTGGCAAATGTTTCCACAGCCAAGCGCGAGTAAGGATCTTTCGCCAAATAAGCATCAACTAAAGTATCGGAAATTTGGTCGCAAATTTTATCGGGGTGTCCTTCGGAAACTGATTCCGAGGTAAAGAAATAATTTTTCGGCATTGTTAAAAATTAAAAAATTTCGGAAGGCTTTCCTGATATGTAAACTTTTAGAAAAATATTAGAAAAATTTTTCTAAAATGTAGAAGAATCCAACGACGGAGCTTGTAATTGCGCCGATTTTTAGAGTTAGTTTTATTTCTAGTTCTTTGAATCTGGCATCTATTTCTCTAAGTCTAGCATCTAACTCTTTAAATCTTAAATCAACTTCTTTAAATCTAAGATCAATTTTCAATTCCAAATCCTTCAAATCGCGCCTAGTGACAGTAGTCGATTCAACATGCTCGAAATATTTCTTAGCAATTTCAGAAGACATTTCAACCTGAATTTCAGCCTGCTTTTCCGTAAAGCCAGCTTCTTTCAAGCGATGAAGAGTATGAATCGGATTTGTTAAAAAATCTGGAAAAATGTGGCTAACCATAGATAACGTGGTCATTTTGATGTTTAGGTTTGGTTAATATTTGTTAGTGAAAACGGTGTTTTCTAGCAGTTCAGGTTAATCGTAATTTTTAAAAAATCAAGCCACCAAATTCTCACCCGTCATGTCAACGGGCCGTTTTATTCCCATTAGATGCAAAATCGTCGGCGCGATGTCACTTAAACCGCCATTTTTTAGTTTAATATTTTTTACATCGCGCCCGATTAAAACAAGCGGCACCGGATTTAGCGTATGCGAAGTATGCGGCTTTTCATTATCATCAATCATGCACTCAATGTTACCATGGTCTGCTGAGATCAGCATCAACCCATCATTTTCTAAAATTGTTTTTTCTAACATGCCTAATTGCTCATCAATTGTTTGACAGGCTTTAATCGCCGGCTCAATATTTCCACTATGTCCGACCATATCGCAATTAGCGTAATTAACAATTATAAAATCAAATTTTTGGAAATTTATCGCCGCGCATAATTTTTCGCCGACTTCTTCCGCCGACATTTCCGGTTTTAAATCGTAAGTCGCAACTGCAGGAGATTTTACCAAAATTCTTTCTTCACCGGCAAATTCTTTTTCTCGTCCGCAAGAAAAAAAGAAAGTTACGTGCGCATATTTTTCAGTTTCGGCAATGCGCAATTGCGTAAGGCCGCGAGCTGCCAAAATTTCCGGTAGGGAATTTCTTATTTCGATTGGTGGAAATAAAATTTTGTAAAATTTATTTAATTTTTCAGAATATTCGGTGAGCGCTAAAGCATGAGAAAAATTGGTATTCTCAAAAAGTTTTTCTGAAATTTGGCGAGCACGATCGGCGCGGAAATTGCAAAAAATTAAAGCCTCTTGATCCTTGATACCATTATATTTGTCAATGATACAAGGTTTTACAAATTCATCGGTAATATTTTGCGCATAAGATTTTTCAACCGCAGAAATTGCATCAGAAAATTTTTCACCTTGCGCAAAAATTATCGCATCAGTTGCTAACTTTATACGATCCCATTTTTGGTCGCGATCCATAGAATAGTAGCGTCCAGAGATTGTGGCAATTTTAAAATCTTTAGCTTTAGGTAAAAATTCCAACGCACTTTTTTGCGCTACATCGCGGCCATCCAAAAATAAATGCAGCGCCACTTTCACATTATTTTTCGTTAAAACTTCCGCTAAAAATAAAATATGATCCATGTGCGAATGCACGCCGCCATCAGAAAATAAGCCCATCAAATGGCAAGTTTTGTCACTATTTTTTAAATCAAAAATTAACTTCTGCAGATCAGAATTTCTTTCCAAACTGCCATCAGCAATTGCATTATTAATCCGCGGCAAGTCTTGAAAAATCACGCGCCCCGCCCCAATTGTCATGTGCCCGACTTCCGAATTTCCCATTTGTCCTTCCGGCAAACCAACGCTTAAGCCTGAAGTTTGTAGCTCAGAATGCGGATAGGTTTTCAGGAAACGTTGATAATTCTTCATCCCAGCTTGCGAAACCGCGTTATTAGCGTGCTCATCATCAATTCCAAAACCGTCAAGAATGCAAAGTAAAATTGGTTTTTTCATTATTTCAAAAAATTTTCAATTGTTATTTCTTTTTTCTCACCCGTCTTGCGATCTTTAGTTTCAAGCATCCCCGCCGCTGCTGATTTTGGCCCGACCACAATTTGCGTTGGAATTCCGATCAAATCCATGATAGAAAATTTTTGGCCTAAACTATTTTTTGTATCATCATAAATTACATCAATTCCTTTATCAGTTAATTTTTGATATAACTCGTCGCAAACCTTGTCACACAAAGCCTCGCCCGATCTCACATTAATTATAGCAATTTGGAATGGCGCGATTTCTTTAGGCCAAATTATTCCACTTGCATCGTGATTGGCTTCAATCGCCGCTGCGACAACGCGTGAAGCGCCGATTCCGTAAGAACCCATATTCGGATAAATTTTTTGCCCGTCAGGTCCCATAACAGAAGCTTCCATGGCTTTGGAATATTTTAAACCGAAAATAAAAATAT
>CAZDLU010000015.1:0-42322 GCA_964506725.1 uncultured Rhizobium sp.
TAAGGCCCCACGGATTTTAAGTCCGTTATGTCTACCATTCCATCACGCAGGCAAGATTTGAAATGAAGGCGCAAAGAATAGGTTTTGCGATAAAAATTGCAAGATAGAATTTTTAAAAATTAGGTAATTATCTCTTTATATACAACTCATAGTCACCCTGATCCTGTCGAAGGGTGTGTTTGAACTCAGAGTCTAAACACATCCTTTTACAGGCTCAGGTAACATTTGAGTTTTTGTGTTTTAAGGAATAATTGGTAAAATTTACGAATTAAGAGCCTTTTCAAATTCCCCAATTTCGACATCTCGCACAATCACAGCCTTACCAACCCCATTAAGTAAAATAAATGTTAATTTCCCACTATCAACTTTCTTATCTTTAAATAAATGCTTAACCAAATTTTCTTTATTCCAATTTATTCTAATTTTCTTCGCTTCAGTCACAAATCCAACATTTAAAAAATGTTTTTTTACTCGTAAAGCATCTTCTTTACTAAGCATTTCTAAATTCTGCGACATATCACAAGCCATTGTCATTCCTAGCGCCACAGCTTCACCATGCAAAATCTCATTCGAGTAATTAGTCTCAGTTTCAAAAACATGACCAAAAGTATGACCGAAATTTAATAAAGCGCGCAAGCCGTTTTCTTTCTCGTCACTTGCCACGATTTCGGCTTTAATTTCGCAAGAACGTTTTACAATTTTTTGCAAAATTTCCATGTTAAAATTAAAAATTTCTGCGAAGTTTTTTTCTAGAAATTCAAAGAATTTTTCATCAAAAATCAAACCGTACTTTACTACTTCCGCATAACCGGCTCTAATCTCTCTAGTTGGTAAACTCAGCAAAAATCTTAAATCACAAATTACTAATTTCGGTTGGTAAAAAGTTCCAACCAAATTCTTTCCGGCCTTACTATTTATTGCCGTCTTGCCTCCAACTGAACTATCAACCATAGAAAGCAAAGTGGTTGGCACCTGAACAAAATCAATGCCACGCAGCAAAATTGACGCTAAAAACCCAGTTAAATCACCAACAACGCCACCACCAAAAGCAATAAGCAAAGACTTTCGATCGATACCTTTCTCTAAAATTTCTTCAGCAACATTTTCTAAAACCGAAAAAGATTTTGCTGACTCGCCGGCTTTTACTTTAATTAATTCAAACCCCGGCAAAACCTCTTTTAAATAAGGCAAATAAAGGCTCGCTACATTTTCATCACTCACCACAAAAATCTTGCTATATTTTTTTTTCGCTAAAAATTCCGGTAAATTTCGTAAAGCATTTTCAGCAATTAAAATGTCATAACTTCTTTCTTTTAAATCTACAAAAACCTTATTTATCATTTTTTAATTTATTAATTTCATTAATTATTTTTGCAATAATTGCGTCGTGATTTTCATCATCGGTGGTAAATTTTAAATCAGATTTCGCATAGATAGGATAACGCTTCTTGGCCAAATCGCGCAATATTTCGCGCTTATTACCATTATTCAAAAGCGGTCTACCGCTTTTATTGCCGATGCGATGTAAAATAGTTTCAATATCCGCCACCAACCAAACCGTAACGGCTTTTTCCTGCAAAATTTTTCTAACTTCTTCATTCATAAAAGCGCCTCCGCCCAACGACAATACTATATCTTCGTCACGCGCCACAATTTCTCGTATTATTTTACACTCTAATTCACGAAAATATTTTTCGCCTTTACTTGCAAAAATTTCAGGAATTGTTTGCTTTTCTTTATCCTCAATTTCTTGATCTGAATCGATAAAATAATATTTCAATTTTGAGGCAAGTTTAAACCCAATTGTAGTCTTACCAACACCCATCAAACCGATTATGGCAATGATTTTTCTTTTGTTAAAATTCATACTTGCAAAAATAGTTTTACTATCTATATCATTACAGGGATTTCTAATTTATCAACTAAGAGGTTTTACTTTATGGCAAACTTTAATCAAACTCGCTCTTTTGCATCAACTGCGGCTAGTGTTACTTACGATGCTGGTTTGAGACTTTACATGCAAAAAGTTTACAATTTCATGGCTATGGCGCTAACAATTTCAGGCGTTGTTGCTTTTATGGTTTCAAGTTCTCCGGCTTTGATGCAAGCAATTTTTGGCACTCCGCTAGCGTGGCTTGTGATGCTTGCTCCTCTTGGCTTCGTAATATTTTTTGGTTATAAATTAAACTCTATTTCTTCCGCGCAAGCTAAAACTTATTTATGGATTTATGCCGGATTAATGGGTTTGTCGCTTTCAACAATTTTTGTGGCCTATACCGGCGCTTCAGTGGCCCGCGTATTCTTTATAACCGCCTCAGTTTTTGGTGGCATGAGCTTTTACGGCTACACAACCAAAAAAGATTTAAGCGGCTTTGGATCTTTCTTAATCATGGGCTTGATTGGTTTAATCGTGGCTTCATTAGTAAATATTTTCTTAAAAAGTTCAGCTTTTGAATTTGCCATTTCATTAATCGGAACTTTGATTTTCATTGGCCTAACAGCTTACGATTCTCAAAAAATCAAACAAAATTATTATTATGTTTCCGGCGATTCAGAAATGATTGGTAAAGCCGCAGTAATGGGTGCTCTTAATCTTTATATGGATTTCATCAACTTATTCATCATGTTGCTTCGCTTCATGGGCGATAGAAGAGATTAATAAAAAAAATAGTTTATCAAATTCTTAAGGCCGCCCTTAAGAATTTGATTCAACAAGCACTAAAGATCGCAAAGCGATTTTTTATTAAATTATAAAATCTTCACCCAAATAAACTTTTCTCACATCCTTATTCTTCACAATAGCTTCCTTAGAACCAGAAGTTAAAATTTTCCCATCATAAACAATATATCCGCGATCCACAATCGACAATGTTTCACGCACATTATGATCCGTAATCAAAACTCCAATTCCGCGGTCTTTTAAATGCATCACCATTTGACGAATATCATTTACGGCAATCGGATCAACACCGGCAAAAGGTTCGTCCAACAAGATAAATGCCGGATTGGTAGCAAGAGCGCGTGCAATTTCCACCCTTCTTCTCTCGCCACCCGAAAGCGCTAAGGCATGAGATTTTCTGATATGTTGAATAGAAAATTCATTTAATAATTTTTCTAAATGCTCTTTTCTTTTTTTCTCATCTTTTTCAACTATTTCTAAAATCGAATAAATATTATCTTCAACATTCATGCCGCGAAAAATCGAAGCTTCTTGCGGCAAATAGCCAATTCCAAGTTTGGCGCGTTGATACATTGGCATTTTAGTAACATCAAGCCGATCAATAAAAATATGTCCGGAAGTAGCATCAACCAAGCCGACAATCATATAAAAACAAGTTGTTTTTCCGGCACCATTTGGCCCAAGCAACCCCACCACTTCGCCCTGCTTAATTTCAAGACTAACATCGCGAATTACGGTTTTTTTGCCGTATTTTTTATTAAGATTTTTTACGGTTAAAGTTTTAATCATTTTTATTTTTCTTTGATGTTTTAAAATCGTCGCCGATTATGACCATAACCCTTTTATCAGGCTCGACATTGTTAACGGCGCTTTCATTTTTTTCACCAATAAAATTACCTTTTTTGGTAATCAAATTATAAATAAATTTATCACCCGTAGCAATTGACGTACCATTATTTACAATGACATTTTTCTCTAAAGTAAAAGTATCATTTTCCGGCTCGTAATGCCCAAAATCACCATTTGCAATAAAATCATCGCTAAAAATTTTTACATGATTTTCTGCATCAGCTTTTTTAACTTTGGTTTCATTTTCAGTTTCTTCATAAAAAACTTTCATCTTATCCGCAAGAATTGTGCTATCGTCTTTTTCAACCACAACATTATCGATAAGATCAACAATTTGTAGTTTTCGCTTGATGTCGATAATGTCTGCCCTTATTCTTGTCGGCGTTTCTTTTTTGAATGTAGAAGCCGCCCAAACATTGGTACAGCAAAAAAACAATAGAAAATAATTTATGAAAAATTTTAAAAAATACACGGTAATTCTACTTTGCTTTCTAGCCTTTATTTACATAGGCTTTCAGGTTTTTTTTGCTATAAATGCCAGAGAAATTAAGGAGTTTAATCGCGATCTTGAAAACTACAATGTTAAATTGCAAATAATTAACCAACACGAAAAAACAGTTGGCGAATTTATGGTGGCCATTGCCGATGATGATAATAAAAAAATGTACGGCTTGATGAATCTTGATCATTTGCCCGCCAATTACGGAATGCTTTTTGAATTTTTAATTCCGCAAAATGTGGTAATGTGGATGAAAAATACCAAAATTTCGCTCGATATGGTTTTTATTGATAAAGATGATAATATTGTTAATATAGTTACCAACACTACTCCCGGTTCACTCGATCTTATTCCATCAGAAGTCAAAGTTAATAGAATTTTAGAAATTAATGGCGGCACTACTAAAAAACTCGGCATTAAAATCGGCGATAAAATACGCAAATTATGAAAATTTTTACAGTTGAGAATTTTGATTTTAATTTAGCAAAAACAGTTAATGAAACTATTGCTTTTGATGTTGCAAAAATCATTGAGGAAACTAGAAAAAACGGTGACCGGGCTTTAATTAGCTTTTGCAATAATTTTGATAAAACTAGCTTTCGCACTAGCTCTGATTTGCTTGTTACTGATTCTGAAATAAAAGATGCCGCAAAAAAATTGGATAAAAAAACCAAAGATGCTTTAAAGCTGGCATTTAAGCGCATCGCGCTTTATCACAAAAAGCAATTACCGCGTGATTTTAATTTTACCGATTCAATCGGAGTCAAGCTAGGCAATGTTTGGCGCGCTATAGAATCAGTTGGCGTTTATGTTCCCGGCGGCACCGCTTCTTATCCAAGCTCGGTATTAATGTCGGCAGTTCCCGCCATAGTCGCAGGTGTTAAAGAAGTCAGTATTTGTGCTCCTACAAGTTCCGGAAAAATTAATCCGGCAGTTTTATACGCAGCAAAATTATGTAACGTAAAAAGAATTTATAAAATCGGCGGCGCGCAAGCAATTGCAGCAATGGCCTATGGCACTGACAGCGTTAAAAAAGTAAATAAAATTGTCGGCCCAGGCAATGCTTATGTTGCTTATGCCAAAAAAATATTATTTGGCGAAGTAGGAATCGATATGATTGCCGGACCAACTGATTTAACAATCATCGCCGATAAAGAAAATAATCCAAATTGGCTGGCCGCTGATGCCTTGTCACAGCTAGAACACGGCATTGATTCACGCGTTTTCATAATTACTGATAATCATGAATTTGCTTTAAAAATTATTGATTCAATAAACGATTTAGCAAAAAATTTAGAGCGCAAAAATATCATCGAAAAGTCACTTTCAAATTCTGCAATTATTCTAGTAAATAGAATTGAACAAGCCGTTGAAATCGCCAACAAAATCGCTCCTGAACATTTAGAAATTTGTGCAAAAAATGCCACAAATTTAGCTAAAAAAATAAATAATGCCGGCGCGATTTTTCTTGGAAATTACACTCCGGAAAGTATTGGTGATTATATCGCCGGACCAAGTCACACCCTACCGACAGAAGGCACGGCAAAATTTGCCAGCGGACTTTCGGTGTTTGATTTCTTAAAAAGAGTTTCATTAATTTCTTGTGACGAAAAATCTTTTAATGAATTAGCTGAAGCCACGTCAATATTGGCTGCGTCAGAAGGTTTGACGGCACATAAATTAAGCATAGATATCAGACTTAAATAATGAAAAAAATTTTTCACATTCTATTGATAACCCTCATTTTCTCCTGTTCTAAAACCAAAGAAGTTGAGAATGCCGAAAATTCTTACACCAAAGCCGTCAAAATGCTGAAAGACAAGGATTACAACGCCGCGGCCGATGCTTTTGAAAAAATTGAAGGCGAATATCCTTTTTCAAAATGGGCTCAAAAGGCGCAAACTATGGCAGTATATGCGCGCTATAAGGCCGGAACTTATGATAAATTATTATCAACTACCGATGATTTTTTGCATTTAAATCCTAATAGCGAATATGCGCCTTACATGCTATACATGAAAGGTCTTACTTATTACGACCAGATTCCATCAATTAATCGTGCTCAAGATAATACTAAGCAAGCTTCTATCGCGTTCAGAGAGTTGGTGGCGCGCTTTCCCGAAACTGATTATGCGGCTGACGCTAAAGAAAAAATTTATGTCGTTGATGAGCATATTGCCGGAGCTAAAATGGCAATTGGCCGCTATGAAATTAAAAATAATAATTATGTTGGCGCAATAAATAATTTTAAAGAAGTAATAGACCGTTACCGCCAGACAGATCAAGTGCCGGAAGCCTATTTCCGTTTAAGTGAAATTTATTATAAAATCGGACTTACCAAACAAGCCAAACAAACAATTTCGCAATTGAAAGAAAAATATCGCGATAATTATTGGGCAGGTCTTTCTGAAAAAATAGATGCTAAATAATGCACATAAATCAAGGCACAAAACATATTTGGCTTCCTTACACGCAAATGCAGAATCATTTGCCGCAACTTGCCGTTAAAAGTGCCAAAGGTGCAAAAATTTTCTTGGAAGATGGTCGTACTTTAATTGATGGCATTTCCTCTTGGTGGAGCGTGGCTCATGGTTACAATCACCCTCACCTTACAAAAGAAATTATTACGCAAACCAAAAAATTGCCGCATATAATGCTCGCCGGCTTTGCCGCCGAGTCAACATATAAGCTAGCGCATAGACTTTGTAAATTTAGTGAAATGGATCATGTTTTTTTCTCGGATTCCGGCTCTACTGCAATTGAAGTAGCCATGAAAATTGCTTGGCAATTTTACATTAATCGCAAAGAAAAAAACAAAACAAAATTTCTTTCATTTAAAAACGGTTATCATGGCGACACTACGGGTGCAATGTCTCTTGCCGATTTGAGTGAAGGCATGCATAAAAAATTTGAAAATATTTTATTAAAAAATTTCTGTCTTGATTTACCGCAAAGTGAAAATGATTTTGATAATTTTGAAATTTTCTTAAAAAAGCATCATCAAGAAATCGCTGCAATTTTTATCGAACCTCTAATTCAGTGCGCCGGCGGCATGAAATTTCATGATCCGGAAACTTTAAAGCAAATTTATCAAATCACTAAAAAATATAATTTACTTTTTGTTGCTGATGAATGTGCCACCGGATTTTATCGCACCGGAAAAAAATTCGCGATAAATTATGCCAATATAAAACCGGATATTTTGGTGGTTGGAAAGGCCTTAACTGGTGGCACCATGACTCTTGCCGCAACCTTAGTTAGCGAGGAAATTTATCAGAATTTTTTGTCAGACTCACTTGATACGGCTTTAATGCATGGCCCCACTTTCATGGGAAATCCATTGGCATCCGCTGCTGCCAATGCTTCACTCGATTTATTTGAAAAAGATGATTATGCAAAAAAAACTTTGGCGATAGAAAATTTCTTAAAAAAGAAGTTAAAAAAGACGACTAAATTTACACATGTAAAAGATATTAGAGTCCTTGGAGCTGTTGGCGTCATAGAAACCGATTTTTCTTTAAAAGAAATTTTTGAATTAAGAAAAAAGTTTATTGCCCAAAATATTTTTCTGCGTCCTTTCGCCAATTGCATTTATGTAATGCCGTCGCTAAATATAAAAAAATCAGAACTCAGTGAAATCAATAATAAAATTTTCGAGGTATTAGATAGCTACAAATAAAAATTTTCGATTTCAGTTTTATATTTCTCTTCCAAAACTTTTCTCTTTAATTTCATTGAAGGCGTAATCTCACCAGACTTGATAGATATTGGTTCGCAAGCAATATAAAATTTTTGAATTTGCTCCCAATGATTTAAACTATTATTAATTTTGTCAATTTTTTGCTGCACAAAATTTTTTAAAAAATTTGATTGCAAAAACTCTTTATCGCTTCCTGAAAAATTAAATTTAATCTTAAATTTTTCTAAAATATCAAAATCAGGAAAAAGCAAGGCAGAAGTGAATTTACGGCCTTCAGCTACCACTATCGCACCCAGTAAGAATCCCAATTCCTGAGTTAATTTTTGTTCAAGCGGAATCGGACTTACATATTTGCCGTTAGCATTTTTAAATAACTCTTTTTTGCGACCGATAATTTTAACAAAACCTTCTTCATCAATTCGCGCCAAATCACCGGTTTTAAGCCAACCATCCACAACAACTTCGGCAGTTTTTTTAGGACTATTATGATAGCCGCGCATAATATTTTCGCCACGCGCCAATAATTCCAAATCAACAGCAATTTTTAATTCAACACCATCAAAAGCCTGACCAACTGTCCCAAATTTATGCGCCTTTGGATGATTCACCGCAAGCACCGGAGAGCTTTCAGTTAAACCATAACCACAAAATAAATTAACACCAATATTACAATAAAAACGCTCCATGTCCTCTGATAGAGCGGATCCGCCACAAATTATCATGCGCATTTTTCCACCTAAAGCATCACGAAATTTTTTATAAACCAGCACATCAAAAATTTTATCAAAAATATTGTGAATTTTTATATCTTTTACCAAAGCCCGTTTTACGGCGGTGCGCGCCAAATATTTAGCAATAAATTTTTTATTTGCGGCGCCGTCTTTTATTTTAATAAAAACTTTTTCAAGCATTCGCGGCACAGAAGTCATAAGCGTTGGTCGCACTTCCTTCAATAAATTTCCAATATTTTTTACATCATCGGCAAAATAAATTTCAATGCCTTGCGTCATGTAAAACATCATTACCATTCTTTCAAAAATATGGGCTAGAGGTAAAAATGACAAAGCTTTGTCATTTACAGAATCAAGCGGAAAAACTTTAGCAGTTGCAACAATTTGTGAAACTAAATTGCGGTGAGTTAATTCAACACCTTTAGGAGTTCCGGTACTTCCCGAAGTATAAATTATGGTCGCCAAATCATCAGGTGAAATATCTTTTACCATTTCATCCAAATTATATTTTTTTTCCAAAACAGCCTTTTCACCAAGCAAAATCAAATCATCCAGCGAAAAGGGGTCAGACCCCTTTGTTAAAAAAGGGGTCTGACCCCTTTGTTCAAAAATAAATTCAACGGCAGCATCTTTTATTTCATAATCAAAATTTTCTTTGGAAATATTATTAAAAATCGGCACGGTAATTCCACCGACTAAGATCGTTCCCAAGTCAATAATCAACCAACTCGGTGAAGATTGTAAACAATTTGCTAAAGTTTGATTTTTTTTAAAACCAAGTTCTTTTAAAGCACAAGCAAAGTGAAATATTTTTTGTAAAAATTCTTGATTGGAAAATGATTGGCCAAGAAAATTAAAAGCGCGTGGATTGTTGAAATTAGAGGATTGATAGACAATTAACTCTGCAAGAGTAGAAAAATTTTTCATTTAAAAAATTCTATTAACCAAGTGCCATAAGGTAAAAAGTTTGGCGTGAATTGCTTCGTGGTTCCTGATATATTGCCGCACTAACAGATCAACACCGGCCTTTTTAGCAAAATATAAACAGATAATTACCAACATCATCAAAGATATGTAATTACTTAGCGCATCAGTAAATCTCGGTCTGACAATTGAATCGGAAATTTTAATATTTTGCACTTTGTTAATTCGTCTTTTAGTTTGCGGATGCGTTGAAAATAAAGTAAAATATCCGCTATCACCAAGCATGCTCAAAGCCCGCGCCATACTAGCTCCGCCAAAGGCGCGAGCTGATTGAAAATCTGCGCGATATTCAATTGAACGCGAAATAAAACGGCGCAAAAATTCATAAATATTATAAACGATAAAGCGATTAAATGATGTAATTAAAAAATTAAATAAAGTATATAAATCGTCAATCATACGCGCTGAAGTCTTGCCGCCGTATGGTAGAAGCCTTGTTATTTTATTGGTATAAATAAAAACCATATGCAACAAAGACGAAACTAAATTCGTAACTTTTTGATTATTGATTATCAAAAATGCCGGCAAAAAATCCTTGTTAACCAAATGCGACATTTCGTGACCCATGATACTACGCAGCGAGTATAAAAAAGTTTTTGGATCCTGACATAATTTTAAGTAATGATCGATAAGCCCTCGCGTAAGTACAATCGCCTTACCGCCCATTGAACTAACGGCATAAGCATTTATCTCATTAGAGTTTTTAACATATAATTTCACGGATTTTTCACCGAATTTATCTTTTACTTGATCAAAAATTCCGCTTAAAAAATCATAATCTTTAACCTTTTGGTAACCTACGCAATTCTTAAGCGCCGACCTCATAGAAAAGCCGAATAAAAAATCTAGCAACAAGTAAAATAGCATCAAAAAACTCACCAAAAAAATCACTAACGAAACCACTAAAATAATTTTTTGGTAAACGCTATATTCGATTATAATGGTGTTATTTTTAAAATTTATAAATGGTGCAGAAATTGCAATTATCGGAGAGAGCAAAATCAACATGTTAAAAAGCGTTATGACATAAACGCAAATTAAGTTGAACGGTTTGGCAAACATATTTATGTTATTTATTGAAATTTGCTTGGGAATATATTAGCGTTGCCAAAACTTGCAAATTTTTTAACAAAATCAAGAAAAAATCATGCGCACAGTACAAGTTCAAGACATAAAAATCGCTAACAACCTGCCATTTACGCTGATCGCGGGGCCTTGTCAAACTGAAAGTCTCGATCATAGTTTAATGATGGCGAGCAACATAAAAAGAATTTGCGATAAATTAAAAATTAATTTTATTTACAAAGCTTCTTTTGACAAAGCCAATCGTTCTAGCGTTGAAGGTAAGCGTGGTGCGGGCTTAGAAAAAACTTTGCCTATTTTTGCCGAAATAAAGAAACAATTTCAATGTCCGGTTTTAACTGACATTCATAATGAAGAACATTGTCGAATTTTAGCAAACCACGATGAAGTTGATGTTTTGCAAATACCGGCTTTCTTATGTCGCCAGACTGATTTGCTGGAAGCTGCAGCAAAAACCGGCAAAGTAATTAATATTAAAAAAGGTCAATTTTTAGCGCCTTGGGATGCGGCAAATATTGTTAAAAAAATGGATTATTTCGGCTGTAAAGATGCGCTTTTGACCGAACGCGGAGTAAGTTTCGGCTACAATACATTAGTTTCCGACATGAGAAGTTTACCAATCATGGCAAAAACCGGTTGCCCGGTTGTTTTCGATGCAACGCATTCTGTACAACAGCCAGGCGGACTTGGCGGCGCAAGTGGTGGACAAAGAGAATTTGTTGAAACTTTAGCTTCAGCCGCAGTTGCAGTTGGCGTTGCCGCTTTATTTATGGAAGTACACCAAGACCCTGATAATGCGCCTTCAGATGGGCCTTGCATGGTTAGATTGGATAATTTGGAAAAACTTCTGACGAAATTGAAAAAGATTGACGAGATAGTAAAAAATTAGTCCAACTTACTATAACAACTATCAACTAAATAAAATTATGAAAACCCCATATCATTTACTAGTAATTGATGATGACACTAGGCTTCGCAATCTTCTTGGGCGTTTTCTTTCTGAAAATAATTTTGAAGTAGCACTTGCAAAAGATACTGCGGAAGCTCGTGAATTAATGCGCAACATCACTTTCGATTTGATGATAGTTGATGTTATGATGCCAAATGAAACCGGTGTCGAATTTACTTTAAAAGTTCGCCAATCTTCTTACGTACCGATTATTATGCTTACTGCACGCGGCGAATCCGATGATCGCATCAAGGGTTTAGAATCGGGTGCTGATGATTATTTACAAAAACCGTTTGAGCCAAAAGAATTATTGCTTCGCATTAATAATATTTTAAAACGCGTTGCCAAGGCCACAGCCTCAAGTAATGAGAATGTTTGCCATTTCGGTGAATTTGAATTTAATATTAATGAGTTACGCTTAAAAAAAGGTGCAGAATTTATTCATATTACGGAAAGCGAAGCAAAAATTTTAGCGATTTTGTGCAAGGAAAGAGGCAATGTCGTAACGCGTGAAAAACTATCGGCATCCTGCGGCGGCATAGATGACAGAAGCATTGACGTACAAATTACGAGATTGAGAAAAAAGATCGAGACCAATCCGAAACAACCGCATTATTTGCAAACGGCACGGAATCGTGGGTATGTTTTGTATGATTAAAAAAAACTCTTAGTCAACCTGAGCCTGTCGAAGGGTGATTCAGGCATGTACCTAGAATCACCCTTCGACAGGCTCAGGGTGACTAAGAGTTTTAAGGACTCAAGGATGACTAAGAGTTTTATTCAACGATTTTCTTCGCGATATCCCTTCTAACAAACCCATCTTTCCAATCAATTACATCCACAACCGCATAAGCTTTTTCCCTAGCTTCCTTAAAACTTTCAGCACTTGCAACAATATTCAAAACCCTGCCGCCATTTGCCAAAATTTTTCCATCTTTTTTTACAGTTCCGGCATGAAGCACAAAATCTTTAACAGGTTCTAAGCCCTTGATTTCCGTGCCTTTCTCGTAATTTTCCGGATAGCCTTTTGCACACATTACAACACAAACTAATTTTTTATCTTCAAAAAATTCCACCTTAATTTTATCCAGATTCCCTTCAATTGCACTTTCAATTAAATCAACAAAATCAGTTTTAATTCTTGGCAAAATAACTTGCGTTTCCGGATCACCAAAACGAATATTAAATTCCAAAAGTTTAGGTTCATTTTTTGCAATCATTAATCCGGCAAATAAAATTCCAACAAATGGTGCGCCAACATTTTCAAGGCCGCGCAAGGTTGGTTCAATAATTTTTTTAACAATTTTTTCTTCCAAATTTTTATCAACAAAAAGCGAAGGCGCGTAAGTTCCCATGCCTCCTGTATTTGGACCGGTGTCATTTTCGCCGACTCTTTTATGGTCGTGAGCAAAACCCAGCGGTACAAAATTTTTACCGTCGCAAAGCACGAAATAGCTGACTTCAAAGCCATCTAGAAACTCTTCAATAATAATTTTTTTGCCGGCTTCACCAAATTTTCCCGATAAAATTTCGGCAATATTTTTTTCTAATTCATCGGCATTTTGCGCAATAATTACGCCCTTTCCCGCTGCAAGTCCGTCAGTTTTTATCACACATGGAAAACCAAGTTTTTTTCCGAATTCAATGGCTTTTTTTGCATCAGTGAAAGTTTCATAAATCGCCGTTGGCACTTCATTTTCCACGGCAATTTTTTTCATAAAAATTTTTGAACCTTCAAGCTGAGACGCTTTTTTTGACGGGCCAAAAACTTTAATATTATTTTTTTGCAAATCATCCGCAAGTCCGTCAACCAAAGGTTGCTCTGGACCAACAAAAACAAAATCTATTTTTTTTGCGCCGCAAAAATCAATTATTTTTTGATGTTCGGTTTGCTTAATTCCTTCAACAATTTCGGCAATTTCAGCGATTCCGGCGTTGCCCGGCAAAGCGTATAATTTTGTTTCATGCCGCGATAATTTGAATTGTTTACAAATTGCATGTTCTCTGCCGCCGGAACCGATTACGAGGATTTTCTTCATAATTAAAAACTTGTTTATATATTTTTAACTTCTATTCTAAACACTACTAAACCTTAGTTGCAACCTCATAAATTATGACATTAAAAGAACATACAGTTAAATCTTACGATAAAGATTTGGAAGCGATTTCTAATACTTTGAATGAGATGTTGAATCTGGTTTTAGATTCAATTGAAAAAGTTTCGCAAATGATTCAACATCGCGACGCCAATTTCATTAGTGAAATTGAAGCGCATGACTATAAAATCAATACTCTCGATCATTTAATTGAAAAAAAAGTTACCGCAGTTTTGGCTTTGCGTCAACCGATGGCTGTTGATTTGCGCTATACCATTTCATCTTTAAAAGTGTCGTCGAACCTAGAACGCAGCGGCGACCAAGCTAAAAGCATTATCAGAAAAATTGCCTTAATCGGTAATGAAAGTTTTGATAATGATGTTGAAGAATCTTTACTTGAAATGATTAATTTATGCAAAGAAATGACGCGCGATGCCATTATTTCCTTCAATTCGCAAGATTATAATTTAGCTGACGAAGTTCTAAAAAAAGACGATAAAATAGATCAAATTTATCGTGATTTATTTCAAATTTTGGAACAAGAAACTTTTAGCAAGGAACAAGTAAAGAGAATTACTAACACGCTTTTCATTGCCAAAAGCTTTGAACGTCTTGCGGATCACTCGACTAATATTGCCGAGATTACGAAGTTTGTTGTTACCGGAGAAATTAAATAGGTGCTCTGGTGCTCACGCTTCGCTGGTGCTCGGGCTCTATGTTTATAGTCAGAAATATAAACTTAGAGCCCGAGCACCAGCGAAGCGTGAGCACCGAGCACCTGAGCACCTTTAAATATGCATTCAAGAGAAGAAAAACGCACATCCGGACAAGTTGCAAAGCTTGATAACAAAGACCTCATGGGCTTTGCCGTCAATTTTCCGAAGGAAAAAATGGAGCGCAAGCCAGAGTGGATAAGGGTTAAAGCACCTACATCCAAGGGCTATTACGAAACAAAATCTTTACTCAACGAAAAAAAATTACACACTGTTTGCGAAGAAGCGGCTTGCCCAAACATAGGTGAATGCTGGGCGCAAAAGCATGCAACAGTTATGATTCTTGGCTCGGTTTGTACTCGTGCTTGTTCATTTTGCAATATAGAAACCGGTAAGCCTGACATAGTAAACCCGCATGAGCCGGATAATGTTGCCGAAGTTGCGCGCACTACGGGTTTGAAACATATCGTGATAACTTCAGTTGATCGAGATGATCTTTCGGACGGCGGCGCTGAACAGTTTGTAAAGTGTATTCAAAAAATCCGCATCGCTTCACCACAAACTACCATTGAAATTTTAACACCGGATTTTTTACGTAAAGAAGGCGCTTTAGAAAAAGTTGTGGCGGCTAAGCCCGATGTTTTTAATCACAATATCGAAACCGTTCCCGGCCTTTATACGACAATACGCCCGGGCGCGCGTTATTTTCATTCTTTGTGGTTGTTAAAACGCGTTAAAGAACTTGATCCGACAATTTTTACAAAATCTGGATTGATGGTTGGACTAGGCGAGAGTAAGGAGCAAGTCTTGCAAGTTATGGATGATATGCGAATTGCCGACATTGATTTTTTAACAATCGGGCAATATTTACGCCCTACTCTGCGCCATGCGCCGGTTGATCGCTATGTTCATCCTGATGAATTTGAGCTATACAAAAAAGCGGCTTACAATAAAGGATTTTTGATGGTTTCTTCAAGCCCGCTTACACGTTCTTCTTATCATGCCGGAGATGATTTTGAGAGGATGCGGGTGGAGAGATTGAGAAGGCTTGGACTTTAAAACTGTTTATAAAATAAATACTCATAGTAGTGCTAAAAAAACACTCATAGTCATGCTGAGCCTGTCGAAGCATGTGTTTGAATACTGAGCAAAACACATGCTTCGACAGGCTCAGCATGACTATGAGTTCTAGTTAATGGCTTATGATTTAAACTTGCCTATTGAAATTTCCTAAAACTTACTTACAATTCCGCGCATAATTTTTCCTTAATTTCTGGAGCTTAAAAATTGCTTAAAAAAATCAAATCCTTAAACATTTCCGGTCGTGAATGTCTGCCAATTATCGAAGGTGGAAAAGGTGTTGGAATCACTAATGGCACGACTTGCGGACATTTTGCCAAGGCCGGTGCGGTTGGAACTTTTTCCGGCGTTAATGCTGATTATATTGATGAAAATGGTAAATTCGTTCCACTTGAATATAAAACTCACACTAGGCGCGAAAAGCACGAAGAGTTGATCGCATACAGTATCAAAGGCGGAATTTCTCAAGCTAGAATTGCTAATGATATTGCCGGAAATAATGGTCGCATCCATATGAATGTTTTATGGGAAATGGGTGGCGCGGAAAAAGTTTTACACGGAATTTTGGAAGGTGCCAAAGGCATGATCCACGGTATTACTTGCGGCGCCGGCATGCCATATCGTCTATCGGAAATTGCCGAAAAATATCGCGTTTATTATTATCCGATTGTGTCTTCAATGCGCGCATTTAGGGCTTTGTGGAAAAGAAGTTATCATAAAGCAGCGGAATTACTGGGCGGCGTGGTTTATGAATGCCCGTGGCGCGCCGGTGGCCACAATGGTTTGTCAAATGCTGAAGATCCGAATGCTTACGAAGATCCGTATCCGCGCGTTGCTGAAATCAGAAGCTTTATGAATTCTGTTGGCCTGCAAGACGTTCCAATCATTATGGCCGGTGGCGTTTGGAATTTGGAAGAATTTGAGCATTGGCTGGATAACCCGGAAATCGGACCAATCGTTTTTCAGTTCGGAACGCGCCCGATCCTTACGCAAGAATATCCGATAAGCCAAAGCTGGAAAGAAAAATTGTTAAGTTTGAAAAAAGGCGATGTTTATTTAAATCGCTTCAGCCCTACGGGTTTCTATTCTTCTGCTATTGAAAATGATTTTATCCGCGAATTAAAAGGCCGCGAAATCAGGCAAGTCGAATATCGCGCTAAAGCAGTTGATAATTTTACTTGTGAAATTCCTTTCGGTGCACGCGGCCGTTCAGTTTACATCAAACCAGAGGACAAAGTTAAAGTTGATGAATGGAAAAATGCCGGACACAACGAAGCCATGAAAACTCCGGATGAAACATTGATGTTTGTTGATAAATCAAAAGCCGCACAAATCGTTACCGATCAAATTGATTGCATGGGTTGCTTAAGCCAATGCCGCTTCAGCAATTGGTCTGACAAGGAAGAAATGAATTACACAACCAATCGCAAAGCCGATCCGCGCAGTTTTTGCATTCAAAAAACCTTGCAAGATGTACGTCACGGAATTGACATCGAAAATCAATTGATGTTCTCCGGCCATAGCGCTTACAGATTTGCTACCGATCCTTTTTATGAAGGCGGATTTATTCCGACGATTCAGCAATTAGTGGATCGGATCATGGCGGGGAAATAAAAATAGGTGCTCGGGTGCTAAGCGCTCGGGTGCTCGGGCCACTTTAACATAAAGCCCGAGCACCAGCGAAGCGCGAGCACCCGAGTACTTGAGCACTTATATTAAAACAATGACAAAATTCATCTTCATAACCGGCGGCGTAGTTTCCTCACTTGGTAAAGGCCTTGCTTCCGCTTCTCTTGCTGCTTTATTACAAGCTCGCGGCTATTCAGTAAAATTAAGAAAACTTGATCCTTACTTAAACGTTGATCCGGGCACGATGAGTCCGACACAACATGGCGAAGTGTTTGTGACCGAAGATGGTGCCGAAACCGATTTGGATTTGGGGCATTATGAACGCTTTACCGGGGTTGACACCAAAAAATCTGATAATGTTACCGCCGGTCAAATTTATTCAAAATTATTAGCCAAAGAACGTAAAGGAGACTACCTCGGAGGCACGGTACAAGTGATTCCGCATGTCACTGATTTAATTAAAGAATTTATTGTTAATGATATAAAAGGTGTAGATTTTCTGCTTTGTGAAATCGGCGGAACCGTTGGTGATATTGAAGCTCTGCCATTTTTTGAAGCGATTCGCCAACTGGGTTATGAATATGGCCAAGAGCGTTGCGCCTTCTTGCATCTGACTTTGTTGCCTTATATTGAATGTGCTAATGAATTAAAAACAAAACCTACGCAACACTCGGTGAAAGAATTACGCTCGATTGGAATTCAGCCTAGTGTTTTACTATGTCGCGCTGAAAGAGAAGTTACTAAATCGCATTTGGAAAAAATTGCTAAAATGTGTTCGGTGCCGCAATCTTCGGTGATCGCCGCACCTAACGTAAGCAATATTTACGAGGTTCCGATTGTTTATCACGAAAATGGTTTGGATCGCGAAATTTTAAAATTCTTTAAACTTGATTATAGTAAGAAGCCAGATCTTTCTAAGTGGTACGCTATTAAGGATGCAATTGAAAATCCGAAAGCTGAAGTAAATATTGCAATTGTTGGAAAATATACCGATTACCGCGACTCATATAAATCGCTGATCGAGGCCATTGATCACGCGGCATTTTCTTTGAAAGCAAAAGCCAATATTACCTGGATCAATGCGCGCAATAAAGAAAGCAAATTGCCGAAAAATGTGGATGCGATTCTTGTGCCGGGAGGATTCGGAGAAGATGGAGTTGAAGGAAAAATTGCTATGATTGAACAAGCGCGTATTAATAAAATTCCGTTTCTAGGAATTTGTTATGGTATGCAAATGGCGGTTGTGGAATATGCGCGCAATGTCGCGCAAATAAAGGACGCAACCTCCAGTGAATTTGCAAAAAAAGGCAGTTTTGTAATCGGCACCATGGATGAATGGCTTGACGAAAAAAGCAAAAAAATTAAAAAAGCCGGAAGTGATATGGGTGGCACGATGAGGCTTGGCGCTTACTCTTGCAATATTTCCAAAGGAACATTGGCCGAAAAAATTTATCACTCAAATAAAATTTCCGAACGTCATCGTCATCGTTATGAAGTAAATATTAATTTTAAAGATGAGTTAGAAAAAGCCGGCCTAACCTTCTCCGGCATGTCTCCGGATAATGTTTTGCCGGAAATTATTGAAATAAAAAATCATCCGTTTTTTATTGGTGTACAGTTTCATCCGGAATTGAAATCAAAACCTTTCGCGGCGCATCCGTTATTTATTTCTTTCATCAAAAGCGCCATAAAAAATGCTTAAAAGAGTTTTTTTGCTGACAATTTTGGCATTCACTTTTGCTTGCAACATGCAAGTAATGTACAAAGACGGCGAAAGTAAAAATAGCGATATCGCTTACTCTCATGAGCTTGCAGCCATTGTGATAAAAAAAGATCGCATTCGCTTAAATCAGGAATTAAAAAATAATTTATACGATATTTTAAATCCCGATTACATTAAAGCTGAACCAAAATATTTTTTAACAATTGAATTAGCAGCCACCACTTCCTCAACTTTCATCACCGTCACCGGTTCTTCGGGCCGTAACAGCGTAACCATTACTGCAAAGTATAAATTGCAAGATTTAGAAACAGGAAAAGAAATTTCATCAGGTTCAACAATCGCCAGCGACAACTACGACGTGACCGCGAACCGCTTTGGTTCTTATACGGCAGAAGAATATATCAAATCAAATTTAACAAAAATCGTAGCGCAAAATATTCGCAATTCTCTAGTTAATGATATTATTGAAATGAAGAAGAAAAAAGAAAAAGAGGCTAGCGAAGCAGAAGATCAGAAATCTCATCAGTAATTTGCTCAATCCGGCTCTTACTTTCTCCTTCCGCCATTATACGAATCAGGTTTTCCGTTCCGGATTTTCTAACCAAAATGCGTCCTTTATTTCCGAGCTCTTGTGATTTTTGTTCGATAAAATTCTTTACTTCTTCCCGCTCTAAAGGATTGCCTTTTTTGGAATCGAATTTTATGTTTTTTAGAATTTGCGGAGCAAGTTCAAATAAATTTAAAGTTTCACTGGCTTTTTTTCCTGAATCGCAAATCACCGAAAGCACTTGCAAGGCAGCAACTAAGCCATCTCCCGTGGTTGAATAATCTGATAAAACAATATGACCGGATTGTTCACCGCCAAAATTACAACGCAATTTTTTCATTTCTTCCAATACATAACGATCGCCGACTTTGGTACGGATCGTTGAAACACCTATATATCCGAGATATTTTTCCAAAGCCATATTTGACATTTGCGTAATCACTACAGTGTCGCGGCGTAACTTTCCTTCATTGTGTAATTTTTCGGCAATCAGTGCAATGAGCTTGTCTCCTGCCACTGCCTCACCTTGTTCATCAACGATTAACAAACGATCAGCATCGCCGTCAAGCGCAATTCCTATATCTGCACCATGTTCTAAAACTTTTTGGCAAAGCAATTCCGGATGAGTTGAACCGCAATTTTCATTAATATTAAAACCATTTGGATCAGTTCCTATTTCAATTACTTCCGCACCAAGTTCCCAAAAAATTGTCGGGGCCATCGCGTAAGACGCGCCGTTAGCGCAATCCACAACGATTTTTAAACCGGTTAAACTTTTATCTTTCGGGAAAGAATTTTTTACAAATTCGATGTAACGGCCTTTAGCATCATCGAGTCTTTTGACACGGCCGAAATTTTTTGACGTTGCCAAATAAGGCGTAATATCGCCGTCGATTAATTGTTCAATTTCATTTTCTAAAGCATCATCCAGCTTATGTCCGTCACGGTTAAAAATTTTTATACCATTGTCGCAGTAAGGATTGTGCGAGGCTGAAATCATAATGCCAATGTCGGCGCGTAAGGATTTTGTAAGCATTGAAACAGCCGGAGTCGGCACCGGCCCAACCAAAAACACATCCATACCAACGGCAGCAAAGCCTGCAGTAAGTGCCGGCTCAATCACATAACCCGAAAGCCGCGTATCTTTTCCGATCACGACGCGATGACGATGTTCGCCATTGGTAAACTTTGCCCCAACTGCCATGCCAACTTTCAGCGCAATTTCCGCCGTCATTGGAAATTTATTCGCCGTACCGCGAATTCCGTCTGTTCCGAAATATTTTTTGGTCATTTTTTATTTTAAAAAGTCGAAAACGGCAATTTATCAACTGGAATTAAAGAGGAAATAAGATTTTTATTAAATACTTCTTTAAAAAGGGGCCAGGCTACTTTCAGGCAAAAGTAGCCTGGCCCCTTTTTAAAAAAGAAAATCCTGTTCTACCAGCGCAATTTGGCCCTGAAGTTTAATCTCAAAATTTGAGATATCAAGATGAAGCCTTGTGCTGTCTAAATCGGTAGTTATTATGAAATTTTCAAAATGTAAGTTTAAGGCCAATAAATTAATTTTATCCTGACCCTGAGTAAAGTCTAAAATAGTATCGCTAGCGGTATTTGTTGATTCGTCCAAATTATTGTAAATAAAAATATCATTACCCTCACCGCCGTTTAAAATATCACTACCAAGTCCGCCAACCAAACTATCATTACCTTCCTGACCTCTTAAAATATCATCGCCGCTTTTTCCAAAAATAATATCATCGCCGCCCATGGCATTAATTACATCATTGGAATTTTCCAAACCGTTAGTAATATTGTCAATTTCATTTAGAAAAGTAACGCTATTTAAATTCCAGATTTGGGCTAAGTTAGTGCTATGATCATTTACGACATCATAAGTATCAAGGGTTCTATCTTGATTAGAATAATTGCTAATTAAATTATAATTATAAGACAAACTTTTGCCGTCAAATAAAATATTATTCAAACCATTGGGCAAATTATCTAAATTAATAAAATCAAAATTTCGTAAGGTCACACTAATATTTTCTTTTCCTTCGAAATTTATTATGGTGTTTATACCGTCATAATTTAACAGCATTTTATCCGCAGTTAAACCGGCGCCAGAAAAACGTATTGTATCATGTTCCGGCGCATCATATCCAAAATTCCAAAAATTACTTACGCCTCCGAAGTCAGTTACCACATCATTTCCGAAACTATCGCTAAAAATAAAATTATCGTGACCACCATTGCCGGCAACAGTCTCATCAGCATCGGTTAAATTTATTACATCACTTGCCGCACTTCCTACGGCATTAATAACAATATTTATGTTTTGCACAATAAAGCCGCCTTTATTATCGCCTAGTAGATATTTAAAACTATCAGCGCCATTAAAATTTTCATGCGGTGTATATTTTATTTTTCCGTCAATTATTTCAGCGCTACCGTTTTGCGGTTGAGTTATGGAAAAAATATTTATCGAATCATTTTCAAAATCTTGCTCCAAAGCCAATACATCAATTAATTTTTCTGTATTAGCATCAAGGCTTGTATTTATTGCTTCTATAACAGGATTATGATTTAGCGTAATATTAAATTTTCCATTTTCAAAATCCTGAATCAAAATTGAATTATTAATTCCGTAAGAAATTTTTAAGTTATTTTCTTCCATGCTTAAAACGGCATCGCCAAGAATGAAGCGATCGCTGTTTTCTTCTTGCAGCGCAATTCCCGACAAAAGTTTTTTATCAATCATGATCGCGCCGTCATCGTCAATTATGGTGTCATTGCCGGAATTTATGCTGTTAAAAATATAAATATCATTTCCTAAGCCGCCTTGCAAAATATCATCTCCACCATTGCCGATAAGCATGTCATCACCTTCGCCAGCATTAATTTTATCATTACCGTTTCCGCCGTTGATAATGTCTAAACCGGCACCGGCATTAACTTCAGATGATATTGCGGTTACGGTAATAATTTCATTTCCACCACTGCCATTCATTGCTTGCGAAGCAGAAATTACCTCAATTAATTTATAATCGGCATTATTAAAATTGTTTACATCATAGGTTGTAAACACGCTTGGATCAAGGCTTGGCTTATATTCATAATTAAATAAAAATTCAGAAAAATTTCTAACAATTTTATTTTGTTCAAAATCAAAATTAGCATTAAAGTTAGCATCAAATGAAATATCGTTTGGATCCCAAGATGAAGACATATCAAGCCTCCACGAATTTGCTAAGTTAAATAAATCAAAATAAAGATCGGAGAAGTTCGGATAGACGCGATTAAATTGAATCTCAGCTTCAATATCCCAATATTGCGCCATGTCATATTCTTCATCGACATATTTTTCAAATTCGTCCCAACTTCCTTCATCAACATATTCTGCGTCAAAATAAGCATCAGCATCAAAACCAAATTCTTCTGCATAATCAAAATCACCACCTAAATAATCATAAATAAAATCTTCATCAATTCCTGATTCATCATATATTTGCTCTCTTATATATTCGGTAATTCCGTCAAAATCTATTTGCGAATATTCATCTTCATCAATAAAACCATCGCCGTTAAAATCCCAATCGGCGTACCAATCATCATAAGTGTAATAGCTGCTATCATAACTTGGATCCCAATACTGCGCCTTTTCATAATAACCATAGCCCCAAAAAGTTTCGCCGTCAAAATAAGGATCGAAATCCCAGTCGGCATCACTATTTGCAAGCAACGAACCACTATAAGAAACAACTTCCAACGACGACGGATCGTAAAAATTTCTACTTTCAAAATCAGTAATTAGATTACCGGCATCAGTTTCAATTTGTGAAATTGCATTATCAATAATTTCTTGCCACTCATTTTCATAATCGCGGGCAAAATCAGAAAATTTATCCTGCCAATCAAATGGATTAGCCGCGATAAAATTTTGCAAATCATCATTAAAATTTCCGACAAATTGCTCTTGTTCGAATGATAAATCATTAAAATCATTTTCGATTAAGCGTTCATATTGAAAAGAAAATTCCTGAAATAATTCATCTCCGTCATAAGCCTCATAATCATCAAGATTACCGGCCAAAAAATATGCCAAATCATCAGCATTTACCGTTATTGATTCGCTTTCGGTATTTTCTGAATAATCAACATTGTAATCAGGAATATCAATATTTTGCGCTTCTATTTCACCTATAAAATTTTCTTCGCCATTTTCTAAATTTAAATTTATTTCAAAAAGATTTTTATTAAGTCCAAGTTCGTTTAATAAGCTGTTGCTGAAATATTGATCGAATGATTGGGAAAATGTTGCGGAATTTGTTTCAACTCCAAGAGCATTAGAAAAATCTGAGGCGAAGTCAGAAAATGATAATCTGTTTTCGTTTAAAAAATCATTAAATTGGTTAATGTCATAATTTAAACCAAGCGAATCGGCAAAAAAATTATTTAAGAAATTGCTTTCGGCATTTTGTCTTGCATCACCGAATAAATCGGAAAAATCCGGCAAAGCCAACATGTTAAAATTATTGCCGTTTCCGTCATTGACTATGAAGCTTGGAGTGGTGTTAGAGTAATCTTCAAGATTGGTGTTGAGGCCATATTTTTCTAGGATGAATTCAAAAAATTGCGAAGGAACGACATTAAAATTTTCAGTTTTATATTCGCTGGAATTCGAATCTTTACTTTGCACCGAAATTTTTGGTTCGGCATTAACATCAAGAGTTAGTTTAGGCGAAATTAAATTACCGAAAAGTTCATCAACCGGTTTTTCAAGATACTTGTTGTAAAGATCACTGGAAACAATACCGCCTATAATTGCGCCTCCTATTCTTCCGTATATATTAGAAGCTGCCATAGCTCCAATAGCAGTTCCGACTTCGGCTCCTCCATAACCAACCATAAAAGACATTAGAGATTTACCAATTGCCGTTAGTTCATCTCGATAACCTTGCTCTCCGTATCTTTCGCGGGCTTGTTGAAGATTAGTAGCATAATCATAACCAACCTCAATTAAAAAGGCACGACCATTAGCAAAAATTGACGAACCGTCTGCCCCTTCTATCATTGATCCAATAGCAGTATTCATCCCTCCAATAATATCACCGACTGCATCTTCAATCGTATATTTTGAATTAGGATCAAGAGAATCTAAATTTTGAGATCTGATGATTTGCAGTTGATCGTTATTTGAGTTATATTGGCAAAGTAATTTAATGTTTTGACTGGTCATAAAATTTGTGATTACAAAAGGTGAAAGGTTCTATATTACCGAAAAGACGAAGCTGGTTTGGAGTATAGATTTATGTTTTGGTATATATTAGAATTACCAATATAACAATACCTAGACCTATCAGTCCAAGTCCAATATTTCTTTCTAAAAATCTTTTAAAACGATAATCATCCCTCTCCTTCTTAGGCAAGGCTCTTTGCTTATCACGATACTCATTAAAATGCTTGCGATAGTTTTTGTTAAAAAAATATTTATAAAAATTCCAGGCATAAAATGGAAACGCTGCTAAGCAAACAAATTCCAAAATCCAATTTAAATTCTTATACCCGAAATAAGCAAAGAATAGCAAAATAGAAAGAATTGCGATATTGGCAATCAAGGTACTCTTACGGATCTTGCTTAAAGACTTAGTTTGCTTTCGATCTACCATAATCAATCTTTTATTTATCATTGGCATTTATTGGAAAAATAATTGCACAGCGTTTTTATTATAAAAAGTATCCCGGCCCCTTTTTTTATTTTATTATTTCCAAATAAAATCCTGATCCGTCAAAGCAATATCGCCTTGAAGTTTGATAAATAAATTATCGGCTTCATTTATAATCATGGTTTCGCTATTGCCATGAGTTATGGTCATATTGGAAAATCCTAAATTGAAATCACTTAAGTTAATTTTATCTTCGCCTTTGACGAAATCTAAAATTACGTCAGTTGTGACACTCGTGGAATCGCCTTGATGGAAAATAAATTGATCGTTGCCTGCATCGCCGATTAATGTATCAGCGCCTTTGCCGCCGCGGATTAAATCATTTCCGGCGTCGCCTTTAAGCGTGTTATTATTATCGTCTCCGGTTAATTTGTCGGCAAATAATGAACCTGAAATATTTTCGATATTAGTTAAAACGTCGCCGATAGCGCTGCCGCCGTTATTATTATTTTGGTTAAGTAAATCTATCGTAACGCCGTAAGCAGAATCAACATAGGAAGCCGTGTCAATTCCGTCTCCGCCATTAATTTTATCAGCTCCGGTTCCGCCGATTATAAAGTCACTACCATTGCCACCATCAAGCGTATCAACGCCGGCACCGCCATCAATGTAATCGTTGCCGTCATTACCGTTAATAATATTATTGGCATTATTTCCGACTATATTATCGGCAAAAACTGAGCCAAAAATATTTTCAATACTGGTTAATTTATCACCTTCCGCATCGCCGCCGGAATTTATATTTGTTGCCAAATTAATATTAACTGCCGCGCTTGAATTAATGTAAGTGAAACTATCGCTACCGGTTCCGCCATCAACAATATCAGCACCCGCGCCACCACTGATAAGATCATTTCCGGCGTTACCGCTTATCGTATTCGCTAATTCATTGCCATAAATAATATCGTCAAAAGCTGAGCCAGTAATATTTTCAATATCAATTAATTCATCACCTTCAGCATCGCCGCCACTATTTACGTTTGTTGCCAAATTAACATTAACTGCCACTGTTGAATCAACATAAGACGCTGTGTCAAGTCCAGTGCCACCATTAATAACGTCCGCACCTAAACCGCCATTAATCACGTCATTTCCGGCGCCGCCATTTATGATATTTCGATTCGCATCTCCGGTTAAATTATCATTAAATGCCGAGCCTAAAATATTTTCGATATTAGTTAAAACATCGCCGCTAGCATAGCCGCCACTATTTTTGCCGGTTTTTAAATTGATCGTAACTGCAGAAGTAGAATCAGAATAAGACGAAGTATCATTACCATTGCCGCCATTAATAATATCAGCACCCGAACCGCCATTTACAATATCATTGCCGTCATTGGCGTTGATTGTATTAGCCGCGCTGCTTCCGGTAATTACGTCATCAAACGCCGAACCAAAAACATTTTCGATACTGCTCAACTTATCACCTTCAGCATCGCCGCCGCTATTGATATTTGTAGCAAGATTTACATTCACCGCCGAAGATGAAGTAACATAAGACGCCGTATCAATTCCCGTGCTACCGTTAAGAGTATCAGCGCCCGCGCCACCTTCCATAACATCGTCGCCGGCATTGCCGTTTAAAATATTATCACGACCGTCACCAACCAAAGAATCATTAAATGCCGAAGCTGAAATATTTTCGATATTTATTAAAATATCACCTTCTGCATCTCCCCCGCTATTTGCGTTGGTCGCCAAGTTAATATTAACTGCGACAGTTGAATCAACGTAAGATGCCGTGTCAATTCCCGCGCCGCCATCTAGAGTATCAGCACCTGCGCCACCGTTTAACGTATCGTCTCCCGCGTCACCACTTAAAATATTTATCGCCGAATTGCCGGTTAAATTATCGTTAAATAATGATCCCGAAATATTTTCAATATTAGTTAAAACATCGCCGAAAGCATAGCCGCCGGTGTTTCTAGCAGTTGCCAAATTAACAGTTACTGCCGCAGTTGAATCAACATAAGACGAAGTATCATTTCCTACGCCACCATCAATTTTATCAGCGCCCGCACCACCGATTACAACGTCATTTCCCGCTCCCGCATCAATTGTGTCAATACCGGCATAGCCATAAATTTCTTCATCATTTTGCGTAGCCGTTAAAATATCATTTGTCGCCGCACCAAATATTTTATTCGTCGCAATATTTAAAATAAAATTCTTGCTAGTTGAAGCCAAACCATCGCTAACCGTCAACATGATTTCCAAGTTAAGCGCATCGCCAGAAGGAGAAATTCCGCTGAAGCTATAATTAGTAGAATCAAAATTTAACCAAGAAGGAAGCGCCTCGCCGCCTGCAAGTTTAGCACTTACAGTTAAAGCATCATTTTCAATATCAGCAAAAACATTGTTTGGAATTTGGAAATTAAAGGCGTTTCTTGCAACGGCTGATTGGTTGGAAATGTCTGCTATAGTTGGCGCGTCATTTACATTTTCAATCGTTAAAACAAAATTTTGCGAAATGCTGACATTAGAAGAATCGGTTGCGATAATCGTAACATTATAATTTCCAACATCGCTATTAGTCGGATTTGTTGAAGTTACTTCACCTGTCGCGGTATCAATTGATAACCAGCTTGGTGCGTCATTATTCAAGCTATAAGTTAAATTATCATCAACATCCACAAAAGAAGCCGCAATAGTTGCCGCGCTAATTACAATTTTAGCTTCATCTTCTTTTGCAGAAACATTTTCAATAATTGCAGCAACAGTCGGCGCATCATTTACCGAATTAATATTTAAAGTAACTGTTTTAGTAACAACAGCGCCACTAGAATCTTTGATCGTAAATTCAAAATTATCCGAACCGAAATAATTGGCATTCGGCGTATATTTTATTTTGCCGTCAATTATTTCTACGCTGCCGTTTTGGGCGCTGCCTATCGAATCAATTGTTAAAATATCGCCGTCAATATCAACAGCATTTGCTAAAACATCAATAGTTACGGAATTATCTTCATCAATTGTCTGAGCAATATTTTCAACAGTCGGCGCATCATTTACCGAATTAACAATTACAGTCAATTCTTTAGTTACCAAGCCACCATTATTATCAGAAATTGTGTAAGAAAATTTATCAACGCCGTTGAAATTTTGGTTCGGCGTATATTTTATTTTGCCTTCAATAATTTCAACAATTCCGTTTTCAGAATTTGTAACTTCCGCGATTGATAAAACGTCTCCCGCATCAACGTCATTTGCTTGCGCTAAAACATCGATCACTACCGAAGAATCTTCATCAACTGTTGCATTCACCAATTGCGCGGTTGGGGCATCATTTACATTATTTACCGTTACTACAAAATTTTGGGAAACGCTGGCGTTAGACGCATCAGTTGCCGTAATTGTAATATTATAACTTCCGACATCATCATTGCTCGGATTTGTTGAAGTTACTTTTCCCGTTACTGTATCAATTGACAACCAGCTTGGCGCATCATTATTTAGACTATAAATTAAATTATCATCAACATCCGCAAACGAAGCCGCGATTGCTTCGGCGCTGATTACTGTTGTTGTTTCATCTTCATTTACCGCAACATCTATAATAGCGGCGACAATCACCGGCGCGTCATTTACCGAAGTTATATTTAAATTTACAACTTTAGTTACAAGCTCGCCGTTACCGTCAGATATAGTAAATTCAAAACTATCACTTCCGTTAAAATTTTCATTCGGCGTATATTTAAATTCGCCGGTTTCTAAATTAATAATTTCTAAATTTCCAAATTGCGGCAAAGTGAATGAATCAATTGCTAAAATATCGCCCTCACTATCGGAAGCATTTTCCAATAAATTTATATTCAGCGCATTATCTTCAAGAGTTGTCGCCGTAATGTCGAAAACCTCCGGCGCATGATTTACGGCCTCCACCACCACATCAAAACTTTTTTCTACCAAGCCGCCTTGGCCGTCTGAAACAACAACGACAAAACTGTCCGTGCCGCTGAAATTATGGTTCGGCGTATATTTTATTTTTCCGTCTTCCAGAATTTCTACAATTCCGTTTGCCGAATTTCTGACTTCAGAAATTGTTAAAACATCACCGTCAATATCAAATGCGTCAGCTAAAACATCAATAATTTGCGAATCATTTTCATTAAGCGTAATTACTTCCAAGTCAGGATTTGCAAGCTGTGGCGCATCATTTACCGGATTAATATTTATGTTTAAAGTTTTAGTTAAAACACCGCCTTTGCCGTCAGAAATAACATAATCCAAACTTGCCGAACCATTAAAATCGGCATTTGGCACAAAAATAATTTTGCCGTCAATAATGTCAGCTTCACCATTTGTAACATTAGAAATTGCATCAAGCGTTAAAATATCGCCGTCAATATCACTGGCACTGGCAAGAACATCGATTATTATCGAATCATCTTCGTTAATGGTTTGAGTAACGTCAGGAGAAGTCGGAGCATTATTTTCTTGTGGCTCTTCTTCATTATTTCCACCTTGCTCTTCCTCACTAAAATCAAAAGCAAAATTACTTTCATCAAGCGAATCTAATGCCACATTTTCTATATTGATAAATTGACCATCACCAAGATTTATCAAGGCATTAAACTGATAATCAGCTTGTCCGTTAATCGGATCATAACCGCCACCGCCGACAATTTGATATTGAATTAAAATATCGGAAAAACTTCTAATTTCAGGGAAATTTTTAATAATAATTTTTTCATTAGGATTACCGCTTTCAAAATCATTAATGTAAATTTCGGAATTAGGATTTTTCTTAATTATAAATTTATCGTCACCTTCTCCGCCCTTAGCGCTGGTGAATCGAGGATCATCCATTATTATTTCATCATTACCTGAAGTTCCTAATTTTTTGAAAATAAAATTATTTTCATTTATCGCAGAAGCATTGATATTTTTTAGAATTATTGTCTGATCATTTCCAAGATCAATTATTGTATCGGCTGCGTTTTGTGAAATTTGCAAATCAGAAAATTTCAAATCAAAATCAGCTAAAACAATTTTTTCATTGGAATTATTTATTTCAAAATCCGCTATCGTGACGCTATTACCGGCGGATTTCGTAATAAAATATATATCGTTTCCGCCATCGCCAAAGATTGTATTATCAACGCTGCCACCTTGAATATATATCATATCATTGCCGGCATCACCGTGAATTTCGTTATTACCACCAAATAAAGTTTCCACATAATCCGGGTAAGACCAGCTTCTAAGAGGACTTACATAAATTTCGTCATCGCCCTCGCCTCCTGATATTTCTGAATCAGCAGTGCTTACATCAATAACGTCATTGCCACTACCACCGCTAATTTTAAATTTATCTTTGGAATAGACATGAATATTGTCATTTCCCTCATCGCCGTAAATTTCATTCGCTTCCACTACAGAATTATTCGGATTAAAAACAGCATAAGAAATTTCATCATTACCGGCGCCGCCATGTATGATATTATTGCCTTCGCCATAGCGACTGGTAATTGAATCATCTCCTTCATAGCCATTTACTACTTTATTTCCGGCTTGGAAAAACATTATATTATTAGCAGAATCACCGTCATAATTTCCGCTTCCCGAATCAACGATTTCTGTGTTAAATTTAAAATTAGCTGCCGTTAATTGATTCGCCGTAACACCTTGTAAAATTATTTTATCAACTATTTCTGAATCATAACTTACCACAACACCCTCAGCGCTATCACTAAAAATCAGATCAGCAAAATTGGTAACGCCGCTAACTCCGTCAAATGTTATAGTTTCGTTAGTCGGATTAAAATCGGTAATTATATTGGTGCGATCAGATGAAGTGTTGCCGAATTTAAAATTATCAATACCACTTCCGCCAGTAAAAATATTATTTCCGATAGCATCATATAAAGTATCATTTCCACTGCCGCCGTTAAGAATGTCATTACCATTCATCCCCGATAAATTATCGTCACCGTCATTACCGTTTATGATATAATTTTTTTCATAGTAATTTCCAAAAAGAGATGGTGCCTCTGAGCTGTAAGCCGCTAAGTAGTCATCATTAAATTTTGAACCATTAATAGTAAAGGCATTAACTCCAGCCGGAGGATTAGAATTTGTATTAGTCATAATATTAAAATTTGTTGCCGTTGAATTTCCGCTTTCATCGAAGGCGGTTAATTTTATTGCAAGAGTTAAAGAACCTGCCGGAGCCGATCCCGAAAATGTTAGATTGTTACTGTTGAAAATAAGCCATGACGGAAGCGCATCACCATTAGCAAGAGTTGCAGAATATGACAAAGCTTCGCCGTCTAATTCAGTAAAGGTATCACTTACCGAAATATTTATAACGCCGGTCGCATCAATATTTTTGTCGGAAATATTATTCACAACCAACGGTGCGTGATTTATTGGAGGAAAAATAAAATTCTCCGTCGTAATTGCCGCCAAAGAGATATTTTTTAATATTAAACTTTGCGAATCAGCAAGCGTTACTACTGAATCCGCACCATTTTGTGAAATTTGTAAATCCGCAAAAGATTTTACGTCCAATAATCGCAAATCAATTTTTTCGCTAATGTTAAAATCCGTAATCGTAATAGAATTATTCGGAGATTTATCTATAACGAATATATCATTTCCGCCTTTGCCACTTGACGTTGCATCACCATGTTCGGCATTTATATAAATAATATCATCGCCGCCAGTACCGTTTTCGTAAAGATAACCATTGGCACCATCAACATTTACTATGCTGTTTGTATAGCTTTCAGCAGTTCCTTTAACAGTTAATTGTGAAGAAAAATTATTAGCACTTAATTGGCTGGCCTGAATTCCAAGAAGGGTAATCGAGTTATGGATCGCAGCATTATATTTAGTTTTAGTATCATAACTAACGACTGCGCCGTCAACGCCATCAACTATCGAAAGCTTATCAAAAGTTACGCCGTCTAAAATTATTTTTTCATTTACATCATTAACGTCAAAGTCGGTAATAACATTTTTATAAGTAAGATTATTCGTAATAAAATCGCCATTATAATAATAGCCCTGCATTGACGAAGCAAAATTATAAGCAAATATAAATTGATCCGAGCCTTCACCACCTGTTAAAAGATTATTTCCGTAACGTCCGTTTAATTTATCATTTCCGCTGCCGCCAAAAATTTTATCATTACCGTCCCAACCATTTAGAAGATCATCCCCTGCGCCACCATTAATAGTTAAACTGTTATAAAAAACATCAACTCCGATCGGAAAATCACGCCAAAAATCATTAGGATTTATTGTATCATTAAATTGCGAACCGTTAATAACATAATTAGCATCATTGCCTCCAATTGGCCTTTCATTAAAACCAATAAAACTATTTTCGGTAATTTTAGTATGATCGATATTTTGTAAAATAATTTTATAATTCTCAGCAAACTGAATTACCGAATCCGCACCTTGTTGATAAATATTTAAATCAGAAAAATTATTCAGATTGGCCACGCCACTCAAATCTATTTTATCGGCATAATTATTCAGATCAAAATCAGTAATAATTTTAGTTCCGGAATAGATTTTATTGAAATAAAAAGTATCAGAACCTTTGCCGCCGGTTAGAGTATCATTGCCCGCTTCCGCCATAAATAAATCATTACCATCGCCGCCGTCGATAACATCATCTCCCCCTTGACCTGTCACATAATCATTACCGCCATTTCCGTATAATACGTCATTACCGTCACCGCCGTATAAGCTATCTTTATCTGATCCGCCAAGCAAAATATCATTTCCACCTTGTCCATCTAAAGTTCCTCGTCCTTGAGTGCCGTCTATAAGATCATTTCCTTCGCCGCCGTAAATAGAATACTCTCCAGTGCCACCAAATATTTGATCATCACCACCTTCACCATAAATTTGGTCAAAATCTCCACCGCCATAAATTATATCATTACCGTCTCCAGAATGAATAAAATCATTACCCTCGCCACCATCTATAAAATCATCTCCGCCACCGCTATCAATGTTATCGTTTCCACTTCCACCATATATAGTATCATTACCGTCTCCGCTAGAAATAATATCACGACCGTCTCCACCATCTAAAAAATTATTTCCCTCGCGATCGCTAAGATTGTCATCGCCACTGCCACCGTATAAATAATCATCGCCACTACTGCTATAAATAATATCATTACCTTCTTCTCCATACAAATAATCATTGCCGGCACCACCATTTAAAGTATCATTTCCTAAGCCTCCATATAAAACATCATTACCTGCGCCACCATTTAAATTATCATTAATATCACTACCGTTAATTATTTTTCCGCTCTCACTTCCAACACTAAAATTTACTGAAGTTGATTTTCCGCTTTGATCAAAAGCAGTTAATTTTACCATTATTGAAACTGTGGTAGAACTTAATCCGGAAAATGATAAATTATCTTTATCGAATTTTAACCAATCAGGCAGCGGACCGCCATTCATAAGGGTCGCGCTATATGATAAATTTTCTCCGTCAACTTCAGTGAAAGCGCTTTTCACTGAAAAATTAATAGCTTCACCAAGCTCAGAACCTTGAGCAGATGGCGGATTTGCTGCCACCGGCGCATCATTTACCGGATTAACTGTTATATAAACCGTTTTAGTAACGGAGGCTCCACTTGGATCTTTAACCGTATAAGTAAAGCTATCGGAGCCGTTGAAATTAGGCTTTGGTATATATGTAATTTGCCTAGTTGTTTGGTTAAGCGAAAATATAGAGGCATGTTGAGGATTAGTTTTTGATATAGTTAAAACATCACCATCAACATCCGATATGTCGCTTAAATTAAAGCTAAGCGTATACTCCTCATCAACAGTCTTAAAAATATCCATCGCAGTCGGCGCATCATTAACCGGCGCAATTGTTAAATTTAATTCCTGGGTAACAGTTCCGCCATAACCATCAGAAATTGTATAATTAAATTTATCGGTGCCGTTGAAATTTAAATTCGGCGTATATTTTATTTTTCCGTCAAAAATTTCCGCCACACCATTTTGCGGATTGGTAATATTAGATATTGATAAAACATCATTATTAGCGTCACTCGCTTGCGCTAATACATCAATTATTATCGCGCTATCTTCATTAGTCGCGGCACTTGTTAAAGTCGCTGTCGGCGCGTAATTAACATCGTTAACCTTAATCACGAAATTTTGTGAAACCTTTGCGCCAAAACTATCAGTTGCAATAATTTCAACATTATAATTTCCGATTTCAGTCGGATTATTTGAAGTCACTTCACCTGTTTGACTATTGATTGAAAGCCAAGCCGGGGCATTGTCTAAACTATAAGTTAAAGCATCACCGTCAACATCGGCGAAGAGCGTTGCTACAGTATCGGTCGCAATAACAACTTTAACCGTATCGCGCATCATGCTGCTATTTTGAATAGTCGCCAATATTGTTGGTGCATCATTAACCGCAACGATATTTAAATTTACACTTTTAGTAACCAAGCCACCATTGCCATCGGAAATTGTGTAATCAAAACTGTCACTGCCGTTAAAATCGGCATTTGGAATATATTTAAAATCACCGGTTTCCTGATTCACTATTTGCAATGTTCCATGCTGCGGCGAAGTCGTTGCAATAACCGACAAAACATCGCCATCAATATCAGAAGCGCCACTCAATAAATTTATATTAACCGCACTATCTTCATCGATAGATTTAACAACATCAGAAGCATCCGGAGCATGATTCGTATTATTAACAACCAAAGTGAAATTTTGCGAAATTGCCGCGCCAGAATTATCAGTTGCCGTAATTTTCACTGAAATATTTCCGGCATCACTGCGCGTCGGAGTTCCTCTGAAATTATTACCGTCAAAAACCAACCATTGCGGAAGCGGCGAACCATCAGACAGCGTCGCGGTTAAAGTCAAGGCCTCTCCGTCAACATCACTAAAAATATTTTGCGGCACCGTAAATAAGAAAACTGATTCTTCGGCAGTTTGCTGATTAGAAATTACATTAGATATAACAGGCGCATCATTTACTGCATTTACAACTACAGTTAATTCCTTAATTACAACGCCACCATTATTATCAGCAATCGCGTAAGTAAATTTATCAACGCCGTTGAAGTTTTGATTCGGCGTATATTTTATTTTTCCATCAATAATTTCCACCACACCATTTTGCGGATTTGCAACATTAGCAATTGATAAAATATCTCCGTCAACATCGTTTGCTTGTGATAATACATCGATGACCATGGCAGAATCTTCATCAACTGCCGCATTAACTAATTGTGCAGTTGGCGCATCATTAACTGCATTAATAGTAAGACCTATTGTTTTAGTAACGAATCCGCCTTTACCATCCGTGATAGTATAATTAAAATAAGTTTGTCCATTATAATTAGAATCCGGCGTATAAATAATTTTTCCGTCAATAATATTTACTGCACCATTATTTACTCCCGAAACAGAAAAAATTGAGAGCGGATCTAAATCTACGTCTGATGCTCCTGCTAAAACATCAATAACTATCGGACTATCTTCATTGGCCACGACCTCATTAACAGTAGCTGTTGGCGCGTCATTTAAAGAATTTACGACAATCTGTAAAGTCTTAATTGCAACTCCGCCTTTTCCGTCAGAAATTGTATAATTAAATTGGTCAGTTCCATTAAAATTGGCGTTTGGAGTATAAGAAATTTTTTGTTTACCTTGCTCGTCAAGAATAATCGCAACCGTTCCGTGAGCAGGGTTTCCAATGCTGGTTATGGAAAGATTATCAAGAGCATTTGTAGCTCCTGTAAATACGTCTATCGCGACAGTACTATCTTCATTCGTATCAGATTTATCAACGCTTGCTATTAAAGGTTGTCTCAATCCTATAAAATTATTTTCACTTAAAGATGCGATTGAAACATTATTTAAAGTTACAGTATGTTGAAATTCCGGCAGCTTTAATATCGTGTTTCCATTTAATTCACTAAATTGTAAATCAGCAAAAGATATTGGCAGCGAAGTTGAAGAGGTCAGATCCATCTTGTCTTCGTTAACATTAAAATCTTGAATAGTATCGCTAAATTTTGTAGTAAATACTAATCCTCTGGCTTCAAAATATTGTTTTAATCCCAACCATGTAGTTCCTATTTTAAAAATGTCATTACCAGCACCGCCAATTAAAATCTGATCTCCCTGATTGATTGTTAAAATATCATTACCATCACCACCATTTGCTGTACCATTGCCCGAACCAAGGTTAAGAATATCGTCACCGGCATTGCCAATTAAAGTATCAACACCATTATTACCGTTAATTATATCATTTCCCAATCCTCCAACCAATATTTCAGAATTGAATGTTCCGTTTATAGTTTGGTTTTCCGTAGAATGAGCCCTGTCTGTTATGCCTATAAAATTTTTACCGGTAAAACTTGCAACATTGGTATTTTTAATAACAAGATTTATCGAACTAGTTAAGGCAATCGTAACATCATTGCCATTTTGCAGCATCACTAGTTGAGAAAAATCTTTTAGCGGATTAAGACCACTATTAAATACGGTTAAATCAATTTTATCCTCATTAACATTGAAATCTTGAATAGTGTTGGTGCCGTTAAAAAAGTTAGATGATATAACAAAAGTATCGCCTCCTTCTCCACCTTCTAAAATATTACCTCCACCGCTTACTATTAATTTATCATTACCTCTACCACCCACCAATCGGTCACTACCTCCTCCACCCGTAATTACATCATCTCCATAACCGCCTATCAAAGTTTCACTTGAAGATGTTCCGGTTATAGTTTGGTTTTGTGTGGAATGAGTAATATCCGTTAATCCGATAAAATTGTTAAAGGTCAAATCTGAAAAATTAACATTTTTTATAACAAGAGTTGAGCTACCCAAAGTAATCACCGCATCACTTCCGCTTTGCACCATCACCAAATTAGCAAAATCTTTTATCGGCGTAGGAAAAGCGTTGTTAAATACCGTTAAATCAATTTTGTCTTCATTAACATTGAAATCTGTAATAGTGTTTGTGCCACTAATAAAGTTAGATGATATAACAAAAATATCACGACCTTCCCCGCCTTCTAAAGTATTACCGCCACTACTGAATATAAGTTTATCATTACCCTTACCACCTATCAATTTATCACTACCGCCGCCACCCGTAATTACATCATCTCCCAATCCTCCGGTAAGAGTTTCGCTAGCAAATGTTCCGTTGATTGTTTGACCTTGAGTAGAATGAGTAATATCAGTTAATCCTATAAAATTATTAATAGTTAAATTTGAAAAATTAACATTTTTTATAACAAGAGTTGAGCTACCCAAAGTAATCACCGCATCACTTCCGCTTTGCACCATCACCAAATTAGCAAAATCTTTTATCGGCGTAGGAAAAGCGTTGTTAAATACCGTTAAATCAATTTTGTCTTCGTTAATATTAAAATCTTCAATAGTATTAGTGCCACTCAATAAATTACTATTAAAAGCAAAAATATCATGCCCTTCTCCACCCTTGAGAACATTGATGCCACCATTTATTACTAATTTATCATTACCTTTACCGCCAATTAATTTTCCACCCGACACCGAGCCTATTAAAACCTGATTTATTGTTAAATTTGCAATATCAGTTAGACCAATAAAATTTTGACTTGTAAGAGCTGATAGATTGGTATTTTTTATAAGAAGTTTAATGCTGCTACTTAAATCAATTATAATATCGCCGCCATCTTGCCTCATTACTAAATCAGAAAAATCCTTTATCGGATTAAATGAAGCGCCATTAAATGAAGATAAATCAATCTTGTCTTCGCTTGCATTAAAATCTTCAATGATATTAGTGCCGGAATAAAAATTAGATTTTACCACAATCGTATCACGACCATTGCCGGTAAATACATCGTTAGAATTATTTTCTAATATTATAGTGTCATCTCCATCTTCTGCGTATAATTTATTATTTCCATCGCCGGAATTTATTATATCATTACCACTACCGCCGTAAATTGTATCATTACCGAACTCACCATAAATTTTATCATTTCCTTCATCGCCATATAACGTATCATTACCATAGCCTCCGTGTATTTCATCATCTCCATATCCGCCGTGAATAATATTATCTCCGGATGTTCCAACCATTACGTCATTACCGTCAACGCCTATAAAACTGTTGGATAAATTTTGCGAATTAACATTTTGTAAAATAATTTTTTGTCCCGAAGCAAAAATAATTTCACTATTAGCGCCGTTTTGAATTATTGTTAAAGCGCTAAGCGGAATATGACCAAAATCACTTAAATCAATTTTGTCTTCACCAATTTTGAAATCAGTAATAGTATCAATTGTTCCAGCATTTTCCTTGATGATAAAAGTATCGGCTCCACCATTTCCGGTTAAAGTATTATTACCTCTTCCTCCCCAAATTTTATTATCCGAGTTCGAACCAATTATTGTATCATTTCCATCACCGCTATAAGCATTCTCAATTTCTGATGCACTATTGCTATTGAAAGAGTTAAGATAAGATTTAATAAAATTAACTTCTGATTGTAATTTTATAACTTGGTTTGAGAGATCATTAACTTCGTTTACCAAATCACCTATTTCGCTTGGCAACAATTCTCGTCTCACTACCAAATCATCATATTGCTTTTTTAATGCATTAAATTCTGCATTTTTCTGATTAAACAAATCTACGGCACTGTTATAGCTATTGATTTTTTGATTTGCTTCATTTTCACTAAGCGCAACTTGCTCTCCGTTAGCTTTACTTTTAAAAATATAAAAAGTTGTGCCACCTTCTCTAAAGCTAGTCCAAAGCGTATAGCCACTAGCCCACTCAGCATTTAACGCTGTTGAAGCAGCTTCAGCCTCAGCATATTTTTGATTAGCTTGAATAGCCTTAGCATTAATCGCCGCGTCAATTCCGGTAAATTCAATATTTTTGGAAACAAGGCTTTGATTCTCACTTATAAGGAGCGAACTTTTTGCAGCAAGTTCAGTTTCTTTACTTGGCAGAATCGCCTGTTTTTGATAATATTCTTCCCCAGGAGTTCCGCCGGAAATCAACACATCATGTCCGGCAATTTTGCTTATTTGTCCGGCGTTAAGATTAATGATCGTATCACCCGAAACCGCAGCAGCATTAATTGTATCAATACCACCATCTATATCTACAATCAAGGCTCTCGCGCCATCTGTCATTTTAGCAAATTCATCCGTGTAAACGTAAACATCATTTTTACCATCATCCAAATCACCATAAAATTTTAACTTCCAACTATTTAAATAACTCACATCGCCCGTTCTGGAATCAGTTATTTGTAACTTCCAATCCCCATCAACATTTTCCCCAAAAAAAGCCCGAGATGAAAAATTAAAAAACAATCCGCCATCATAAACCGAGCTTGCCGGCTTATCCATTAAAATACTTTCCGTGCCATTTGGCGAAATAAGTTTGATAGTTAAATCCGAAATATCTAAATCAGATAAATTTACTTCCACCTCAACAGTCTCGATATTATGAATATTAGAGTTAGAAATAGTAAATTGCTTTTGCAGAGTTCCATTATCTATTATCAAAGTTTTATTATTATCTGACGCACTATAATATTTTTCATTGTAATAAGTGCTTTGCTCATTCCAAGTCTCGGCAAGCCTTACTGCCGCGGCTGCATTGACAATACCAAAACCATAATCGTGCGAAAAATGCATCGCACCGCCATTCCAATTTGTCGCACCATTTTCCTGCCAAGTTGTGTTTGGATCATTGAACTCTCTTGCTGAAAGCGCCAAAATTTTTTGCACATCGCGATAACCCAAATTCGGATTTGCTTGCAACATTAAAGCTACAACACCCGAAACAATCGGCGCTGAAAACGAAGTGCCTTGCGATGAAGAAAATTCTCCTAAAAATTGTGAACCGTTTTCATTAGTTAAAAGATTGCCGGTTGAATTAATATTTGAACCGGGAGCAGAAACTAAAATTGCGTCACCAGGATTTGAAAACGGGGTTGAAGCTTGAGTAAGCGTTGCCAAATCTCCCGGCTGATTGATTGAACCTGTCGTAATTACAAAACGCGAATTTTGAAGATTATGATAATTAACATTGTCACCTTCAGAGCGCGAATTGCCGCCGGCAAAAACGGTTACTGTACCAAGACCATCTCGACCCAGTCTAGCAGCACTTTCTAGATCATTTTTAATTGACGAATAAGGATTATTCGGATCGGAAAAATTATCAATAAATTCACCAACCATTCCCCAACTATTATTAGCAATATCAACATTTTTTAAATTATTTAAACCGCTATCATCATTCTCCCAGCTATAACCATCAAGCTTAGCATCATAAGCAACACCAACAATTCCCGCACCATTTTTTTCTGCAGCAATCACACCGGCAACTGTTGTTTTATGTTGTGAATATTGACTCACTTCTCTGAAAGCCACGTCATCTTTATAGGATTGCAGCGTATTAGCATCAAGCTCTTGATGGTTAATATTAAAATCACCTTTCTCAAAAATTCCTATTTTAACTCCTTCACCGCTATAATCCTCCCAAGCCTTTTGCACGTTGATTTCAGAAAGATACCATTGCTTAGCATAAAGATCATCAGTCGGATCAGAATCAAGTTTAAAAGTAACACGCGCTTTCATCGCCGCCGTTTGCGAAGTTCCATCACTATTTTGCTGAGTAATAATGGCATAAGCACCCTTTGAGTCTTTGATATCATAATCAAAAGACATATTGCCGATAAAGCTTTCATCCGGAGTCCACTCAACTCCAATGGTCTCGCCACTACTTGATTTAACAAGCTTTGCCGCACCACCAACAAAATTTTGCACAGAAATAATCGTCAACTCATCGCCTTCGACATCAAGATCATTTTTAAGCAAATCATTTTTAGCAATGAAGACAGTATCAGATTTATTTTGTAAACTTATTAAATCCGCAACAGGCATCGGAGAAATATTGCCGTCAACCAGCTTCACAGTGACATCATTAAAACGCACACCTTCAATATTTTTTATCGAATCAATATTGCCGCTTTTTAAATCCTGAACTTTATAATTAAAGCCGTCACGACTGATTTTATAATCCTTATAGCTGCCATTATATTTCACCAAGTCATAACCTTCACCACCATCAATTTCATCATTTCCTCCTGCTTCCATAATCACATCATTACCAACACCCCCAAAAACCTTATCGTCATCAAGCCCACCTTCCAAATAATCATTGCCCTCACCACCAATCAACACGTCATTACCGCGATGCCCACGTACCACATCATCACCATATCCGCCATCAACATAATCATCACCGTCACTACCGGAAAGCGCGTCATCAGCAGCTCCACCGATTATTATATCATCACCCGATCCACCATCAATAAACACGTTCGAATTTCCACCGCCAATCAAAACGTCATCACCATTACCACCAATAGCAGTTTCAACATTTGCCTGAGTAAGATTAAAAGTTACATCCTTATCCGAGTTAATAATCACAATATCTCTACCTTCACCACCATCAATATTTTCTTGCTTATCCTCAGCATCAATAATCAATATATCATCACCCTTACCACCTTTAAGCACATCACTTCCCGCACTGCCGGAAATCCAATTATCGCGATCATCACCGGTAATTGAATCATTGCCGATATTTCCAAAAATATTTTGCGCCGTATCACTTCCGGCAACTACTGTTTCACCATTGGAATTACTAATCACAAGAGACTTGGTCCCATCCTCTGCGGTCGCAAGCTTCCCCAAATTCACATCATTAAACTCATATCCAATCGGATTAGTAGTAAAATCAACCGCAGCAATTTGTTTAACCTGATTATCAGTAGTCGTATAAGTAGTTTTAGAAAAAATAATATTGCCTTCGTTTCTTTCCTTATTGGCTTTTGTTATATTAGATAAATCGATTTCTTTTATTCCAGCTTCAGTAAGAGTTTTTAATTCTTCCACATCAGTTTGCGCATCACCATTAGCATCTTGCCAAATCTTCAAATCATTCCACTTAGCATCCTGATTATTAAATTTCCCATCATTGTTGGAATCAAGTTTCTTTAACGCCGCAAGTCCATCAGTAGAATATTTTCCATCGGCATCCGCAACCCAATTGCTTCCCTGTAATTTATAATATTCAGAAATTGTCTCAGTAATATTATCAATTTTTCCGTTGTTGTTTTGATCTTCTACAAGTATTCCATCTTGAGGAGTTACCCAGCCCGTTCTTTCTTGCTTCCCATCATTATCAACATCAAATGTTACTTCGGAATCATTGTAAGAAGTCAGTTTTACTCCATCTCCATTTAAATCTAAAACCACCGGATCAATGTTAAGAAAAT
>CAZDLU010000016.1:0-41206 GCA_964506725.1 uncultured Rhizobium sp.
TGGGAGTAAGAATCGGAGGAGAAAACAGCATCACATTTTTTTAATTATGCCTAAAAAACTAACAAACTCATAGTCACCCTGAGCCTGTCGAAGGGTGTGTTTGGACTCGGAGTAGAACACACCCTTCGACAGACTTAGGGTGACTGAGTGGTTATTTAGCTCCGGCCGGCCGCGGATCAAAAAAATTCTTAAATTTATCTTTCATGCCATCATAATCCTTGGCATCCTTTGGCGCATCTTTTTTCTTACTAATATTCGGCCATAATTTAGCATATTTGCGGTTGATTTCTACCCATTCTACTAAGTCCGGAGATTCAGGCGAAATAGCTTCTGCCGGACATTCCGGTACGCAAACACCGCAATCAATACATTCTTCCGGATCAATCACCAACATATTTTCACCTTCGTAAAAACAATCAACCGGACAAACCGAAACGCAATCGGTATATTTGCAACGCACACAATTATCGGTAACAACGTAAGTCATTTTATTTCCTTTTTTTAATTAAAATTTCCGTTCTAACTTTTAATAAAGACAAAAATACAAAGTAAGAAAAATAGACGCCAAACATTAGCAATAAAGGCGCAAGCATTGAGGAATGAATAGCAACACCGCCCGAGCGCATTATACTTGCCGGTTGATGTAAGCTATTAAAATATTCTACTGAAAATTTAATTAACGGAACATTGATGAAGCCAACAATGGAAATAATCGCGGCGATTTTTTCGCCTTTTGACTTGTCATCAAAACTGTCGAGTAGAATCAAATATCCGAGATATAAAAAGAACAAAATTAATACCGAAGTTAAACGTGCATCCCAAACCCAATAAGTGCCCCAGATTGGTTTGCCCCAAAGGCTGCCGGTGATTAGAGTTATTAAAGTAAAGACAGCACCGATTGCGGCAATTGATTTGGAAATTAAATAAAAAAACGGATTTTTCCAGATGAAACCGGAGATGTTAAAAATTGCCATTAAAGTGTAAATTAACAATGCCATCCAAGCCGCCGGAACGTGAATATACATGATGCGAACGGCATTTCCTTGTTGGTAATCATTTGGGGAATTAATGATTGAAGGAATTGCTAAAATTAAAAAAACTAAAAAACAGATAAGCGAAAATGGCGCGAAGAATTGGAAGTTTTTCTCAAAGTTTTTTAGTTGGAATAATTGTTTTAGCATTTTATATAAATTAAAAATCGAGTAATGACCCCTCACCCTAACCCTTTCCCTCAAGGGGAGAGGGAACTACTCGGAGTATCCCTCTCCCCTTGAGGGAAAGGGTTAGGGTGAGGGGTCATTACTCGATTTTATTTCCCACTTAAATAATGCAACAAAAGCTCCTTCTTCACTTTTTGTTCTTTTGCATTATCAAAATCCTTCACCATCACCTCACCATTTTTCATCTCATCCTCACCAATAATTACCACAAATTTAGCGTTATTTTGCGAAGCGCGCTTCATTTGTTTTTTGAAATTTCCATCAAAAGTAAAGTCGGCTTTAATGCCAGCATTTCTAAGCATTTGCACAATTTCAAAAGCAAAATATTTTTGTTCTTCGGCAATATAATTTATGCATACCGGACGCAGAGTTTCAAGCTTGGAATTTGTAAGTAGCATTAAACGCTCAATGCCAGCGGCAAAGCCAATTGCCGGTGTTGGTTTGCCGCCCATTTTTTCAACCAAACCATCATATCGTCCTCCGGCTAACACCGTATTTTGCGCGCCTTCATGGCTCATGGTAAATTCAAAAACCGTAGAAGTGTAATAATCCAGACCACGCACCAAGCGTTGATTTACACAGGCTTGCACTTTTAATTTATTTAATAATTCTAAAATATTTGCGAAATCTGACTTGGCTTTTTCAGAATAAAAATCAGCAATCAACGGCGCATCTTCCAAAAGTTCAATATCTTGCGCGTCTTTAGAATCAAGAATCCGCAGCACATTTTTTTCCAAACGCAATTTTGAATCAGGCGATAAATCATCTTTGAAACGTTCAAAATATTGCTTTAACGCCACTTCATAATCATTTTTTGTTTTAGAGCAACCCAAGGAATTTATTTCCAAAGTAGTTTTTTCTAAAACCCCCAAATCCTTTAAAATCAGGCTTGCAAGCAGTATTACTTCGGCATCAGCATAAAAATTTTCTTCACCGAAAACTTCAAAATTAATTTGATTGAATTGACGTTGACGGCCTTTTTGCGGGCGATCATAACGAAAAAGCGGACCGTAAGAAAAAAGTTTTTTTGGCAAAACTTGTTGCATTTCGCCGTTCGATAAAAAAGCGCGAACCACACCGGCTGTAAATTCCGGACGAAGTGTTAAAAAATTTTCGCCGCGATCCAAAAACTTGTAGACTTCTTTCGCAATCACATCGGAAGTTTCACCTAAATTGCGCTCAAAAATTTCGCTAAATTCAAAAATCGGAATTTGCAATTCATCAAAACCAAAATTCTCTGCGCGCTTTTTGGCAACTTCGATAATATTATTGAAAATTTTTATTTCATCTCCGAACAGGTCTTTCGTACCGCGAACCGGTTGGAGTTTGTGATTGGACATTTGCGTAAGTAATTAATTTTTCTAGATTCTATTAGATGCTTAAAAATTTGCAATGATGTTTGAAAACTGTAGCCGTGGCTTTTAACCATATTTCAATTCCGGAATTTGGCTTCTCTATCTAACAAAGGTTTTATTATTTTGCTCACTTCTAGCTAATCTTTGAGCACGAATTTGCGCAGTTTTTAAACCTCCGGGCTGTAATCCCGGTGCCGTTTCAAGATTAGGTTCCGTTGCCAAAATAGGATTCCTCGCAGCATGAACCTCAGAATCAGATTTTTTCTTGGCAAGATATTCCGACATTCTTTCACCCGATATTGGTGTTATAGTGGTGCTCGCCGCGGGAGGCAATTTTTCCCCTTCTCCTTCTCTATCAATTTCTAAAACCTTCACATTATCATCAAACCTTACGCTTTTTTTACCAACTTTTGAAGTTTTATTAACGGCATCTCTTTCCCTTTCAACACCATCCAATTCCACAGATACCACCGAATTATTATTTTGATTATATGCAGCTGGGAAAACAGTAGAAACTTTCTTGTTACTATTTCCAAACCAAGAAAATAAGCGTTTAAAAAATCCTATTATACCGGTTTTTGCAGATTCAGCATTTAAAGCCTCATTATGCTTGGCACCACCCCCTTTCATCTTTTCACCCATCATATTCACCAACGAATCGTAAAAACTTTCTCTTAATGATTCGTATAATTTATAATTTGCATCAGTTTTTTCATCATCCTGATATGCTTCATACAACTTATCATTTACCGTATTTTGCAAAGAAATAGCTTCTTTTTGATTTCGTGGAACTTTAACATCTTTCATCCCAATAGCCTGTGCCCAATCCATTGGTGTAGCCTGATAAGTTTTATTTTTGTTAGAAAGTTTTTTTTCCTGATTTTGTATAGCCTTATTAATTCCGGCAAGTGTTAATTTTGGCATATAATAAATCTTATAGCGACTGTCCGCCCCCACCACGTGACTGGCCACCGCTTCTTTGTGCTAATCTAGCGGTAGCCTCACCCACAACTGACTTTGCATAACCTTTTGGTGCCTCTCCCGGCATATTCTCAATAAAAGAGGTCGAACGATCGCGTCCGCGATTTAAACTACGATCACCCGTTTTGTCCGTATGATAATTGGTTGATTCTTGCTCGCCTACAGTACCTGATTCCATTGAATCCAAAGGATTTCTTTCCGGCTTTTTGTCAAGACCGGCTTGCGCTCTTTCCCTTTGCGCAGTTTGTTTTGCGGCCAATTGATCCAAATCTACACCTTTATTACGAGGTTTAAATATCGGAAGCTCAGATATCTCACCGAAAGCTTTCTCAATTTTCTTAATTTTTCTTTTTTCTTGTTCTTCACTACTTCTGGAAGCCTCAGCTAAAATATCCGCACCGGACAAGTCCGGTTCCTCCGTTAGAGCAACAGAAGAGGAGGTTGATCTAGCATCGTCATCAGAATCTCTACCTTGCTGAGCCGCTCCTTGTACAAAACTATCTTTAAGACTTTGCTTTTTTGGCTTTACCGGTTCAGCAGGCTTAACCACTTCCCTTCTAACCTCAACAGCTTCCGGAGTAACAAGTTCCGGAGCTTTTTTACCAAGCAAGCGATCCATGAAACTTGGCTTCTTAGCCATTGCCGCCTCTTCCGCCGCAATTGCTTCCTTAAGATTTTTGGTTTTTGCAGGATTAAATAAATTCTCTAATCCTTCTATAGTTCTAAGAGATAATGTATTAGCATTATCTCTAATACCTTGTTTTACATGCTTATTTTCTGCTTGAGATAAATCCACTGTTTTGATCTCTTCAATTTTATTATCAACAGCTGCGGCAAACGCTTCCTTTTCGGCAACATCTCTAGGAACACGAAAATTCATTCCCAAAGCCTTAGCATAATCCATTGGCGAAGCACGATATTGTTTGCCGGTTTTAATTGTGATCTTTCTTTCTAAGTCATTTATCTCTTTAGAAACTCCAGCAAGTGTAATAGGCTTTGGCATAATTTAAATTAATTATTAATAGAGGCGTTGAAAATTGCTAACTTCGCGTTACTATACAAGATTTTTCAAGGAAGTAAAAGCATTTTTTCTAAAACATGTCTCAAAACAAACTATCACACATCCGCAATTTTGCTATCGTAGCGCATATTGATCACGGCAAATCAACGCTATCGGACCGCTTGATTCAAGAGTGCGGCGCCATTGAAGATCGAGAAATGACCGCACAAATTCTGGATTCGATGGATATTGAAAAAGAACGCGGAATTACGATTAAGGCACAAACCGTGCGTTTAAATTACAAGGCCAAGGACGGACAAAATTACATGTTGAATTTGATGGACACGCCCGGGCACGTCGATTTTGCTTATGAAGTGAGTCGTTGTTTGGCGGCGTGCGAAGGCTCGATTTTAGTGGTTGATTCGACGCAAGGTGTTGAGGCGCAAACTCTCGCCAATGTTTATCAAGCGATAAATAATAATCACGAAATTTTTCCGGTGTTAAATAAAATTGATTTGCCGGCATCTGATCCCGAATCAGTAAAGAAGCAGATCGAAGAGGTTATCGGAATTGACGCCAGTGAGGCGATTTTAGTTTCAGCAAAAACCGGTGTCGGAATTAGAGAGGTCTTGGAAGCCGTAGTTTCAAAGCTTCCCGCCCCTAAAGGAAATTTGGAAGGTGATTTTAAAGCACTTTTAATTGATAGTTGGTATGACCAATATCTTGGCGTGATTGTGCTGGTGCGTGTGATCGACGGTGTTTTGAAGAAGGGCCAAAAAATAAAAATGCTCGCAGCCAACGCCACTTATCAAGTTGATTCGGTCGGATTTTTTACGCCGAAAAAACATTTTTGTGAAGATTTAAAAGCCGGAGAAGTAGGATTTATCAATGCTCAAATTAAGCAAGTTGCTGATTGTAAAGTTGGTGACACGATTGTTTTGGCATCGAATGAGAATGCCACGGCGCTTCCCGGATTTAAACAGAACCAGCCCGTGGTATTTTGCGGAATTTATCCGATTGATGCCTCCGAATTTGAAAAATTTCGCGATGCTTTGGCGAAGTTGCATTTAAACGATGCAAGTTTTGAATATGAAACTGAAACTTCATCAGCTTTAGGTTATGGTTTTCGTTGCGGATTCTTGGGATTGCTACATTTAGAGATTGTTTTAGAAAGATTGGAACGCGAATTTGACCTTGATTTGATTACCACCGCGCCCTCAGTAATTTACAAAATTCATTTGCGCGATAAGGAAATTTTAGAAATTCACTCACCGGCCGACATGCCGGATCCGACACAAATCGAATTTATGGAAGAGCCGTGGATCAAGGCCACCATTATGACGCCGGATGAATATTTGGGCGCAGTGCTTGATTTATGTACGCAAAAACGGGGCGTACAAAAAGAACTTTCTTACGTGGGCGATCGCGCCATGTTGGTTTATCTTTTGCCGCTAAATGAAATTGTTTATGACTTCTACGATCGGCTTAAATCCTGCTCGCGCGGCTATGCCAGCTTTGATTGGCAAATGGATGAATATAAGGAAAGTCAATTGGTAAAATTAACAATTTTGGTAAATGGCGAACCGGTTGATGCGCTTTCTTTTATCACGCATAAAACTCACGCCGAAAGCCGCGGCCGTAAGATTTGCGCTAAGTTGAAAGATTTAATTCCAAAACAAATGTTTAATATCGCGATTCAAGCGGCAATTGGCGGCAAAATTATTGCGCGTGAAACCGTAACGGCCATGCGTAAAGACGTTACGGCAAAATGTTACGGCGGCGATATTTCGCGCAAAAGAAAACTTTTAGATAAACAGAAAAAAGGGAAAAAGAAAATGCGTGAAATCGGTAATGTTGAAATTCCGCAAAGCGCGTTTTTAGCGGCGTTAAAGCTGGATGAGTAATTAGAGCCTGTCTTAAAGAAAGGCTCTAGATAATCTTCTACCTAGAATTATCTGTTACGGCAGAAGCTTTGCCCTGAGGCATTGGTACTGTCTTAGTAGAAGATTGGTTGGAATTTAAAGCCATAGCAGCATCTTGCACTGCTGAATTTAATTCAGTTGAGGATGCAGCCGCTTTTTGTCTTGCAATTTTTCCCTCCTCAATTTTCTTTTGCATTTCTTTTATTATACGATCTTGTTTTGCCAATCCTTCATTTAATTTGCGCAACAATTTATCACTATCCTCCATGGAAGATGGCATTGATGAATTGGCAGTTGGCGACACAGCAGCACTTTTATCAGAATTATTAGCCGCAGTAGAAGAATCTGAAATCACCGGATTCCCTACATCGCTGGCTGTAGAAACAGATGTAGCCATAGGCGTAACTTTACTTGATTCAACCTCATCAATTTCCTCCTCAACATTATCAGCATCCGGTCTGACCTCAGGAACTTCGTCGGAAACCGCCTGATTCAAATATTGCCGCGAAAGCTTGGCTCTTTGTTCGACACCGTCACTTATTGCTTTAGCCTCTTTCAATAATTTTTCTTCTTTCTTTGAATCTTCTTTTGATTTCTTTGCAGCCGAGTTATCGGAAAGAAATTTTAATTTTAAAGTCTCTGCAGCAATTATTAAAGCGATTCCGGCAAGAATACCGACTCCGGGAATTGCTACCGAAGCTATAAAAAATGCACCTTCGCCAACCCTAAGAACCGTGGAAGCAATTTTTTTCTTATTGCTTGTCTTATCTTTATCGTCTTTTGGCTTTTGAGCGGCAGATTGTGCCGGCATTGCAATATCTTCAGCTTTATCTTCTGCTTGCGCTTTTTCTATTGCAGGTTGTAGGTCAGATTGACTTTCAGTAAACGAATCATTTAATAATTTTTTTTCTTCCGGAGAAATTTCATCATCACTATTTAAACCCATCATCACTTGCTTCAAAGCCTCAAAATCAGCTTTTTTATGATCGTCACTACCGTCTCTTTCATCTTCTTTTTCAAGAAAAGAAAACCCTGTCGCAACTTTTTTTAATAAAAGAATTTTTCTTTCATCATCAAGATCTTCATTTTCAGTAATTCCTTTAGCAATTGTTGCAAAACTTTTATAAGCAGAATCTTCAGCTTCATCCTTATCACATTCCACAATTACCGATTCAACAGTTTCTCTGGCGCTAGGAGAAGCCGCGCCAACACCAAAACCATCAAGTATTGTTTTAACACTTTTAAAAGCGTTTGCCGCATCAATACCATTCATCTTCCACTTACCCATAATCGCCGCTAAAACACGATCAGTACCAATTGATTGAGCGGTTGCCGCAGTTTGATCATCAATGTCAGGAGTGTCTGTTTTTGTAGCGGCAGAAGACGCTCCAAATGTTGATCCTTCATCAGCTTCTAAATTTGTAATTGCAGCAGATAATCTCGAAGACGGATTTGACATAATTAAATTTCTCTTACATTTTCTTTATTGCCGCTTTTAATTTCGGACGGCGATTGCGATTCCTTACTACTAACTTTATCTTTCATAGAAGCAACCATTTCCTTTACTTCGCCAAAAAGAAGATCCTCAGTGTTCAATTCTTCGGTAACTGCAACCGGTGATGAAGTTTGCGTTACCGCCTCAACAACTTCGGCTTGCGGCGCAACTTCCGCATCTTTTATTTCCGGCACAATAGTAATGCGATCAATTAAATCGCGGCTACTGCTAAGACTACTGGCTGCTGCTTTCATCTCACTTGCTTTTTCATCAACGAATATTTGCGCTGCAATATCAACTTCACTTTTTCCGGTGTAGGATTCAAGTGGCTGTTGCGGTTTTGCCACTTCGCTTTCAAGATTTTTCAGCTTTAAATCTCTGTCATCAACATTTTTAGGCAATATCGTATCAGAAATTTCCTTCGCAAATTCTTCTAATCCGCCATGTTCTTCAACATAATGTCCCACTTCTTCAATCGCTTCGGCGGCAATCATACCAAACGGTGCCGGAATTGTAATTGAGGCAATTATCGAACCTATTGCAAAAATTTCTTCGGTTAAAGATGGTGCCGATTCTACTACTTCCGCATCAATTTCTTCGGCGGCAAATTCACTAAATAGTTTTGACGATTCGCCAAAAGTTTCTTTGAGCGCTTCTTGCACAATTGCCGCAAGCAAAGGATTTGCCTGCAAATCTAAACCTGCCAAGCCGCTCATCAAAGCAGCCAAATCGCCGGCCGCGGTACGTCCGTCTTTTTCTATAATATTTTCAAATAAAGAAATTACATTGGCAATATTTCCGATATTTTGGCCAAGCGCGCCCGACTTCGCCATAGCTCCAATCATTGTGGTTGCTAAATGCAGAAAACTATCCGGCACCGCATTTGATTCCGCTAAAGTTTTGGTAAATTCTTCCGTTTTATTTGAATCATTTTTAGCCTCTTCAAAAGCTGCTTTTATTTTTTGCAAAGAATCTTTTGCTGCCGCGTCTATCTTGATTCCATCGCAAAATATAGAAACAGCTTTTTGCGGATTTTTTCTGATATCTTCAAATATTTCGCCAACTTTTTTTGCTGCTTCTTCTTTGGCTGCAAAAACATCGGAAGTTGCCGCGCCCTTTAGCACGTAGGAAGCGCGATCTATTGATTTTTGCGCAATTTCCAAATCCCGCGCCACACCTTCCAGCAAAATATCAATTATTTGTGAGATGTTGTTTGTTTCCGTTGTTGGAGATGACATTTGAAAATATAGTTTTACTTTGCTTTGCAATGAAGCATGGTGGGTGATAGTGGACTCGAACCACCGACCTTTACGATGTCAACGTAACGCTCTAACCAACTGAGCTAATCACCCTTATTTTTAAAACCCCCCTATCCCCCCTTTAGGGGGGAAGTCGTGCTAGCGCTTGCGACCCGAGTACCATAACTAGGATTTCTAGTTCTCGTTAGCACCTAATCTTCAATTGCTTTTCACCTTAAGGCTCATAAATGTAGATTACTTAGCAGTATTTCTTAAATTATTACGCCTTGGAGAATTATCCAATGCTCTTCCCGATGGACGAATTGGAGACTTACCTGTACCATCACCACTTTTACCATAAGCAGCCGCCGCACCATCTCCCCTTCCAGGACTTACAATTGTCGGCAATCCGCCCCCTTCTCTTTTATGACGATCCATTGAATTACCAACAGGGCTAAGCATTCTTGAAACCGGACGACCGCTTGCAGCCGCATCTGATCTTCCTGCTTGCGGCAAAGTAGGAAGTTTACCTGTAGGAGATTTTAAAAGAGCTGCTATATTTGTTTCTATAGCTTCTACATTAGCTGCCATTAAAGCATTTACCGCACTTCCCACTCCGGCGCGCGCAAAAAGAGCAAATATCGCAGGACCGCAATCTATTGCATCTCCTTCAGCTATAAAATTAGCACTATCATTTTCTAAATTACACAATTCTTTAAAAGTTTTTGCAAAAATCTCTTTAGTCTTTCTATGTTCTAACCCAGGACTTGATATCAACTCACAAAACGCATTTGCTACATTTGTTATATCTCTTGATTTATTATACTTTTTAGAGGCGTTACCAGAATGAAACTCCTTTGAAACACCCCTATCCTCTTTTAGGAAATTAAATTTACTCATTATTAGTGAATGATGCCGAGGTTCATAACTTGCCATCAAATTAACTAAAAAAGCAAAAGCAAAATCTACCGTTTTTAAAGTCGTTGTCGTCTTTAAAGTAACAGGCCTAACAGAAGGTCTAGCAGGAGATTCTCCCCCACTACCTCCTAAACTTGGCAGAGGTGGTTTTGTAGGAGAGCTTAAAGAAGTTGCAAACGCAGTGCTTACATCTCCCGTTCCTGAAGCTTTTTCTAATTTCTTAAAACCCTCCTCACCTTTAACAAAAGCAGGATTCATATTCCATTTGTCTAATATTTCTCCAAAATCACCTTCTTTAATATTTGTTTTTGTTGGCTCTATACTTCTGGAATATTGATCTTGGATAATATTTCTTGAAATTTTTGCCAATTTTCTTTTTTCATCCAAACTTGATTTTTGTCTAGTGGTATCAATTGGTGCTGGAACAGAAATTGGAGCTGGGGCTGCAACCGCTGGTGCTTGGGCAATAGAAGGTAACGCATGATCCTCGAATTTTAATTTGCCGGGACCAACCACTTCTAAAACTGACAACATTTTTGCAAAAGCTATTTGCAGCGCCTCTTTTAATTCTTTCCCATTTGCAACAACTTCTTGCTGCAATGTTTGAATCAAAATTTCAAAATTTTCACTATTTTCAATCGTGGCTTGATTAGGCCATTGTTCAATTTTATCATATTCTCCATTAACCAATTCTTGAACAGCATCATCTAATAATATTGTGCTAAATGTTTTAGCCAGAGCATCAGCGTTCCCAACAAATCCTTGTATTTCTCTAAATAATCTTTTTGCATCAGAGTCAGGTAGTCCGCTTCGATCAAAAACACTTTTAAAACAATCTAATCCAGTATCCTCAGCGAAACGACCACTGAAAAAACCTGTGATTAAGCTTCTATCTTCTGCATTAATAGCTTGCAAAGCTCCTCCCTTAGCGAAAACTATATTATTCGCTAAAGTAGTTTTTTGCTTATAAGTAGTACTACTTTTTGGGCCTAACTTTAATGGCCTTCTTGCCGGAGTAGTATTAGTAGCACTCATAACTCTTGCCAAAAATTATTAATTAATTGTAAAATGGAAGTAACGAATCCAAACTAAAGATCATGAATAAAAAAGCAATAATTTTACTTAGCGGCGGGCTTGATTCTACGACAGTGCTTGCGATTGCCAAAAATTTAGGTTATGAAAATTATGCTTTAAGTTTTGATTATGGCCAGCGGCATAAGGTAGAGCTTGGTGCGGCAAAAAATGTAGCGCATGTTTTTGGCACAAAGCAACATAAAATTGCCACAATTGACTTACGCATGTTTGGCGGCTCGGCTTTGACAGCAGATATTGAAGTGCCGAAAAATATTGATGATTTGGGTGATAAAATTCCGGTAACTTATGTCCCGGCACGCAATACAATTTTTTTATCCTACGCCCTTGCTTATGCCGAAACCGTCAATGCTTACGATATTTTTATTGGCGCCAATGCCATTGATTACAGTAATTATCCCGATTGTCGTCCCGAATTTATTTCGGCTTTTGAGGAATTGGCAAATTTGGCAACTGCTGCTAAAGGCAAATTTAGAATTCACGCGCCATTGATTGCGATGAGTAAAAAAGAAATTATTGAAACCGGTTTGCAACTGGGAGTTGATTATTCCCTAACCCATAGTTGTTATGATCCGATTGTAGAAAATGGAAAAGTTACAGCTTGCGGAAAATGTGATTCTTGTAGATTGCGATTAGAAGGATTTAACAAAATCGGAGTAAAAGACCCCTCTCCCTCAAGTGGGAGAGAATTAGATCGAGGAATGCCGAAAACGACCGTTTAGGTCGTTTTCTCCCCTCTCCCCTTGAGGGCTTGACGCACTGCGTCAAGGGTTAGGGTGAGGGGTTCATCCCACAAGCTCTATTCCTCAATAACTTCCCTCTTCCCCGAAATCCCCGCCGGAGTAACCACACCTTCCTGCTCCATCCGCTCAATCAAAGTCGCCGCGCGATTATAACCAATCCTCAACTGTCTTTGCACATAACTAATCGAAGGCTTGCGATCACGCCGCACAATAACAACTGCTTTTTTATACAAATCCTCGTCCGATCCATCTCCGCCATCATCACCTTCAGGGCCCGCAGCCGGATTGATGTTAGGAATCGGCACATCAAAAGAAATTTTATCCTCATCTTCAAATTCCGACAAATCCTGACTCTTAATATAATTCACAATATTTTCAATTTCAGTATCAGAGCAAAACGGTCCGTGACAACGCGTCATTTTGCTGCCGCCCGACATGTAAATCATATCACCCTGCCCCAGCAATTGTTCCGCGCCTTGTACACCAAGTATTGTACGGCTGTCAATTCTTGAAGTAACTTGGAAAGAAATTCGAGTCGGAAAATTGGCTTTAATAACACCGGTAATCACGTCAACCGATGGACGTTGCGTTGCCATAATTATATGAATACCTGCGGCGCGCGCCATTTGTGCCAAACGCTGCACCGAGTTTTCAATTTCCTTCCCGGCAACTAACATCAAATCCGCCATCTCATCCACAATCACCACAATGAACGGCAATTTCTTCGGCTCAAATTCAATTTCTTCAATAATCGGTTTGCCGTCTTCCGGATTATAACCGGTTTGCACCTTACGCATCAGCTTCTCGCCACTCACAATCGCTTTTTCAACTTTTTCATTATAACCGGCAATATTTCTTACCGCAAAACTCGACATCAAGCGATAACGCTCTTCCATTTCGGCCACCACCCACTTCAAAGAAATAATCGCCTTACCCGGCTCGGTTACAACGGGTGCAAGCAAATGCGGGATTCCGTCATAAATTGAAAGCTCCAACATTTTCGGATCAATCATAATAAATTTACATTCATCAGGACGAAGTTTAAACAACAGCGACAAAATCATCACGTTCAATCCAACCGACTTACCGGAGCCCGTCGTTCCTGCAATTAGTAAGTGCGGCATCTTCGCCAAATCCGCAATCATCATTTCACCCGAGATATCTTTTCCCAAAATCATCGGCAAAGCAAATTGCGAAAATTTATATTCCTTATTTTCAATTAATTCGCGCAAGAAAATCATTTGTCTTTTCGGATTCGGCAATTCCATACCGATTGAAGTTTTTCCCGGAATCACCGCAATACGCGCTGAAATCGCACTCATCGAACGCGCAATATCATCAGCCAAGCCGATCACGCGTGAAGCCTTGGTACCGGCGGATGGCTCAAATTCATGCAAAGTTACAACCGGCCCGACTTTTGCTCCCAAAGAATTTCCCGTAACTCCGAAATCTTCCAAAACTTTTTGTAAATTTTGTGATTGCAATTCGATAGCCTCGCGCGGAATTTTTTTATCTTTATTTTCTGCCGAGCGGTCTGTAAGTAAGTCAGAGGTCGGCAATTTGTAAACTGACTTTTTATTTTTCTTCGGTTTTTTTACCTTTACACTTTTTAATTTTTCTTTGAGATTTTCTACGGTTTCTTCCTCTTCATTTTCTTCCTCATCCTCTTCCGCAATTTCTTCTTCCTCAATTTTCCTAGCAACAAACCTTGGTTTTGCTACTTCCGCGACCTCTTCTTCTTTCACTGATTTTAAAAATCTGCCGAATAAAATTCGCGCCGAAATATAAAAATAGCGGAAAAAATAAATCCAATCAGAAAGTGAAAGTTCAATAATTACTGAAAGTGATGCAACGGAAAATATCAAAGAAATTAGCGAAGTTAAAAATATCGGAATAAAATTCAACTGAGCTAGAATGAAGCGGCCGTTGACTCCGCCAAGGCTATTAAATTCCCACCAACTTGGTTGCGGAAGAGATGCAAAAAAAATTGCAAAACATAAAATGCAAAACGGCGTGATAATAATTTTTGTAAGCAAGTTACGCACACCTGCACGGCCGGCCATTTTGCTACCGATACTAAAAATTATTAAGCAAAGAAAAAAAGAAGAAACGCCGATTAATTGAAATGATAAATCGGCAATATGCGAACCGAACGAGCCCATCCAATTATTGATGTAATCATCAGTTGAAACGGTATTAAAAGAGGGATCGTTTGAATCAAAACTAAAAAGCGCCAGCGTATAAACAAAGGAAAATGCTATCAAGCTAAGGCCCAAAAGGCGCAGAATCAGACGGAATATTATGTAGTAAAATCTATCGCTTGGCATTTTTAAATATAATAACTCCGAGTAAATCACCATCACCCTAACCCTCTCCCTCAAGGGGAGAGGGAACAGCTCCGAGTAATACCCTCTTCCGAGTAATTCCCTCTCCCCTTGAGGGAGAGGGTTAGGGTGAGGGGTTTTACTCGGAGCTAAAAATTAATTCCTCTTATTAAACGGACTTCTCCAATAGGAATAAAAACAATAAATCAGCAAACTTACAATAGCCCAAATCACAAAGGGTTTTCCGGTCGTCATAAGTAAAGTGACTATTAAATAGCCACAACTAAGCACAGCTAAAGGCGCTATCAAAAACACTGCCGGACATTTAAAAGGACGTTCCAAATTAGGTTTTTTAGCGCGTAAAACCATAACTCCAATCGCTGCTACACTAAACGCCAGAAGGGTTCCAAGACTCGTCATATGTCCCATTGTTTGAATCGGGGTAAAACCTGAAATCAGCGCCACCGCAATTGAAACCGTGATGCAACTAATATAAGGAGTAGAAAATTTACCATGCAATTTGCTGAAAAATCCCGGGATTAAATTATCGCGCGACATCACAAAAAATATCCGCGATTGGCCATACATCAAAACCAAAAGCACCGCCATCATGCCGGCAATTGCGCCCGTTGCAACCAAAGCTGATCCGACATTGCTGCCATTTTCACGAAGCGCTCTGGCAATTGGTTCGGGATTATCAAGCGTGCTATAATGCGAGATGCCGGTAAGCACCAGCGACACCGCAATATAAAGCAAACTACAAACCAAAAGCGAACCGATAATTCCGATCGGTAAATCACGATTAGGATTTTTAGTTTCTTCGGCTGCAGTTGCCACCGAATCAAATCCGACATAAGCAAAGAAAATTGTCGCCGCACCAACAGCCACGCCATGCCAACCAAAAGGCATAAATTCCGCATAATTTTCCATTTTAATGTGGGGAGCTGCAATAATTATAAAAAAGAAAATAACTGCCAATTTTACCATCACCAAAATACGATTAAGCACAATACTTTCTTTCATGCCGCGCGTAAGTAAAATGCCGATAAAAAGCGAAATACAAACAGCCGGCAAATTAACAATTCCACCATGCGCCGGCACTTTCGTAAATTCTTCCGGTAATTTAATTCCACCCGATTCCAAAATTCCCACGAAATATCCCGACCAGCCCGCCGCAACGGTCGAAGCCCCCACAGTATATTCTAACAATAATCCGCAAGCTACAAACCAGGCGATAAATTCACCAAAAATTGAATAGGAATAAGTATAAGCGCTGCCCGCAACCGGCATCATTGCTGCAAGCTCGGTATAGGCAAGTCCGGCAAAAATACAAGCAAGCCCGGCCAAAAAATAAGAAAGTGAAATCGCCGGTCCGCTATGTTCTGCTGCCGCAATTCCGGTTAAAACAAAAATCCCGGTACCAATAGTGCACCCTATCCCAAGCAACACCAGATCAAGCGCCCCTAACGTTTTTTTTAAAGATTTTTTTTTCGCACCGTTGATTGTTTCTTCGATGGTTTTTATACGGAAAATATTTTTCATTAGTTTTAGTTTTAAAACCCCCTACCCCCCCTTCTAAGGGGGAAGACTTGCTACGCTTCGCTTCGCAAAGTCAGAGTACCATAAAGATACTCTGAATTCTCGATGCCTAAGTAATAAGACATAGAGAACTCGAGGTCTTAATGGAAGTACTCAGTCGTTGCGTTAGCACGACTTCCCCCTTAGAAGGGGGATAGGGGGATTTTTATTATTCCTTAATCATTTGCCGCCAAAGCCTCATTCGCCGTTTCCCGCGAAATATAGCCTTTAGCCAACAAATCATTGATTGAATCCTTCATTAAACACATTCCATTCTTTTTACTCAACTCAATAATTGAATTAATTTGCGGAATTTTATCTTCGCGAATTAAGTTACGAATTGAAGAGTTGGCAAGCATAATTTCGTAGGCTGCGACTCTTCCGCCGCCTTCTTTTTTCAATAGACGTTGCGAAATTACTGCTTTGATCGAAGTTGAAAGCATGGTGCGAATAACCGGTTTATCATCAGACGGAAACACGTCAATAATTCTATTAATAGTTTGCGCCGCAGAGCTGGTATGAAGAGTTCCCAAAACCAAATGTCCGGTTTCTGCCGCCGTAAGCGCAAGATGTATCGTTTCAATATCACGCATTTCTCCAACCAAGATCACGTCCGGATCCTCACGCAACGCGCTTTTTAGGGCATTAGCAAATGACATAGTCGAATTGCCGACTTCGCGTTGATTGATTAAGGATTTTTTACTTTTATGAATAAATTCTACCGGATCTTCTACGGTTAAAATATGATGCGAAAAATTAGCATTAATATGATCAATCAAAGCGGCCAGCGTTGTTGATTTACCGCTTCCGGTCGGCCCAACCACTAAAATCAAGCCTTTACCGGCAGAAGCTAAACTGCGAATTACTTCCGGCGCGTGCAACGAAGTTAAACTTTTTATTTCAGTTGGAATTTCACGAAACACCGCGGCCGGCCCGTTTACTGTACGAAAGGCGTTAACACGAAAACGCAAGCCCTCACCCACTTGAATGGAAAAATCTAATTCCATTTTTTCCTGATAAGTTTTTTTCTGTTTTTCATTCATCAAAGAATTGATCATATCAAAAACATTTTTATCGGTCAAAACCGGCGCATTTGGAATTACGGCAATGTCGCCATCTTTACGGATCATTGGCGCCGAATTGCTAGTTAAATGCACGTCAGAACAACCCTGCTTTTTAGCATAGGCCAGAATTTTTTCTATCATTTTAAAGCTTATTTTTTATCGCCACGATCCTTTTATTAACTTGGTCGATCGGCACTGAATAATTAGAGTCATTATAATTTTTTGCAACATCAATATACAATTCCAAAGCTTTCTCAAACTCATTTGTCTTATCATAGATCACCGCCAGATTATATTTATAACTGATATTGTCTTGATCTAATAAAACTGCTCTTTCAAGCAATAATTTGGCCTGTTCATAATTTTTAATTTTATCATAAGCAATCGCACCTTGCGCTAAAATAAAAGCTGATTTCGGATTTTCTATAGTAAGCCTTGAAAGCAGATAAATAGAATCACGCGGCGATTCTTCCACCAAAATTGCGAGCAAATTTCCTACAATTTCTTCACGATTTTCCGGATTTGTCTTTAACAATTGATAGTACAAAGCCTTAGCCTGTCTATATTGGCCGATTTTTTGATAAACGATAGCTAACGAAAATTTCGCATAAAAATTTTCCGGATCATCTTTTAAAATTTGTTTATAAATTTCCACCGCTACTTCATATTGGCCGATCAAATTAGCATTATAAGCCAATCTTTCTTTTTCTAAAATATTGAAATTATTTATTTTGGAATCGCTAACAATTATTTCGACCGACTCACCTCTACCTTCAGTATCATCGCCGCGCTTCAATGTATAATCGCTTTTTTGCTTGGAATTTTCTTTGCGATAAAAATCAATTTTTTGGTAAGAATCTTTATCAAATAATAAAACTCTTTCAATTTCACTAACAATTTCGTTCGTTGATACTGTAGAGTCCTCAGCAAAAGTAGGGACGCAAAAAAGAATCGAGAAAAAAACTACTAATAAAAATTTAAGAATCTTTTTTTCTGACATAAATCATAATCGCCATCGCCGCTGCCGGCGTAACACCTTGAATCCGTAGGGCTGCAGCAATTGTTGATGGGCGAAACTTATTTAATTTTTCACGTACTTCCAAAGATAAACTTTGAATATTATTGTAATCAATATCAAGCGGAATTTTGATATTTTCTTTTTGACGGAAAAATTCCATATCCTGTTCTTGGCGCTTTAAATAAGCACTGTAAAGCGCGTCAATCGCCACCTGCTTGCGCGTTGACGTATCAATTTGCGCAATAATTTCCGGCCAAATTTTTTCAAGCAAAGCAAAATCAATTTCCGGAAATGCTAAAAGTTGCATTGCGCTGCGCACTACTCCGTCTTGCTTGATTGCCACACCAAGATCGCTTAATTTTTTCGGTGAAATTTTTAATTCTTCTAAAATATTTTTTGCCGCAGCAATTTTATTTTGTTTTTCGCTAAATAATTTTTTTCTTTCTTCTCCCACACAACCAACTTCTATACCCATTTCCGTAAGCCGCGAATCAGCATTATCAGCGCGCAAATGTAAACGATATTCTGAACGCGAGGTTAACATTCGATAAGGCTCATTTGTTCCAAGTGAAGTCAAATCATCAATCATTACACCAATATAACTTCCGACTCGATCAAGAATAAATTCTTTAGCAGAACATTGTGCAACCAACGCCGCGTTGATTCCGGCTACAATGCCTTGCCCGGCCGCTTCTTCATAACCGGTGGTTCCGTTAATTTGTCCCGCTAAAAAAAGTCCACGAATTTTTTTAGTTTCCAAAGTTTGTAATAATTCTCGCGGATCAACAAAATCATATTCAATCGCGTATCCGGCTTGCGTCACTACGCAATTTTCCAAACCTTTAATTGTTTTTAAAAATTCAATTTGCACTTCCAAAGGTAGCGAAGTTGAAATGCCGTTTGGATAAATTAAATCACTGTCCAAACCTTCAGGCTCTAAAAAAATCTGATGACGCTCTTTATCATAAAAACGATTTATTTTATCTTCAATCGACGGACAATAACGCGGCCCCAAACCGGAAATATGTCCACCATACATCGCTGACTTTTCTAAATTATTTTTGATTACTTCATGAGTTTTTTGATTGGTGTAAGTTATGTAACAATGAGTCTGCGGAACCTTGATTTTACTGCTTAGATAAGAAAATGGCTGCGGTGGATTATCACCGGGTTGCTCTTCTAATTCAGAAAAATCAATCGAGCTTTTTAAAATACGCGGCGGCGTTCCGGTTTTTAAGCGCGCTAAATTAAAATTATATTTTTCTAAAGTGCGCGAAAGCCCATGCGACGGCTTTTCACCGACTCTTCCGGCCGGAGTTTTTTTATCACCAATATGGATTACACCGCGAAGAAAAGTTCCAGTGGTGAGAACCACGGCCTTTGCATGTATAATTCGACCATCATCTAAAACAATACCTCCCACTTCGTCATGCTGAGCCTGTCGAAGCATGGCGGAAGTGTGAGTAACATGCTTCGACAGACTCAGCATGACTAGATCCTCCACCGAAGCAAACATCACTTCCAAATTCTCATAATCTTTCAAAATCTCCTGCACCGCTTTTTTATAAAGCTTACGATCAGCCTGCGCCCTAGGCGAATGCACCGCCGGGCCCTTCGATGAATTTAAAATTCGAAAATGAATTCCGGCCCTATCGATCGCCCGCCCCATCACACCATCAAGAGCATCAACCTCACGCACAATCGTACCCTTCGCCACGCCTCCAATTGCCGGGTTACAAGACATCTCACCCAAATTATCTTCTTTCTTCGTCACCAATAAAGTCGCAGCCCCCATACGCGCAGCAGCGCAAGCAGCCTCCACTCCGGCATGCCCCGCTCCAATAACAATTACATCGAATTTCTTATTCATAGATCATATACGCCCGCTGCCGCTGTTCCTGCTTCCAACTTATGCCCCGGAGGCACAAGCGCAGCCGCCCCCCTAACTTTAGGACTAATTCCCGGATTAAATTTTGCTTTCTTATTTGCCATATCCATCACCATCACATTACCTTCACACATTGCTGCCACAACTTTCTTACTCTTATTTTCTGCAACAACTTTTAAAGAAAATCCTGCCAATAATTGTTTTTCTTCTTCGGTTGCAGCACTAGGAATATCAAGGCCGCTCTTCTTATCATAACGAAACACCGTGCCTTCATCAATTATCACATCGCCAACTTTAAATTCTTTAGAAACTTTTTTGCCGTCTTGATAAAATTCATATGTACCATTTTTACGGCATGTTTGCACCCTAACACAAAAATCACTATCACCAACTGCTACAAAAAACCTATTCGGCCCCTCGCCCGTAAAATGCACTACCGCCTTTGTTCCAGTAGGATCCTTATGCAACATTGCATCATTTTCGAAGTAAGATTGAGGACAAAATTGGCTTAAAGTTTCCACCATTTTTGTTGAACTACCTTTATATTTTCTGGCTATTGCTTCAATTTCAGATTTAGTAATATCAACCTCCGGCCCTGCTTTTACCGCACCAACCGTAAATTGGTTAATTCTATCATAAATCCAATCAGACGCTATTTTTGTAGCATCCGCCATATATTTTTTAGAATATTGATCCTTAAGCTTTGCAAATTTTTCTTGCATTTGCTTTTGCAAACTTTCCTCAACCAAAATAGATGAGTTTTTAAGCACCTTATCGAATTCATTCTTAATTCCTTCTGCTAATTTCCCTTCTCCAACCTTCTCCAAATCTTCAATATCATCAATATTAAAAATTTCGTTTTCAGCTGCTTTTACAAGCATCTCCTGAGTTCTTGTTTTTCCGTCCTTATCTGTAAATTTAACTTCTTTTAAAACCTGTTTCGCCGCTTCAACACTGGCACAATATTCGGCAATATTATGACTCATCACAAGACAAGGATAATTTATATTTTCATCAAACTCTTTATCCGAAATAAAACTAACATCAACACCACCTTTAGCACTTCCTCTAACAACGGCAAAGTGCGGAACTCCGCTAGTTGCAAAAGACATATCTTTAAGCCGCACCAAAGAAACAAGGGCTTGATGATGTGTACCGCCAAGAGATGAAGTAAGAGGAAAATTCCTATCATCTTCATTTTCAAATTTTCTTTTGGCCACTTCTGTTTGCGCCTCACGCAGATGATCCAAGGCCAGTGAATAACCATCCTCCTTATTATATTCAAAGAAAATAAGTCCGCTTTTTTTATTTCTTTTAATGCCGCTAGAACTTTCAAGCTTCTGCCCTACAATTTTGGGAACAAATGGTAAATTCGGATCTAATTTATCAAGATCAATATCCTCCCATTCACCTTTAAAAGGAGTATATTCTTCATATTCCTCTCCGACTTGGGTTGTCTTATCCACATGATCACTAATCGAAGCTTTTACAGTTCTGGTAACATCACCTTTTTTAGTGGTATCAGCAGTTAATCCCAATCTTTTACTTCCTAAACTGCTTAAAGCGCCTTCCATGCCCGATTTTTTAGATCCTATATCTCTCGACGTTGCACTCATTAATGCCGCACTACCACCCGGAAGGCTAACCGGCTTTGAAACATGAGCAGGAGGCATTGGAAGTTTAGGTTTTGTTGTAACAGAAAGAGTTACTGTCGGAGTTCTAGTTACAGCAGTCGGCACATAAGCAGGAGTTGCATGAACGGGAACAACAGGCGTTACCATACTGCTAGAACCCGCTAGTCTTTTAGGAGGAACTATTTTTAACCCACCTGGCTTTGGTGGAAATTGTATCGGTGGCCTTCCCCTCATTCCTACAGGAGCGAATCCTCCATCTCCACCCGGTCTAGTACCCATTGCAGGAAATGGTAACATATGCGGCGGAACAGAAAAATGTGGCCCTCTATTTCCATCTGCTCTTGGAGGAACATTCGGTGCTATAATTGGATCTCTTGGCGGAAGAGGTAACATCGGAGCACCGCCCGGCCCTCCCAATCCTCCCCCTGGAGGCGTTACCGCAGGTCCACGTCCGCCGGGCGGAGTAACATTTGCTCTCGGTTGAGCGGCAGGATTAGGCACAGGAGGAGTCGGAGTCGGATCTCTTCTACCAAAATAACTCTTATAACGCTCGCTATATTGAGAAATATATTTACTAATATCAATTCTATGAGAACGAATATCCTGAGCTCCCTTAAAAATTTCGTGATATTTAAAAGCTTTAAATTCATTTATATAAGGAAGAACTCTATCTCTTAATTCATTGAAATATCTTTTGTCATCATCACCCGTTAAATATGCATCGAAATTTAAAGCACTTAAATTTGGAAGTTTATTTAATAAACTTTGATATTTTGCTAGATCTCCTTCTCTATTTGATAATAAATATGGATTTAGTTTATCAATTATTGTTAAAATTTCGCGTTCATTTGCAGTTAAATTCTTATCATCTTCTTCTGCTTCTGGACGAGGATCACCACCTCTAAGCTTTAATTTAAGAAATGCATAAACTATGTCACAAAAGTTTTTAAGATCTTCTTTTTTGTCATCATTATATATCTCACTCACTCTTTCAGCCGCCTTCGTTATCTCGTCTATTATACCACCGGGCCCAACCAAATCTCGTAGTAAAGGTTTCTCATTTCCATCTTTAATGGACAATCCCTCTTTAACCGCCGTATTAGGATCAAAATCATCATCATACATGGCATTTAAAGCTTGATTGGCTTCTGCAAAAATGACTTCTCTAATTGTTGGTATTAATCCATTACAGGAGTTACCATTTGATGTATAATATCCCGTTACCGCTGCTACAATATTTTGTTTTTTATCTTGAAGCGTTTCACCCGCTATATTACCATGAGTTAACCCAACAGCCCCTTCTAACTCTTCATTCTGAGAGTATAAAATAAGCTCGGCAATATTATCAATTTTACTATCAACTCTTGCCAAATCACCACCATAAAATCTGGCAACATAAGCATCAACGGCACGATCTAGTAAGCTCGACTCACTATGATCAAGGTCACTTTTAGCAGTTTTCTCTCTTATTTGTGCAACTGTTATCGGCATTTGACTTTTTTAGTTTTTTTAAAAAAACGCGCGATTGTAACCAATTTTTTTATTGCTGTAAAGCAAAAACTCCGCTGCTTTTCCAATAAGCGTCAGATTTTATCTCTTTAAGTCGTGAAACCGTTCTTTTAAAAGCTTCAGCGCCACTTCCTTTTACATAAATTTCTTCCGCTTTAATTTTCGCCAAAATAATCAAAGCCACTTTATTTTCATAAACTTCATCAATAAAAAGCATAAAACGCTTGGCTTCGTTAGGCTCATCAGCGTTTAATTGCGGAACTTTAAGTAAAAAAATTAAATCAAAATTTTGACAAATTGCCTGATAATCAGAAACAAAAAATTCACTACGGCATATTTCATCAAAATTAATCACAGCAATTCGAGCAAAAGTTCTTTTTAAAATAATTTCCCGCCCCCAAACCTGTAATTTCACTGGTTTTAAAGCATTATTTTTCGTAAAACCCAAAATTAAATCCTCAATAATTTCACGATTTTTTTGATTGGAAATAAAATATCTTTTATGCAAATTATTGCAATTTATCTGACGATAATCGGTTGCACTATCTAAAAATAAAACCTCACAATTTTTCAGCAAAATTTCACGCACAAATTCTAAAAAAACCTCGCGCTGCAAACCATTTTTATAAAGATCAAGCGGTTTAGAATTTGAAGTAAAGATTACTAAAATATTTTTACTAAAAACATAAGAAAAAATCCGCGAAAGCAACATGGCATCAGCAATATCAAGCACTTGAAACTCATCAAAGCAAATTACTTTTTTGTCTTTAATTATCCTTTTTAACGCCTCGATTAATTCGTCTAAATATTTTTTTTCTTCCTTACGAATATCGCGCAAATTTTCATGAACCTTGCGCATAAAACTGTTAAAATGAAAATAAATTTTCGGAGTTTTTTGCAAAGAATTATAAAATTTTTTCATCAACATCGACTTGCCGCGACCGACATCGCCGTAAATGTAAAGGCTTTTTAACTTTTCTTCTTTGTTAAGAAATTTTTTTAAAAAATTTGCCGAAATGCTATTTTCAAGATTTTGCGATAGTTTTTGTAATTTATTTTCAACGGCAATTTGCGCTTGATCTAAAATCATTTCTGATTACCCCACCTCCACATCCATCACTCCACCTACAGCCTTAAGCCTTGCTACATCAGATGCATCCAAAAAATAATTTTTTGGCAATTCCAATTTTACTACTTTCCCGCCTTCCATCACCACTAAAAAAACTTTACTGACTTTCACCGCATCAACTGGCGCAAGACGTTGCGCCAATAACACCTTCAAATTAAAAACCGCGTCCCGTGTTTTTAAAATAATTTCTACTCGCGCCAAAACTTTCTTCTCAATCACCGGCGCTACATTTTGCACCTTACTATCACGCGGCTTCTCATCATTTCTCTGATAATTACGACGTTGGGGCTGCATTTTAATATCTTCAAAATCTTTTTCCTGCGCCTTGGTTGATTTAATAAAATCATCCAATTTTTTTATGTCACGCACCAAAATTCTTACCCCTCCTTCATCCTTACGAATCAAGCATTCAAGCGCTATCATGCTGCCATCAACCAAAATATCACGCGCCGCCGTAATCAAAGCCTCATCAAAAATCATGGCCTCATAAATTCCAAAAGGATCAGAAATTGTCAAATAAGCAAAACGGCCGCGCGCACTAGAACGGTGCTTACTTGAAGCCACAACGCCCGCCATTTTCACTAAATTTCCGTCAAGCAATTCATCACCCTCCACTTTGCTTGAAAAAATCACCCCGCGTTTTTTTAACTCTGAAATATTATCATCAAGCGGGTGTTCATTTAAGAAAAACCCGAAAGCTTCAAATTCTTTTTGCAAGCGTTCAGCCTTACTAAAGTCGGGAACCTTCTTTAATTCAGGTTTGGCATTTGCTTCCGGCATACCACCGAATAAACTCATCTGGTTTGACAATTTATCTTCCTGTTTTTTTACGGCGTAAGCTGACAAAATATCGAAAGATTCGGCAATTTGTCTGCGATTTCTTGCAAACACATCAAACGCGCCCGCTTTTGCCAAGGCCTCAATTGATTTTTTATTAATACTGCGCGGATCAAGACGCTCGGAAAAATCATAAATATCTTTAAAATCACCACCGCGTTTGCGCTCTAAAACCGCATTTTCCATCATGCCGAAACCCACGGCTTTAATAGCTCCAAGACCAAATCTGATTGCGAATTTTTCTTGTGTCATACTAAAAATAAAATCACCAAAACACCGAGCGCAATGCGATAAATTCCAAAAACCGCAAAAGAATTTCTGCTGATAAAATGAATGAACCATTTAATCACCAAAAGCGCCGAAATAAAGGAAGCTATCATACCAACTAAAATTAATTCCATATTGTCAAAACTTAACTCGCGATAATTCTTCAACAAATCATAAAAACTTGCCGCCGCAATTGTTGGAATTGCTAAAAAAAATGAAAATTCTGCCGCCGCTTTACGATTTAATCCAAGTAAAATTCCACCTATTATTGTCGCACCAGACCTGGAAATTCCCGGCACCATCGCAAGAGCTTGAAAAAGACCGATAAAAAAAGCAGCCTTAAGAGAAATATTTTCCACGTCTTCGATTTGTGATTTTGGTTTTTTTCTTTCAATTAAAATCATTATCACGCCACCGATAATTAGCGCCAAAGCAATTACTAAATTGGCGAATAAATATTGTTTTATAAAACCGTGAAAAAGCCCGCCAATTATGGCCGCAGGAAGAAAGGCGATAATTAAATTCAAAATAAATTTCTGCTGTTTTTTTTCTTTTATTTTTAAAACAAGTTCAAAAACTCTTTTTCGATAAAGCACCAAAATCGCAAGAATCGCGCCAAACTGTATTACAATTTCAAATAAGTTATTTTTAATCGTCCAAAAATCGATAAGATAAGATGCGAGCAGCAAATGCGCGGTCGACGAAACCGGCAAAAATTCGGTAAGACCCTCGATCACGCCAAGGGTAATAGCTTTAAGAAAATCCATAAAATTTACTAATGGTACCTCTAGTCCGACTCGAACGGACACATCCGTAAAGGACAACAGATTTTGAGTCTATCGCGTCTACCAATTCCGCCATAGAGGCAAAAAATACGGCCAAAAAAAAGCCAAAATTTGATAAAATTTCTAACAAAATCAACTTTTAAACTTCTTTCTGGACCGTATCCCCAAGTAGTAAATCTAAAAAGTAAGTTCTTGAAGGACGGGCCAGTTTAGCAGAAGTAAGATAATAAAGTCAAGGTTTCAGGTTATTCGAATTACAAATTAAAAGTTTGCTTATAAACTCTCCCTAATTTGTAACTATTTTCGCTACCATTTCACTCAATTTTCTTCCCACCATCTTTGCTGAATAATTTACCACAAATTTCTCAAAAGCTTTAACCGCTAATTTACGCGCCAAATCCTGATCTTCATTTAAGCGTTTAATTGCCTTGGAAAGCGCCTCCGGCATTGCTTCCATATCATCACGGGAAACCTTCAATCCGTCAATCCCATGATCGATAACCTCGTCCGGACCCCAGCTGTTTGTAGTTATGATCGGCGTTGAATAAAGCATAGCCTCAAGCAAAACAATACCAAAAGTTTCGCCCCATGACGGCAAAATAAAAATATCAATCGATTCAAAGAAGGCTCTCTTATCAGTAGTCCAGCCTAATATTCTAAAATTTTTTTCCAAACCCAGTTTTTTCGCCAATTCATTAAGCGGTTTTTCCATCGGCCCTACTCCGCCAATAACATATTCACATTCAATACCTTGTTTGCGAAGTAATGCCATGGCCTGTAAAACCCGATCAAAACTTTTTTCCTCATATAAACGTCCCAAAGAACCCAGCCTGATCGGATAGCGAAAATCTGGTTTTTTTAACGGTGAAAAATCCGTTGGAATATCAATCATATTAGGTATCACCAACGCTCTATCTGCGGGCTTTCCGGCCTTAACCAATTCTTTGCTAAAATAAGAATTTACGGTAAAAACATAGTCGGCTTTTAAGAATTTTTTTGGATTAACGCCATGATCAATACCGATTATGGGAATTTTTCTAAAAGTAAAAAAGCGAGCCATGCGCGCTAGAAACAAGGCTCTTCCCGAATGGCAAATAATTGCATCGGCTTTAAAACTTACAAAAAGCCAAGCCAAGCGTAAAATAGAAAAAATATCACCTTGTCCGAAAGCAGGAAGCTCTATATAAGAAGAACCCGTTGCCTTTACATCATTTTTATAAATCATATTCGGCTTTGTCACCGAAACCACCTGATTACCATTAAGAATTAAATGCTTAGCATAATCAATAAAACAGCGCTCTACACCCAATATTTTATTATCATGCGCTGATTTTTTAAAATTGAATAATATGTTTACGATTTTCATTAGCGCTTACCTCACCTGATTCGGCATATTGGTGCGATAGCGATCAATTTCATCACGCACCACTTTAAATTTCGCCAATTCTTTTCCGGCAAGCTTTAAGCCCGAAGTCGCTTTAACTTTTGACGGATTAATGGCAACGCCGCCATACATAACTTCGAAGTGCAAGTGCGGTCCCGTAGAACGACCGGTCGAACCAACATATGCCACTACCTCACCTTGCTTCACTTTTGACCCCACATGCATTTTTTTCACAAAACGGCTGGCATGACCATAGGCAGTTGAATATTTGTCATTATGTCTAATTTGCACAAAATTTCCGTAACCGCCTTTAACGCCATAATAAGTTATCGTACCGCTTCCGGCCGCATAAATCGGGGTTCCACTCGGTGCCGCAAAATCAATGCCTTTATGCATTTTAGAATAGCCCAAAATCGGATGACGTCTTAAACCAAAACCCGATGAAACCCTGGCACCGTTGATCGGAGTACGTAGCAACGACTTACGCATACTATTTCCGCTTATGTCAAAATATTCATTTTTACCATCAATTTTATACATATACATGTTAATCGCTTTACCATGAACCGTAAGAGATGAAAATAAAATATCGCCGTCCTTTACTTTTTTACCATCTTCGCGATAAAAACTTTCGACCAAAATTTCAAATTTATCACCACTATGAATATCGCGCTGAAAATCGACATCGTAACTATAAAGATTAATCATGTTCATCATCGCGGTCGGAGACACACCGGCATTGATTCCATCCACAAAAAGCCCACTCTTTAAAGTGCCCAAAAATTTCGCCACATTGCGAACCAATTTTACTTTAATTTCTTTAGCTGAATATGAACCATTTTCAGCTCGCGATACTAGAATTTCACGTTCCGGCGAAGGTGCTACCGTTATGCTGCTAATTAACACTTTTCTTTCTACATCACCATCGCTTTCCACACCGGCAGTAGCTCCGGCTTTATAACCTATTTTCAACTTATATTTTATCGTAATATAATCCCCGGCAATAATCGCACGCAAATCAAAAACCTTTTTTAAAGCTGTTAAAATTTCATTTACATCATTTTCACTAGCACCAATTGTAAATAGGATGCTAGACATTGTATCACCGGCCTTCACACGATGCTCAATGATTTGATCTTCATCAATGTCAAAATTAATTATTTTATCTGAAATATTGATTTTAATCGGCGTACGCGCAAGCTTAGCGGCCTTTCTTTCATTATAATCATTAAGATAATTATCGAGATATTGCAAACTTTGCAAAACCACAAAACCGGTTACAATAGTAATAATAACCGGCCTAAAAAGGCGATGCTCAATAATTTCATCAAGAACGGCAAAAAACTGCGATTTATTAATTTTTTTGCTGAATTTGGAGAATTTTTTCAAAATATTCTAGGATTTTATTATGTCCGCCGACATTTTTTAAGCTACGGAAATAACGATTTTAAATAATTTCTTGCACAGTAACTAATTTTCCTATATACTGCTTTCCTTCGTTATTATTTCTACAAAAATTTTTATGTCATCTAAAAAAAATAAAAAAATTCAGAAGCCAAAAAAAATGGTTAAAAAATCCGCTGTAAAAAAAGTTGCTGCAAAAAAAATTGTGCAAAAAAAACAGAAACAAGTTAAAAAAGAAATTAAAAAAGTAAAGAAAGTTGCGCAAAAAAAACCGGTAAAAACTATTAATAAAAAAGTTGATAAAAAAGTTGCACCAAAAACTCAAGTTAAAGAAAAAAAACCAATAGCAAAAAAAGAAACTGCAAAAACTTCAATCGAAGTTAAAGCTGCAGCACCTTTATCTAAGTTGTTCAGAGCCGGCGATTACGCAGTATACCCTTCACACGGTGTCGGTAAAATTGCCGATTTCCAAACCATGACAGTTCTTGGCAAAGAATTTAGTTGTTATTTGATGTTTTTTGAAAAAGAAAAATTAACGATAAAAATTCCGGCTGACAGTATTTCTAAAGTGGGTTTACGACCTCTTGCCACAAAAGCGCAAATGGATGAAGTATTTTCAATTTTGCGCAGCGGTGTAAAAAAGTTAAAAGGCATGTGGTCACGTCGAGCTCAGGAATATGAAACAAAAATTAATTCCGGCGATATTATTTTACTTGCTGAAGTTTTGCGTGATTTAACACGTGATATTGAAGATGGTGAAAGATCTTATTCTGAACGTATAATTTATGAAACTGCAATCGCCCGTTTAGCTAGTGAATATGCGGCTATTTATAATATTGATTTTGAAGAAGCAAAAGAAAAAGTTATTACTACAGCCAAAGATAAATTGGGTTCTGAGCCAAAAATGCAAAAAGATGAGTTTGATGAATTCGATTACGAAGATAAGGATTCTGATAGCGATGATGAAGAATCTGACGAAGACGAGGAAGAAGAGCTTGATAGTGATGATGAAGATGAAGATTATTATGACGAAGACGAAGATGAAAGACCGGCAAAACGTGCAAGAAGGTAGTTTTAATGATATTAAAATTACAAAACATCACTAAAAATTTCTTGCAAGCAGAGAAAAAAATTGACGTTATAAAAAATGTTAATTTAGAAATAAATAAAGGCGAGTTTTTAGCACTTACCGGACCTTCCGGATCAGGAAAAACTACAATTCTGCAAATTGCCGGCCTTCTTGATAATCCTAGTTCGGGACAGGTTTTTATTAATGGCATTGATACTTCAAATGCCGATGACAGAACACGAACTGAATTGCGTAAAAATAATATTGGTTTTGTTTATCAATTCCATCATTTATTGCCGGAATTCTCCGCGTTAGAAAATGTTGCTATGCCTCTTCTGATCCAAGAAAAAAGTAAAGCAGAAGCTTTTGAGGAAGCTAAAAAAATTTTAATTGAAGTTGGTTTAGAAGATCGCGTTAATCACAAGCCGGCGGAACTTTCGGGTGGACAACAACAACGCGTTGCTTTAGCACGCGCCATTGTCACAAAACCATCTCTGATTTTAGCTGATGAACCTACCGGAAATCTTGATTCTGAACTTTCCCAGAAAATATTTGCTTTGCTAAAGAATTTAACCGGCAAATATCAAATTAGCTGCTTGATTGTAACGCATAATATGGAACTTGCAAAGGAGACAGATCGAGTATTGATGATTAAAGATGGAATAATTTAGATTGAATCTAAATCTAAAAATGGCTTCACCGGAAAGTGATTGCGCTCTGGTTTTACTTCCACAACATTTTTCTTTTTACGACGACGACGGCGATCTCTCTTGACTTTGCGCACTTTCGAAGAATCAAGAAGCAAACGATGTTTAATGTGATTATTAACAACCGCATCAAACTCTTCTAAATGTGACTTGAAAAAATGATCGGCATTATTTACAACTTGGTAATTAATTTCAGCTTCATTTCTATCGGCTAATTTTTCAGCTAATTTTGCCGTATCAGATTCGTTAGTAATCTCATCTTTGCTACCTTGAATAATAAGACCGGTAGCCGAACAAGGCACGATAAAATTAAAATCATATTTGGTTGCGGGAGGCGCTACTAAAATGTAATTTTCAAGTTCAGGCCTTCTCATTACAGCTTGCAAAGCAATCCAGGCTCCGAAAGAAAAGCCGGCAATCCAATATTCCGTAGCTTCCATATTTTGGTCGTGCAACCAATTCATTACAGCAGTAGCGTCGAGCAATTCACCAGCCCCATTATCAAATTTACCTTGTGATTTACCAACCCCGCGAAAATTTATGCGCAGCACCGAAAATCCATTATCAACAAAATTTTTGTATAAATGATAAGTAATTTTATTATTCATCGTGCCGCCATGCAGCGGATGAGGATGTAGGACCAAAGCCACCGGCGCTTTAGGATTAGAGCTTTGATGATAACGCCCTTCTATCCTTCCAGCCGGGCCATTGATAATTACTTCAGGCATTTAAATTTAGTTTAATTCGTCCCACTGTAGCGGCTTTCCGGCAGCGTCAACCACCAAATTGGTAGAACCGGCATATTTTGCCGACATATATTTACCGTGACCGGCATGGACACCGTGATAATAAACCGGCTCAACTTCCTTGCCGTTAAATTTCTTTTTTTCAAGCGCTTTAGCCCGGTTTTTCGGGTTGTTCTTAGTACCCATAATTAATTAGATTTTAGTTGGAAAAATTTTTGAAGGCGTGTATTTTAAGGCGCTTTTTTAAAAAAATCAAGAATTTATTATGCCAAATTTCAATCGCCTTAAAGACTGTGTTGTGACTAACAAAAACGTTATTGTTCGCGTTGATATCAATGTTCCGGTCGTAAACGGCAAAATCGAAGATGATACGCGCATTAGAGCCGTAATCCCTACCCTCAAATATTTAGCTGAACAAAAAGCCAAGGTGATAGTAATTTCGCATTTCGGCAGGCCGGAAGGAAAAACTGAACCCTCGATGTCAATTAAACAATTAATGACGCGCCTTCAAGAATTACTTGGCTCGGTGAAAGTTTCGTTTATTGATGATTGCATCGGCGAAAAAGTTACAAAAGCCGTTGAAACCACGAACTACGGCGAAGTAATTATGTTAGAAAATCTGCGTTTTTATAAGGCTGAAACCAAAAATGATCCGGAATTTTCTAAACAACTTGCTTCACTTGCCAATCTTTATGTTAATGATGCATTTTCTTGTTCGCACCGCGCCCACGCTTCAATTACCGGCATTCCGGCTATTTTAAAATCGGCTGCCGGATTTTTAATGGAAGCTGAATTGGATAATTTGACCAATCTTTTAGAAAATGCCAAAAAGCCAATGATGGCAGTAGTTGGTGGTGCTAAGGTTTCAACAAAAATTGATTTGTTAAATTCACTCGTAACTAAAGCGCAAACCGTGGTTGTCGGCGGCGGCATGGCTAATACTTTCCTTTTTGCTTTAGAAAAAAATATCGGCAAATCCTTGTGCGAGAAAGATCTAAAGGATACAGCATTAAAAATTATTACAACTGCGAAAGAAAATAACTGCGAAATAATTTTACCTTCTGATGTTGTTGTGGTAAAAGAATTTAAAGCAGGCGCTACTAGCAAAATCATAGCTGCAGATAATGTTGCGGATGACGATATTATCGTTGATATTGGTTCAGCCTCTATAAAAAATTTGGAAAAAATTTTAGAAAATCATAAAACTTTAGTTTGGAACGGACCACTCGGCGCTTTTGAAATGAAGCCTTTCGACATAGGAACCACAAGCTTTGGTAAGGTGGCAGCAAAACTAACGAAATCAGGAAAACTACTTTCAATCGCTGGTGGTGGCGATGTTGTTTCTGCTTTAAACGGCGCCGATTTAACTGATGATTTTACTTATATTTCAACAGCCGGCGGTGCATTTTTGGAATGGTTAGAAGGTAAGGAATTACCTGGTGTTGCAGCTTTAGCGAAATAATTATTTTTTCTCAATTTCAATAAAAGACTTTTTGCGCAAGTCAAGCAAATAGCCCTTCGCCAAGCTTTGCAACTTTTTAGCAAAAATGGCATTACGCGCCGCTTCCATATCTTGATTTGCGATATGCGTTTCAGTTTTTATATCGATTACTTTAAAAATATGAAAACCGTCCGGCAAATTTATAGCATCTGAATAACCGCCCTTGTTGACACGAAGTAAGATATTATAAATTTTTTTATCAAGATCGTGACTGGAAAGCCAGCCCAATTCACCATTATTTTCAACATTTAATCCGCGCGAAAATTGTTGCACGATGGCGTTAAAATCCGCGCCATTCCTAAGCTCAAGCACAAGTTTTTCTGCCAATTGTTTACCATTATCAGACTTTGGAATAAAAATTTCGGCCAAGAGAAATTTTTTAACGTTTATATCAAATTTATTTTCTTCAAAGAATTCTTTAATTTCGACATCAGTGACTTTAACCTTTGATTTTAGTGTATTGGCAATGGTTTTAGACCACAGAATTTCAGCCTCAATTTGCTTTAAATAATTATCAAAAGAAACGCCTTTTTTGCTTAAGTTAACTTTTAATTGTGTCGCATTTAATTTTTGTCTTGCTGCCAAAATATCAACTGCTTCCCTTATTTCTTGCGGTGCCACTTCAATTTTTAAACTTTGCGCTTCCTGTCTTATCAATTCTTCATCTACCATCTTATCCAAAATTTGCTCGCGCAACATTTGCTTATCAACTTCGGATTTTACAGTCATTTTCGAAATTAATAAAACTAAATTATAACGGTTGGAAAGCTCGGAATTAGTGATTGCCTTATTATTAACCTTAGCAATGATGAAATCAGTTTTTGGGTTGTCGAAAGCAAGAGAGGAAAAATTGAAAAGACAGAAAAAAAATGCAAAAATTATTTTTTTCATTCGGCGACATTTTTATAAACATCGATTCCACGCATTAAATCCAGGGCGCGCGCCAATTGGTAGTCCTTTTCATATAATTCCAAGTTATCATCTTTAACTTGTCTTTGTTTTTCCGATTCAATTTCTTGTTGTAATTGCACTTCAATGTGATTTTTTAAATCCGCTTCGGAATCGCGCTCAAAAGCATTTTGCGGCTTTTCCAATTTAGCTTCGGTTACCACAATATTTGGCTCAATGCCATGCGCCTGAATTGATTTGCCGCTTGGTGTATAATAAAGCGAAGTAGTTAAACGCACCGCACCTTGATTATGCTTAAGCGGAATCACTGTTTGCACCGAACCTTTACCAAAAGATTTTATTCCAAGCACCACTGCGCGTTTGTTGTCCTGCAAAGCTCCGGCCACAATTTCAGAAGCTGATGCCGAACCTTCATTTATTAAAACCGCTACCGGAATATTCTTTAATAAAGTTTCATCTGAGTCATCTTTAAATTCTTTATTTTCAGTAACATCGCGACCTTTAATTGAAACAATTACCTTGCCTTTATCTAGAAAAACATCGCTAACTTTTATAGCTTGATCTAACAATCCACCCGGATTACCCCGCAAATCCAAAACAAAACCTCGGAATTTTTCTTTCTTTGACATTTTTTCAATTTCACTTACCAAGCCACTATAGGCCTGCTCCGAGAAAGTATTTATCTTTACATAACCAATATCGCCAAATCTTTGCGATCTGACAGCTTTTACTTTAATTATTTGACGCGTAATTTCTTTTTCAATAGGCGCCTTTTCACCTTTACGCAAAATCGTTACCTTAACTTTACTTCCGGGTTTGCCGCGCAATTTTTTTACAATTTCGTCAATTGTTAAACCAATAATGCTTTCGCCATTAACTCTTGTAATATAATCACCCGACTTGATTCCAACCTTAAAAGCCGGCGTATCTTCAAGAGTCGTAACAACTTTTATTACCGAAAATTCTGAAGTAATTTCAATTCCCACACCGCCAAATTCGCCCTTAGTTGTGGTTTGAATATCTTTAAAACCTTCTTTGTTTAAGTAGTAAGAATGCGGATCAAGAGAGGAGAGAATGCCGGTTGCCGCAGATTCCGCAAGCTGAGTGTCGGTTTTTTCTTCAACGTAATCTTTTTTAACTATGTCAATGACTTCATTTAAAAATTCACCCTGATCATCGGCAACTTCTTTAATCTTCAATTTCAAGGGTTTAACTTGAATTTGTGACAGCGAAGTAGCTGAAACAAATCCAAGAAACACCGAAAAAACAACTAGAATGATAGTTTTAATTTTCATCATTAATCTTCTATTCCGTATTCTTCTTTTAATTTTTTCGTAATTTCAGCAGGAGGTTCATCGCCGTAGGCTGAATAAAGAATTTTCCCATAATTTTCAAGATGAATAATATCGTCGTTTAAAGCTTTTAAGAATAGTTGGACTTTCAAGCGTTCAACTAATACATAGTACCAGGCATTGCGTCCGGCATCGATTCCCTTTACTAAATAAATATATTCTGCTTGCGCTTTTTTATGCGGCTCCACTTTATTTACTGTGGAACTCTTGGAAACAGGAGCTTCAGCTTTTTTAGCAATATCGTTTTGCTGAGTATTGGCTGCAAAACCACCATCTTTCTTGTTCGAAAGGCTTTCAGAAGTGAAGCTTGGCTTTTTAGAATATCTTTCTGCAAAAGATTTTTGTCCGCTTTGTTTGGACTCAGTGCCGCCAGTACTACCGGCAGCATTATTACCAGCGCTTCCGGTTCCGCCAGTATCAGAATTTTTTGCATTATTTTCAATAATATCAGCCATATTTAAGAAGTTTGTTTATAAGAATTTTTTGAATTTTTTAACCACCAATCATTGATTGGTTTTTTAGGACCGCAAGGCCCATCCTCATTAGAAACGCAAGGGCTTTTAACATCTATCACTTTTGTTGAACAAGAAGCGATAGAAAAAAAGATAGCTAAAATAAAAACCAATCTTTTCATTGCTTAATTTAAAAAATTTTATATTTAAAAGGCAAGTTAATTTCTTGTCTGTATATTTTGCTTTTCAAAAGCTTCGATCCCACACAAACATTAAATATAATTTTTAACTTGTCACACATTTTTTTTGAAAAAACTTTAGTGATCGGACTTGGCCTAATTGGCGGTTCGTTTGCACGTGCGCTTCGTAAGAAAAATATCAGCGCTGAAATTGCCGCTTGTGATCTTGATGAGGAAAATCTAAGAAATGCTTTAGACGAAGGCATTATTGACGAAATTTTAAATCTTGATGAAACGTGGCCAAAGCTTGATTTTATTGTGCTCTCAACCCCAATCGGCGCTTATGATAAAATCATTAAGAAGATCTCTCACAAAATTCATAATGATACAATAATTATCGATTTAGGTTCGGTCAAAAATTTAAAAATAAATCTTAATAATTTTGTGGCTTGCCATCCCATTGCCGGTTCACAAAATAACGGTTTTGAAAATTCGACAGCAGAACTTTTTTTAGAGAAGAAATTTATAATTTGTCCAGATAAAAGTACTAAAGATAAAGAAATTATTTCTATAGTTGAAAACGTAGCAAAAAAAATTGGCTGCAATGTTGATTTTATTGACTCAAGAGCCCATGATGAAATTTATGCTTTAGTTTCCCATTTGCCACAATTTTTATCTTTTTTAACCAAGGAATTTTCACCGGCAAACATTAAAGATGAATTTTTTGCTAAGGCCTTCCGACTAGATAACTCAAGTCCCGAGCTTTGGTTAGATATTTTTAAAATTAATGAAAAGAATATCGAAAAATTTTATACGGTAATGTTTGAAAATCTTGAGGAATCAATATCCAAGCTGTCCGGGAGCGATTTTTCAATTAATCAATCTGAAGAAATTAATTTTGATACAGAGTTTTTCGAAAATAATTTTGCACCGATTTTTTTCCGCGCTTTAATAGCTTTAAGTTATTTAGAAATTCCGGAAATAAAAACCTATCAAAGCTATGTCGGCACTGGTTTTTTAGACTTTACATCAATTATTAAAGTTCTAAACTACGATCAAAATAAATTGGCTGAATTGATAAAAATAAACCGAGCCAAAATAATCAAAATTTTTGATCTAATCTCTTCATGAATCAGGAACAATTAAACGAAATACGTCCCTATCGCGCCATACATCGCCGTAAGTCGCGCCAAATTTTTGTCGGAAATGTTGCAGTTGGCGGCGATGCGCCGATTTCAGTACAATCGATGACAAATACACCAACGGTTGATGTTGAAGCAACAATACGCCAAGTCAATGAATGCGCCGAAGTTGGTGCAGAATTGATGCGAATTTCAGTACCCGATAAAGAATCAACCGAAGCGTTAAAAAAAATCATACCGCACTGCCCAGTTCCCATCATTGCCGATATTCATTTTCATTATCGACGCGCTATTGAAGCAGCCGAAGCCGGTGCAAAATGTTTAAGAATAAATCCGGGAAATATTGGTTCTGATGAGAAAGTCAAGGAAGTGATAAAAGCCGCCAAGGATTATGGCTGTTCGATTCGTATTGGTGTTAATGCCGGATCTCTGGAGCAGGATTTACTAAATAAATATAAAACGCCAACACCTGAGGCTCTAGTTGAGTCAGCGCAAAGGCATATGAGAATTTTGGAAGATAATGATTTTTTTAATTTCAAAATAAGCGTTAAAGCTTCTGATGTTTTTTTGGCGGTGGCTTCATACAAGGCTCTTGCCGAAGCTTGTGATTATCCGCTTCATATAGGAATTACTGAAGCCGGAAGCTTAATGGCGGGAACGATTAAATCTTCAATTGGTCTTGGAAACCTTCTGTGGCAAGGAGTTGGCGATACTATGCGCGTTTCACTTTCTGCAGAACCAAGGGAAGAAGTTAAAGTTGCCTATCAAATTTTGAAAAGTCTGGGACTGCGTCATCGCGGCATAAACTTGGTTTCTTGTCCATCATGTGCTAGACAAGCGTTTGACGTAATAAAAACCGTAGAAGCAGTGGAAAAGCGTGTGGAACATATTAAAAAGCCGCTTGATATTTCAATTTTAGGTTGCGTTGTAAACGGTCTTGGCGAAGCGGCACATACCACCATCGGCATTACCGGCGGTGGCGGCGGCAAGCATAATGTTTATATGAACGGAAAGCCTGATCATAAAGTTACCAGCGAAGAATTGGTTGATCACATAGTTAAATTAATCGAAGCAGAAGTTCAGAAATAATGCCCTTTGATAAAAAAATAATTGCGCAAAATTTTTCCAAAAAAGCTAATTTTTATGATAAAAACGCTGAGATTCAAACCATTGCCGCATCCAGGATTTGCAAGATTGGACAAAATTTTATAAAACCGGATTCGGTTATTTTAGATTTAGGATCAGGGACAAGTTTTATTGCAAAAAATTTCTGTACTAATCAAATTTACGAGCTTGATCTCTCTCAAGAAATGTTAAATCAATGGCACAATCGTCCGAAAAATATTTTCCCTATCCTTGGCGACATAGAAAATCCGCCATTTCCTGACCAATCATTCGACATCATAATTTCTTGTTTTGCTTTACAATGGGTAAACGATTTAAATAAGACCCTGGAAAAAATTTTTGCTTTATTAAAACCAAACGGAATTTTTTTAGGCGTGCTTCCTTGCAGCAACAGCCTTAGTGAACTTAAATATGCCAGCATAAAAAGCGGTTGTGATTTTCATTTTAACGAATTACCGAAAATTAATTTTTTTGAAGATTTGAAATATAAAAAAATTTTTTTTGAAAAAATATTGGAAAAACAAAAATTTTCTAATGGAATTGACGCTTTAAAATCAATAAAAATAATAGGCGCTAATTATTCACCGAACCTTGTAAATACTATTACCAAAGCAAAATTGAAACAGTTCAATAATTTCTGTTTGAAAAATTATGATAGCGATAATAAGATTTGCCAAATTTCTTGGGAATTGGCATATTTTGCCTATCAAAAAATCTAAAACATGTTCGGTAGAAAAGATAAAAAACAGCAGGAAGGCAAAGAGAAACTCAGCAAGCTAATTCGCGGCAAGTTAGAAAATTTGACTTTTTTTACCCAAGAAAAAATAAGCTGGATAAAAACTGAAATTTCCGAGCTTATAAAAAAATGTCAAAATTTGCGTGATACTAATTACCAACTTGGTTTAAAACATTTAGAAAATGGTCATTTGCCGGAAGCAATTTTTCGTTTTCGTTTTATAAAAAAATTCTGGCCCGATCATTATGATAGCCATTACCAATTGGCTTATTGTCTGGCTTTAAACAAAAAACTGCTACAGGCTCGCGTAGTTTTAAAAGAATTATTAAGGCAAAAGCCCGATTATGAAAAAGCTCAGGATTTATTAGATCAAATTGATGCCAATCTTTCTCAAAATTCGCATGAAAAAATATAATTTCTTCATTGCGTTTTTTTTATTGATGCTGCTTTCACCCTTGTCTGTCAAGGCTGCTGAGTATGTTTATGATGATAGTGAATTTGAAGAAGTATATAGCGAAAATGAAGTAAAAATTTATGATCCGCTCGAAAAATATAATCGCAAAATTTATAAATTTAACGATGCTTTTGATCGTTATTTTTTCGAACATATTGCCCAAACCTACAGAAAACAGGTTCCACACAAAATAAGAATTTCCGTAAGAAATTTTTTAGTAAATTTAACTTTGCCTATTTCGGCTTTTAATTCTTTGCTTCAAGGAAAAAGTGATAATTTTTTTGCAACCACTTCCACTTTTTTAATTAATAGTACAATAGGCCTCGGCGGCTTATTTAATATAGCCGAGACAAAAAAAATACAATATAAACCGGAAGATTTCGGACAAACTTTAGGCTATTACGGAATTAACTCCGGACCTTACATAATGCTGCCATTTCTTGGACCAAGTTCGGGTCGCGATTTCTCCGGTTTGGTTACTGATTTAGTAGTGGATCCTTTCCAATTTAACTCGCTTGGCGTGGGATCAAACAAAGCATTATTTAACGATAATAATCTATTTGCCGTTAATACTGCACGTGCTATTGACGAAAGAGAAAAATTAATTAATGTAATTTCCGACGTGCGCCAAGATTCATTTGATTCTTATGCTACATTCCGCAGCATGTATCTACAAAAACGTCAATCTGATATTAAAAATTAAATTATGAAAAAAGTTATTTTAAGCATTTTTTTAATAGCATTTTCTTTTGAAGCGAGTGCTGCAACTGACAAAGAAGCGGTAAGGAAATTCGTAGATAATGTCGGCAATAAAATTGTTACGATTGCTAATCAAAAAAACCTTACTGAAAGTAAAAAAAGATCGGAAATCATTGCCATTGTTGATTCGGTAATTGATGCCGAATGGATTGCGCGTTTTGTTTTGGGTAAAAATTACAAAACAATTTCCGATACTCAAAAAGAAGAATTCAGAAAACTTTATCGCAGCTTCATGATTAATACCTACGGTCCCAAATTTAAAAATTATAATGGCCGCAAATTTACGGTAAATGAAGTTGCTGAACGTAATAATTTTTATATTGCTAAAGCGATATTTCTACCGCGCGATTCTGATGTTGAAATTAATGTTGATTTCCGGGTGCGCGATGAGGGTTCCAAGCTTGCAATTGTTGACTTTACAACTGAAGGTGTAAGTTTGATTGAAACGCAAAGATCGGAATTTAATTCGGCAATTTCAGAAAAAGGTGTGGAAGGATTTTTGGTTGATTTAAGAGCGCGCGTTGAAAGGTTGAAGAAAGAAATTTAAATGAAGTCAGACCAACTTCATGTCAAAATAATTATGCAAAAAACCACAATATTAGTATTTATTATATTCTTAGCTAGCTGTTCTCCCTACTACTTATACAACACTTCATCCCAACAAAAATCTACCGAAAATAAAATTGAATCTCTCAATCAATTAGTCACTGCTACCTTAAATAGCAATGTGTTAGAGCGCGACCTACACATAAAAGATCTTTTAAAACGCAGCAAATATCGCGGCAATATCGCAACAGAAATTGATTTGCTAAATTCTGATTATATTGATTTGCAAAAAAGATTTAGGCACTGGGAAAAATCAAAAAAAACTAATGCCAAGCATGATTTTACGCTGTACCAAGACATGTCAAATTTTTTGCGCAATTCTGATTTGATTGGTAATTCCTACCAAAATATTACGCAAGGAAATCGCTTAGTTTATGATATTTTTACCAAGAAAAATTTATTTTTTCTCGGATTTTATCGTCGCATTGACAATGTCGAAGAATATCGCGAGTTTGCCAAAAAATATATTAGAGGCGCACGCGAATATGAGGAGCTGCGTTTGCGTTTAATTGATGACATCGCTAATTATCGCACACAAATTTTTCAATATGGCTTGAAACAAGATGAGAGTAGAATCGCAAAACTTACGCATAATAAGAAGTTCTGCGATAATCCTAATATTATTAATTGGTTCAAGACAACTTAAGCGGAGTTTTTCTTAGAACTCCCAAAAGCAATTTATAA